>JANXTU010000499.1 GCA_025352235.1 Fimbriiglobus sp.
TTCGGGAGTTTTTGGACGAACGGGTTGACGCTTTACGGGCCGCCCGTGCCGACGTTCGGTGTCACACCCGGTTCCTTCGGCGGTAGCGACGCCCACCGCAATTATTTTTTGCAGAGCTACTACGGCCTCGATTGGGATTCGTTCCGGTACAAGTCGACGATGCCCTACGGTTGGGAACCGACGGCGAAATGGGCCGGGGCGACTCGGTTCTGTACGGTGGTGCGGCCGGCGCCGAGCGCCGCGAACCGGGCGCGGATCGCGCTCCGCGTGCCGCACCCGGCCGCCGAGGTTTGGGTCGCCGGGGTGAAAATGAAATCGAGCGGGTTCGAGCGGACGTTCGAAACACCCGCGCTGGAAGCCGGTGCGTCCGTCGAGTACGAATTCATCGTCCGCTGGATCGACCGCGGTGAATCCCGCGCCGAGTCGCGGACGGTGACCGTGAAGCCGGGCGATTCGCGGGAAGTCGACTTCGGTGCAGAAAAAGAGTGAGGCCGGGTCACGGAGCTGCGACGGACATTTCGGCGATGTGCCGGGCCATCGTGCCCGCAAGGTCGTCGATCCCGTTGGAACCGAGTTCCGCGAGAACCGCCGCCACGGTGTCCGCGAGGGCGAGCGATTCCTCATCAGTAATCGGCGAGCGGTATCGGAACAGTTCGACCGGTTCCAAAATCTTGCGGATCGTTTCGTCCCAATCGCCCGTGCGTTCTACGGCGTCGGCCATCACGACGAGATCCGAGCCGCCGGTATGGAAGCGGATCAACCGGGAAACCAGCCGGTCTTGAACCGTCGGCGAAAACGGGAAGCGGATCCGTTCGACGGCGTGGCCGCATCGGCGCAGCCGTTGTGCCAATTCCGCCGCGAAGGCATCGACTTCGCCCGATTCGAACGGCGTCTGCCGGCTGACGAGAGCGATTTTCACGCGGTCAGCCTTTCGATGATGCGATCCCAATCGATGCCGAACTCGGCGAGGGTAGCGTGGGCATTTTCACCCATCCTCGCCCCGTCGACCCGATCGCGCCACAGTCGATTCATCGCCTCGGCGAGGGCTTCGGGTTCCGGCTCGCAGACGAGGCCGTTGTGGCCGTCGCGGATGACTTCCAAGCTGCCGCCGGAATCGGTGAGGGTGATGACGGGCTTACGCGCGTGGAACGCTTCCAGCGTCGAATAGCCGTAGGAATCTTCGTCGAAGGCGAGGTAGAGCGCCCCGCAGCAGCCGGCGGTGAGTGCGGCTTTCTCGGCGTCGGAAATCCAACCGGTGAAGCGGACGCGCTCCGCCACCCCGATTTCGCGGGCCTCGGCTTCCAACTTCGATTGATATCCGGGATCGTCGCCGGTGCCGGCGATGATGAGTTTCACATCAGGTTCGGTGTGCCGCATCGCCTCGAGGGCGAGTCCTTGGCGTTTGATCGCGTTCAACCGGCTCACGTACAAAATGCAGTCGCCGAAGGGGCCGGGGCGAAACGGGTGATCGCATTCGAGCGGCGGGTAAAGGATCGCCCGGGGTCGGATGCCATTGAACTCGAGGACGCGGTTGGCGACGATCCGCGAATTCGCGAACACCCGGTGGCATTCGCGCAGGTAGATTTCGTCCGAGCGCCGCATCATGTCGCGGTGGTGCCGGCCGAATTCGGTGTCCGGCATGCCGCTCCACGGAGTGCCCCAGAGGTCGTAGGCCTCGCGGTGGTGGTGGATGAACCACGCGACTTTGTTCGGGTGACGCAGGGCGTAAGCCGGCGTGCGGATGGCGATCAATCGGTCGGCGCGGTCGCCGACATCCAGTAAGCGGAGAGCCGCGGTCTGTTCGGCGATGTTCGGCCAATGGGAATCAAACGGGATCAACAGCGTGTCGCTTTCGAAGCCGCGGCGCAGGAGCTCCCGGTGGAGGTCTTCGACAATCTTGGTAGCGCCGCCTCGGATGAACGGGACAAAAGTCGAGGCGATCAAGACCTTCACAACGGCACCCCCGCCGATTTCTGCCGTTCGACGATGTCTTCGACGATCTCGTAGGAGACCTCGGTGATGGAGCGTTGCAACGCGCGGATTTGCTCCCGGAGTTGGGCGTGGTCCCGTTCCCATTTCGATTCGAGCGCGTCGGAGCGGGCCTGCATTTCGGCCTCGTGGCGGAGGCGCGTCCGGGTTTGGAACGCGATCGCTTCCCACGAATTCCGCAGGCGTTCGAGGAACTGGCACCGGGTGTACAAGAACGGGAGGAATCGCAAGAGCCGGGCGTGGCGGAGGATTTCAACCGGGCTGGCGTCGCGCCCGAGAAGGACCCGGTACGCGGCGAAAATAAAAGCGTTCCGGTCGTCGATCTGCGCGGGGATATCTTCGACGATACGGGCGGGTGTCGGGTCGGGCACCGGGGCAGAGACGAGGTCCCGGCGGATGCGGTCCGCGATCCAGCGCTCGTCCATATCCGTGGGTCTCGGGGTCGTGGCTTTGTCCGTCGGCGTAGGTTATTCTGCGGCCGTTGGCTCGTCAATACGACTGGGGCCGCGGCGCAGTACAATGTCCGCAAATCATCGCCTTCCCTCCGGAGTGCACCATGCGATTCGCCCGATTGCTTTTGCCCGTGGCCGGAGCGGGCCTGATCGGGATTGCCGACGCGATGCCCGGGGAAGATGCGCCGGTCCAAGTGCTCGTCTTCCAAAAAGGGATCGCGCTGCAACTCGAAGATCCGAACAATCCGTCGGTCAAGTCGCCGGATCAAGCGGAACTCGACAAGAAAGCGCTCGATTCCGCCAATCTGAAAGCGACCGACCCGGACGGGCTGCTGAAGTATTTGAAGGAACGCACCCTCAGCGATACCGAGTTGACGAAGATCCAAGCCGTCATCAAACGGCTGGGTAGCGAGGATTTCGACGGCCGGTTGAAGGCGACGACCGACCTCGAGAAAATGGGGCCGCCGGCGATCGCGCCGCTCCGCCTCGCGTCCAAGGATTCCAACAACGCCGCCGAGGTCATTTACCGGGCGGAATGGATTTTGAAGCGGATCGAGAAGGTTTCCCACGCCGACGTCGCCTCGGCGGCCATCCGGGCGCTCGCGAAAGCGAAGAGCCCGGACATCGTCCCGACGTTGCTCGGCTTCATGCCGCTCTCGGATAGCCTCGCGGTGACGGAGCAAATCCAAGCGACCCTGACCGCCGCGGCGGTCGTCGACGGCAAGCCCGACCCGGTTTTGGTAGAAGCCCTCAAGAGCACCAACGTCCTCCGCCGCACGGCGGCCGCGATCGCATTCGTCGAGGGCGCCCCCGCGGCGGATGGGGGCCGGGTCAAGGGCATCTACCCGACGGTGCTCGAACTCGCGAAGACCGAAAAAGAGCCGGTGCAGAAGTTCCAGCTCATCAAGTCGCTGCTGCTGTTCGCCAAAGAAAAAGAAGCCGCGGGCCTGCTGATCGAGATGATCCCGGAGATGGCCCGCGGGCAAATCTGGCAGACCGAAGACCTGCTGGGGCAAATCGCGGGGAAAGACGCGCCGAAAGTGAAGTGCCTGAAAACTAAGGATTCATTGGTCAAAGCCCAGACCGCGTGGAAGGAATGGTGGAAGAAAGCCGAGCCGACGATCGACTTGGCCAAACTCAGCCTGAAGCCGCAGTTGCGGGGCCATTTCGTCTTGCTCTTCCACGACTACCGCTTCGGCCAAAACGCCATGCTCA
Organism: Fimbriiglobus sp.; assembly: GCA_025352235.1. Lineage (GTDB taxonomy): Bacteria > Planctomycetota > Planctomycetia > Gemmatales > Gemmataceae > JALHQU01. Next base: position 3,657 of record JANXTU010000499.1, read on the forward strand.
CCGAGTATGGCCCAGACGATAAAGAGCGCTGGAAACTGCCGGGGCTCGGCAACCCGGCCGATTTCGTGTTCGGCAAAGACGACCGCATCCACATCGTGGACCAAAACAACAGCACCGTCAGCGAACGCGACCGCGCCGGCAAAGTGCTGTCGTCATCGCGGATTGAAATCGACAACCCCAACGGCGGCGGCAAGCTTTTTTGCCAGCCGCAATCGATCCAACTCCTCGAGAACGGTAGCCGCCTCGTGGTCTGCCGCCAGGCCGTCGTCGAGTACGGCAAAGACGGCAAAGAGGTCATGAAATACGTCCGGCCGAACAACGCGAACTTCGGCAATGCCGACGTCTGCGCCGCTTTGCGGATGAAGAACGGCGACACGATTCTCGGCGTCCAAAACAACGGGCCCCAAGGACAAGCGCCGCAGATGATCACTATCGATGCGAAAGGGAAAGAGATCAAAGACAAGGCCATCAAGACCGGCCCGACGAGCTATTTCTCGACGATCATCGAAAGCGGCGAAGACCGGGTCATCCTCGGCGAGGCCAATCAGTTCGTCGAGTACAACCTCAAAACCGGCAAGGCGGAAGGCTTCAAACGGCCCAGCAACAACCCCCGCTTTATCCAGAAGCTGCCGAGCGGCAATTTCATCTTCCTCGACAACAGCGTCTACCCCCAACGCGTCCTCGAGATCACCCCCGAGGGCGAAGAAGCGTGGTCCTACACGATGAAGGACCCGAACATCCAACCCATCAAGGTGCTGATTCGTTGATCGGTTTCACTCCCGCCGGGGCAACCACGGCGCGACAATGCGGTAGATCGCCACTTTCAAACGCGGGTGATTCCGATTGCGAATCGGCATGCTCCCGCCGTACAGGTTCGGGATTGTTTGGGCCATGAGCGGATCGTCCCAAGTCAGCGTCATGATTTTTTCCACGCAATCCGGGTCGATGGCGAAACTGGCCCCACCGTGCCACGGGCGGTAAAAGCCGCCGTCGTCCGGGATCACCGGGTAGACCAACCAATCCCCCGGTCGGAGTGTCGATTGCCCGGGCACGACCGGCAACATGCCGGCGCGGTCGCAGTAATATTGGAAGCCCCAGTGCCCGTTGAACCACACGGTTGCCCCCGGCGCGGACTGGGCGACTTCCGCGGCACGCTCGGCCAAGATTTTCTCCGGTCGTGCGTCCCAGCAATCGACGGCGAAGATCAACAGCGAGAACGCGACCGAGCCGGCGGTTGCGGATCGCAGTGACACCCCGCTGACAGCGACGGCGCGCACCCCCAGTAACGAGATCGCGAAACAGACGCCGAGCATCCGCCGCGCGGCGGGGAATGGGGAAAGGCCGAGCGCCCCGGCCGCTTCCAATAGCACCCAGCCGACGAGGAAAAGGGAGTCGGACCACTCGGCATCTCGCAGCATCTTCCAAGTCGCGCACCAGTAATTGCAAAGGATTGCACCGCCGAAGATTTGGAACGTCAGGAGCGCGCCGTGCCATTCGGATTGCGATTCCAGAAATACGGGGATCAGGAACACGGCGCAAACGAAAGCGGCACCCAGCGCGATGCGGGGTCGGTACGCGGACGCCACCCAGAGCGAGACGCCGAGCATCAGCCCGCCGAATTGCCCGAGCAGCGGTCGTACCAAACTCAATCGCGCATCGAGGGCGTCCGCGAGATTCAACGCTTCGTCGCGATCCCCCTTGGCGTTGACCCAAAAGTGCGAGTGGCCGTACTTCTGAATCAACCAGTATTCCCACGCCCAGAATACCCCGGTCGCCAGTGATACCGCGATGACAGCGGCCGCCCAACGCCGGTGGAGCAGGGCGTACCAAACGAAGACGACCGGGAGGACGAGCAGGCTGTATTTTGTCTGCATTGCCAAACCCGCCACCAATCCGGAAGCGACAATCGGCAGCATCCGCTGCCGGTCGCAACCGCCGATGAACAGCCGCAGCGCCGCCAGCCCCAGCGCAAGCGCCGGCACATCGAGCATGAAATTGAAGAGCACCAACACCGCGGGGGAAAAGGCGATCACGATCAATCCCGTCCGCTCGCGTCCGGGGGCGAAGCGCGCGACCAACCATGCCGTCGACCGGCACAAAATCAGGGCGAAGGGAAAGAGCCAAAACTTGAGCAGTAAGAGGTGCTCGCCGAAAATCGCGATCCCCAAACCGAGCCAGTAAGGCAGCACCGGCGGCATCAGGACGCCCATCGCCGGCTCGGGCACGGCGTTCCAAAACATCTCGAAACCGTAGGGGTCGGCCAGGTGCTGCGACAAATGCCTCGCGAAGAGCAAGTACGCGGTGTCGTCCACAACGGCGGGCTTGAGGCCGTTCAACGCCGTCAGGGCCAGCGCCGCCATCCATGCCCACCGGTACGCCGGTTTCAACGCCAACTGCCCCATGCGAATCCCCGTTTCCCGGCCCGATTGTGGTTCGAACCCGCGCCGTTCGGTAAACTGATTTCAAGATCTTCACGGTGCTCACTAGCTTATGCGAACGCTCACGCTCATCGACAAACCGGCCGAAACCAAGCCGCCGATTGCGAATCGCCGCCTGCCGGATTGGCTCCGGCGCCCGTTGCCATCGGGGAACGAGAATCACTTCACGAACGGTTTGATCGAGGAATTGAAGCTCGAGACCGTGTGCGAGAGTGCCCGCTGTCCGAATCGGCCGGAGTGCTGGTCCCGCCGCACGGCGACGTTCATGGTCCTCGGCAACGTCTGCACCCGTCCGTGCGGATTCTGTTCGGTGCCGAAGGGGACGCCGGAATTGATCGCCGACGACGAACCGGCGCGCGTCGCCGAAGCAGCCCACCGCCTAGGGTTGAAGCACGTGGTCATCACGTCCGTGACGCGGGACGACCTCCCCGACGGCGGGGCCGAGCACTTCTACCGCTGCGTGCTGGCCGTGCGGGATCGCACCGGTTCGGCGGTCGAAGTGCTCACGCCGGACTTTATGGGGAACACCGCTGCCATCGACCGGGTCATCGAAGCGAAGCCGGAAGTTTTCAATCACAACCTCGAAACGGTGCCGCGACTCTACGGCCGAGTCCGGGGCCGCGCCGATTACCGCCGCAGCCTCGATCTGTTGGATCGCGTGAAAACTCGGGCGCCGGAGCTTGTGACGAAAGCCGGGTTGATGCTCGGCATCGGCGAAACCATCGACGAACTCTTCGATGTCCTCGCCGACTTGCGGGACATCCGCTGCGACGTCCTCACCCTCGGGCAGTACCTCGCCCCGACCCTGAAGCACATCCCCGTCTCGCGGTTCGTGCCACCGGCGGAGTTCGACGAGATCGCCGTCCGCGCCCGCACGATGGGCTTCAAGCAGGTCGTGGCCGGGCCATTCGTGCGTTCGAGCTACCACGCCGCCGACATGGTTCCCCACACGCATTGAGCGCGCAACGAATTGATGCCAGCAAGGTTTGCCATTCGATGTGTGCCTTTCCGGTTGTCACAGGAAAGACTCTGCCGTATCCTATCAAAATGTTGCTTACTCAACGCGGACTGCTAATCGTTTTCGAGGGAATCGACGGGGCCGGGAAAACCACCCAAGTCGATCTTCTCGAAAAGTTCTTCGTGTCTATCGCGGTACCCACCGTCCGCTCGAAAGAGCCAACCGACGGTGCTTGGGGCAAGAAAATCCGCGACTCGGCTACCAATGGCCGTATGCCATTGGAAGAAGAGCTACACGCTTTCACCGAAGACCGGAAAGAGCACGTTCGTGACCTCATATCCCCCGCTCTAGCCGACGGGAAGATCGTCATCTTGGATCGGTACTTTTATTCGACCGTCGCATATCAGGGCATGAACGGCGCAAACGCCGATACTATCGCGTCGTCGATGATTGAACAGTTCCCGATTCCTGACGTGGTGTTCTTGATCGACGTGCCGGTAGATCTGGGCATTTCACGAGTTAGGAACGGACGGGGCGAAACGCCGAACGGGTTTGAACAGAATGCAGGTCTGGAATCTGCACGGCAGATTTTCCTGGGACTGGCAAAAAAGCACTCTCCGGTTCGTGTGGTAGATGGCACGGCGACGATAGAAATGGTGCGATCAAATGTTTTACGGTTACTGCTAGATGACAAATTGAAGGCGAAATTCTGCGCCAAGGTCTACGGATGTGATGATCCGTTCAACTGCGGGCCAAGACTTAGTGGCGAGTGCCAATGGTTTAACATGTGTCGTGCCGCAAGCCAGTTTGTAGCCGCGTTGTGACACCACTTCGACCAACGCACTGACAGGTCATACTCAGGCATCTCTGTTAACGCGGCCTCTTCGCGGGATAACGCATGGGTTGGGAACGCATCCGCGGGCACGACGCCAACGTCGCCAAGCTGCAATCGGCATTCGCCCGGAGCCGCTTGGCCCACGCCTACTTATTCGTGGGGCCGGACGGCATCGGCAAGCGCCTCTTCGCCGAGGAGTTCACCAAAGCGATTTTGTGCGAGCATCCCCCCGCCGCGCTCGTTGCCTGCGATCGCTGCCCGAGTTGCGCCCAAGTCGCGTCGAAAACGCACCCCGATGTGACACGGGCGGCCAAGCCCGACGACAAGCTCGAATTGCCGGTCGAGGTCGTCCGCAGCTTCTGCATGCAACTCGGGTTGAAGCCGTCGCGCGGCAGCCGGAAAGTGGCGATCCTCGAAGACGCGGACAGTTTCAACGACGAATCGGCGAACTGCTTTCTGAAGACGCTCGAAGAACCGCCGCCCGGTTCCGTCCTGATTTTGCTGGCGAACTCGACGGAGCAGCAACTCCCGACGATCCTGTCCCGCGTGCAGATTTTGCGGTTCCACCCCCTGAGCGTGCCCGATCTGGAACGGGTGTTGACCCTCCACGAAGTCGGCGATGCGGCGGAGATCGCCCGACTCGCGCGCATCGGCGCCGGGAGTGTCGGCGTCGCGCTGAGCTTGGCCGGCGCCGAGCTGGGCGAATTCCGCGCGGTGCTGTTGAACGCGATGATCCAGACCCGCCCGGATTCCCCGGCACTCGCCGAGAAGTGGTTGCGCTTCACCGAAGACGCGGGCAAAGACGGCGCCGCCCAACGGGGCCGGACTTCGGCGGTCCTGAGATTGCTGATCGCGCAATTGCAAGCGGCACTGCGGCTGGCGTTCGGCTCGCCGGTCGACGAGCTCGATGCCGAGGAACGGGGTCAGCTCGCCGTCCTCGCCCGCAACGCGGGGCCCGACGGCCTGATGGCGATGCTCGAAGCGTGCGTCGAGGCGGAGCGGTTGATCGACCGGCGCGTCCAACTCGCCCTGATTTTGGAGCAACTCGCCGACAAACTTTGCCCGGTCCGAACGCGACTCTGATCGCTCACTCCGGGGCGTAGATCGTCCGGCCGCCGTCGACGGGCAAGCAAACACCGGTGATGAAATCGTTTTCGACGAGGGCCAATACTGCTTGGGCGATATTCTCCGGTCGGCCTTCGCGCTTGACGAGCGTGGCGTCGATCGCGCGGCGGCGCTCCTCCTCGGGCAGATCGGCCGGAAGCATGACCGGGCCGGGGAGAATCGCGTTCACGCGCACGCGCGGGTTGCGGGTGCCGAGTTCCACGGCGAAACTGCGCGTCATCGCCGTCACCGCGCCTTTGCTCGGGAAGTAAGCTGCATAACCGAGATAAGGTCGCACCTCGGCCCAATCGCCGATGTTGACAATGACCCCGCCGTCGGGCTGTTCCACCATCTTCAAGCCGACGTGTTGGCACATCAAAAAAGTGCCGAGGGCGTTGGCATCGAAGTGCGCCGTCACATCCGCCGCGGTCACGTCTTCGAGCGCTTTACGCTTCCAAATTGCCGCCGCGTTCACCAGGACATCGACGTGGCCGAACCGGGCAAATACTGCCTCGACCAACGCGTTCACTTCCGATTCTTCGGCGAGGTCCGCTTGAAAGGCTTCGACGGCGACGCCGAGGGATCTGAGCCTTTCGGCGGTCTCCAGGGCTTCGGCCGCAGAAGTCCGGTAGTGCAGGGCGATGGAGTATCCCCGGCGGGCGAACGCTTCCGCCACGGTCGCGCCGACGCGCTTCTTCCCGCTCCCCGTGATCAACGCGACCGGTGCTGGGCTCATCGGAGTAACTCGTTCAGGGTGTAGTAGGCTTCTTTGTGGAGTAAATCCCGCCCGTCGGCCGCGCGGACGTTGTTGAGTTTGAAATCGTAGACCCGGCCGATGCGGAGTTCGGGGACTTCCACGCTGACGGTTTTGCGGTCCCCGGACAAGCGGATCGCCGCGACCTTTTCCGGTTGCGTGTCGGTCTCGGGGCAACCGTAGTTACTGTTGTAAATATACGTGAACGATTTCAACGCGAAGGCGTCGGTCTTGGCGACGGTGTCCGGGTCGAGGGGCTTCGTGAAGGTGAAATCGAAACCGGTTTTCGTCAGCTTCACATCGTGGACTTCCATCGGCACCTCGCCGAGGAAACTGAGGCGTTGCAAGCCCTGCGGTTTGCCGCCGAGCGATCCCCAGCCGCGGTTCGTTTGTCCGACGTACAAGCTGCCGTCGGGCCCGAAGGCAAGGCGGTTGACGCCGCATTGGAAGCCGCCGCGGAAGGGGAAGCAGGCCCCTTGGAAGACGCCGTTGACCTTTTCGAGCGCCACCCGCATGACGACGGCTTTGGTTTGATCGCCGACGAAAATCTGCCCGGTGAAGGGGCCGAATTTGCCGCCGGTGGTGTCCCACTTCGGCTCGCTCACCGACTGACCCATGCGGCCGTAGGGGAACCAAATCGCGGGGCGTTCGACTTCGGGAAAACCTTTGGGGGTCGTCTTCCCAGGCGCCGGTTGGCCGTCGTACATCATGCCGCTGGCGACTTTGTCGGAGCGCTCCGAATACGGCGAATCCTTCAACCAACGCAGGCCCGCTTGGTGTCCGTAGAACTTGCCCTTCTGCAGGTGGCAGAGTTTGTTGCTCGCGCACCATTCCCCTTGGTTGTCCGCGTAGAACAGGTCGCCGTCGGGGCTGACCGTGACGCCGTTGGGCGACCGCAGGCCGTAAGCGAACGGCTCGGTCTTTCCGCTCTTCGGGTCGATCTTCATGCACCAGCCGCGGAAGGCTCCCTTCGCTTGGTGGCCACCGCCGAAGCCGACGTTCAGTGTCACGTACATGTCACCGGTTTTGTCCACGGCTGGGCCGAAGCAGTATTCGTGATAATCCCCCGAGACGCCCCACGCATCGGACACGGTGTTGAATTCGTCGGCGACACCGTCGCCGTCGGAATCGACGACCCGCGTGAGTTCCGGCCGTTGGCCGACGTACACGGTCTTGTTGTCCGGGGCGGAGATGCCGAGCGCCTCGTGCAAACCGCTGGCGAACTTGGTGAACTTGATCTCGGCCGGGTTCTTGGAAGTCGGATTGGCGATGAGCCAAATTTCCCCGCGGCGAGTGCAGGCGAGCAATTTGCCGTCGGGCCGGAACGCGAGGCCACCGACTTCGAGGACGCAATCCGCCGGCTCTTGGATCGTGGTGATCTCGTAGAACTTGGATTCGCCGGTGGTATCGGTCGAAACGGCGGGCGCACCGGTGCGCGGGAAATCCTTCTCGTATCGGGTCTGAATCTTCTGCGGCAGGGTGTCGGGCAGTTCCGGGGCGACGTAGACTTCCCAACCGCCGGCGTACTGGCAGACCTTCAATAGCAGTTGGTTCTTGCCCGGCTTCAACTTCAGCTGGGTGAAGAATTGATCCGGCGCCGCGGCCCGTTCGTGATCCTCGTAGAGCAAGCGCGCGCCGTTGAACCAGAGCGACATCGTGTCGTCGGCCCCGAGCGAGACGGGAAGTCGCCCCGCTTCGATCGCATCGAATTCGTGGTAGAGGTACACGACGGCATCGTTGTTATCTTCGGTGATGATCGACTTGAGGCTCAGAATTTTCCCGAGTTCGAAGCCTTTGAACTCCTGCCAGCCGAACTTGCGGTCGTTCTTGCCGACGAAGGTCGCTTTCAGATCGACCTCTTTCTCCGGCGGGTATTTCACATCGATGCCTTTGCGATCCGGGTTGTCGAACGGCCCGGCGAAGTACCACTTGCCGGTCAAGTTCGGCAATCCAAAGGAAGCGAGTGTCGCCTTCGCCGTATCGACCCGGTTGCCTTTGTTGACGTACATCCCGGCCGATTCCGCTTTCGGTTGAGCGAGCAAGACGCCGAGGATCGAGACGCACAAGCCGAACGAGGCGAGGAGCGGTTTTCGCATGGTGGGTCGAGTTCCAAACTGGTGAAAGGCGGGAGTTGATGCACTTCGAGTACGCGGTGCGGCGAGCACCGCAGCCCGATCTTTGTGGCGACACGTTTCTTAACGTGTCGGAGAATCGAAGTTATATACCAGGTTCCAAAGTCCTCGTATACGTTTCCGACACGTTAAGAAACGTGTCGCCACAAAGATCGGGTCACTGGGCGGTGGGCAGTCCGATCCACAAGGCGTCGAATTCGTGCTGGAATTTTCCGATCAACCGGGCGTCGTCGGTGTCGACGATGTTCTCTTCGTTCTGGGCAGCGGCGCCGCGCGTCCAATTGTAGCTGCCGTTGAGCATCCGCCGCCCGTCGAAAATGGCGAACTTGTGGTGCATGTGATACGGCGACTCGTCGACGACGACCGGGATGCCCGCTTCGCGGAAGCGGGGGACATCCGATCCGGGATCGTAGGCTTTTTCGTTGTCGGTGATGATGCGGATTTTCACGCCGCGCTTGTGGGCCGCGACGATCATGTTGCTGATGCGGTCGTCGGTGATCGTGAATACGCAGATATCGATGGTCCGCCGGGCGTTGATGATGTGGTTGACGATCAACCCGAGGCAGGCCTCGCCGGGGCTAAAGCAGGCCGCGGAGCTGGATTCGCCGACGCCCGCGTTTTGAACCGGCACGATCACCTTCATGGCCGCTTCGAGGAAGTCGATCACTTCGACCGCGCCGGTCTCGGTGACCGCTTGTCGAGCCGCATCGAACAGCCGGCTGCGGGCGACGCCGCGCTGCTGTTCGGTCGTGATGTTCTTCGCGGCCCACGCCATCAGCGTCTCGCGCTCCGACCCGCTGAGCTTGCGATCGGCGAGGAACTGGCGGAACAGCGCATCGAGTTCGGCGGCATTCATGGACGGGTTCTCGGGGCGTGCCGAACCCTGTGAGGGATCGGGTGAGTCAGAAGGTGATTATCCCGAGTGGGATCGTGGAAGCAATGCGATTCGCCCGATCGCGTCCCGCCGGATTCGTTTCGACCCATAAACTGGACCCCATGAGTATCACGGCCAAGAACGTCAGCAAGAAATTCGGCGACTTCGTCGCCCTCGACGGCGTCAACGTCGAAGCGCCGACCGGGGCGCTCGTCGCCCTCCTCGGCCCGTCCGGGTCCGGGAAAACGACGCTGCTGCGGATCATCGCAGGGCTCGAAGTCGCGGACTCGGGGACGGTGTCGTACCACCAAGACGACATCACGCACCAGTCAGCCAAGGAGCGCAACGTCGGTTTCGTGTTCCAGCACTACGCCCTGTTCAAGCACATGACGGTGTTCGAGAACGTCGCGTTTGGGCTGCGCGTTCGCCGCTGGAAGGAAGACCGCGTCAAGAAGCGCGTCGAGGAACTGCTCCACCTCGTCCGGCTCGAAACGATGTCGCACCGCTATCCGTCCCAACTCTCCGGCGGCCAGAAACAGCGAATCGCCTTGATCCGCGCGCTCGCCCCGGAACCGAAGGTGATCCTGCTCGACGAACCCTTCGGCGCGCTCGACGCCAAGGTCCGCACCGAGTTGCGGGCGTGGCTGCGCCGCTTCCATGACGAATTCCACGTCACGAGTTTGTTCGTGACGCACGACCAAGAAGAAGCTTTCGAAGTCGCGGACAAGATCGTGATCATGAACGCCGGGCGGATCGAACAATCGGGTACCCCGGCCGAGGTCTTCGAGAAACCGGCGAACGCATTCGTCATGGACTTCTTGGGGAACGTGAACATCTTTCAAGCGCAGTTGAAAGATGGCCGCGTGCTGTTGGGCGACGTGGAGATGCCGATCGAAAGCGGCCGGGTGTTGGAAACCGGCGACGGCACGGCCGCGGTGTACGTGCGGCCGCACGAACTCGACTTGGACCGTACGGGGGCCGTGGGCAACTGCATCCGCGGCAAGATCATCCACATCAACCCGGCCGGCTCGGTGGTCAAAGTCCGCGTGAGGGCCGACGACTTCGGCTTGGTGGTCAACGTCGACCTGACCCCGGATCACCACAAGAAAATGGCCTTGATCGTCGGGGAGTTCGTGTTCCTCTCGCCGAAGACGGCGAAGATGTTCCAGCCGGATTATGCGATTTGACCGGTGAAAATGATTTCGGCGCAGAGTGCCCCACCCCTCCGCGAAAGCATTTCTAATTTCGGGTAGAACCTATGCATGCCAACGCTTTACGTCCGATTTTGAGCGGCGGGATGCCGGACGAAACCATCGTGCAGCACAGGATTTTGAGATCTGGTGACGTGGCGTGATACGATGGAGTTCGGAGGTACAGTCATGACATCCGCTCAACCGCTCGTTCACAGCGATCCCGACATCCTCGGCGGTACGCCCGTGTTTATGGGGACACGCGTTCCTGCTCATACCCTTCTCGACTATTTGTCGGCTGGGGATTCGCTGGAAGTCTTCCTAGATCACTTCCCGACCGTCTCCCGTGAGCAAGCCATCGCGGCGCTGGAGCAAGCCAACGAACTGCTGGTGGCCCATGCGCATTCTGCTTGACGAATGCGTGCCCCGCCCTTTGCGAGGCGAATTCGTCGGCCATACCGTTAGAACGATCCGCGACATGGATTGGGCCGGCAAGAAGAACGGCGAACTGCTCGCGCTCATGGCGGGAGCGGGGTTCAAGGTGCTGCTCACGGTGGATCAGAATCTCAGGTATCAGCAGAATCTCGCGGCGGCCGGGGTCGCCGTCGTTGTCTTGATAGCGCGGAAGAATCGCTTGGATCAGTTGGTGCCGCTCGTCTCCTCGGCGATGATTGCCTTGGTCGGCATTCAACCGGGCGATGTGGTCGAGATCGTCGCGTGATTCTAAGAACTCCAAACCATGATGATGTTCCAACCGGAATACGCGATTTGAAGTCCGGGGTATTGGGTTTGGGAGGGATCAATACCGTGGAGACTCTGCATGAATTTGTCCATCGCTTTGAGGACATGTCTCAAGACGGCGTGCTGTCGGTTGACCTTGATCCTCCACCAGATGGTGCCGTTATCAGGATTGACCAAGAACAGCGTACGAAGCGGGTTACCATTTCCACCGCGATTCGCATTTCGCTGACAGCGATGGAAACGGCCCCGAGATCAGTTTTGAGTTTTGAAGTCCGCCCAGAACGCGAAAACGCACCAACATAGCGTCATTTCTCCCGCACGCCATCCACGAAGCGTTTGCACTCCGGCAATGCATCCAAAAAAAGCTTGCCGTACTGTTTCGTCAGAATCCGTGGATCGAAGATCACCACGATGCCTTTGTCGGTGGCGGTGCGGATTAACCGGCCGAAGCCCTGCTTCAATTTGATTGCGGCCGTCGGCACTTGGTAATCGCGGAAGGCGTTGCCGCCGGCGGCTTCGATGGCTTCGACGCGGGCCTCGATCAACGGTCGATCCGGCACTGCGAACGGCAGCTTCGTGATGATGACGTTCTGTAGCGCTTCGCCGCGGACATCGACTCCCTGCCAGAAGCTGTCGACGCCAAAGAGCACGGCCTTGGTCGCGGTGCGGAAGTCTTCGAGCATCTTCGGCGCGGGGGAGCCGTCCCCTTGGCAGAAGAAGGTGTAGCCATCCTTAGCGAACTTCGACCGCAGGCGCTCGGCGCACTTGTTCATGAAGTAGTAGCTCGTGAAGAGGACGAATGCTCGGCCCTGCGTCTTCTCGATGTACTCCGGCAAGCGATCTTGCACCCTGGCTTCGTAGGCCGCCGAGTTGCCGGACGGGTCGGGCATATCGCGGAACAGATGCAGTTCGGCCTGTTGTTTGAAATCGAAGGGGCTCCCGAGCTGCCGGGTCTTGGCGTTGTCCAAGCCGAGGCGGGTTTGAAAGTGCTCGAAGCCGTCGCGTCCGCCGGTGCTGAGGGTCGCACTCGTCAGGATGGTCGCGGGGATCTTGGCGTAGAGTTGTTCCTGCAACGCCGGACCGACTTCGACCGGCGCACTCGCCAAAGTCACGCGGATAATGCGGCCCTGCCGGACTTCGACCCAGTACACGTGACCCGCGAGTTCGTGGCCGAGCCATTCGCGGATCTCGTGGGCTTGGCTGGTCAGTCGCTCCGCCCGGCTCGTCAGTTCGAGCTTTTCTTCTTCGCCACTTTGGGCTTTCGCCAACACCACGAGCGCGCTCGTCAACTTCATGATGGCATCGGTGATGGTGTCCTGCACCGGGTTCGGCGTCCGCACCCGGCCATTGCCTTTGCCCTGATTCGCATGCCAGTGGTGGACCGACGAAAAGAACCGCTCGGCCGCTTGGCGGACTTCCTCGACCAAACCGACGGAATCGGGATCGCCCAGCGTGGCCAGCACGCCCTTGTGGCTCCGCGCGGCGTACAGCTGATTCAACACGTATTCAATGCCGCCTTGGCTGACATTGATGCCGAGATGATCCGCGGCGACATCTTCGAGCGTGTGGGCTTCGTCGAAAATCACCGCGTGGTAGTCGGGCAGCACCCCGGCGCCGAGCCGGCGGAGCGCGAGATCGCTGAAGAACAGAGCGTGGTTGACGATGAGGATATTCCCGCCGAAGGTCGCCTTGCGGGCCTTGTAATAGAAGCACTCGTTGTGCGTCGGGCACTTGCGCCCCAAGCAATTGCCGCTATCGGATTCGACGAGGTCCCAGACCGCCGGGAGCGGGGTCAGCGGCAGGTCGCTCTTGCTGCCGAGGGTCGTCTGCCGGGACCACTTGCCGATGGCGATGAGTTGCTCGACGGCCGTCGGGTCGGTCAGCAGCGAGCCCAGGCGCACTTGGGCCGCACGCATCCGCCGGAGGCTGAGGTAGTTCCCGCGCCCCTTGACGAGTACCGGGCGGAATTCTTGGGGCATCACCGACTTCAAGAACGGGATGTCTTTACGAATGAGCTGTTCTTGCAAGCCGATGGTGTGCGTGCTGATGACGATGCGGAGGTTCGGGTCGGCCGCGACCGCGAGGATCGCTGGGACGAGGTAAGCGAAGCTCTTGCCCACACCGGTGCCCGCTTCCACCAGCAACGACTGTTTCTTGGCCAAGGCGTTGAACACGGCTTGGCCCATCTCGACCTGCTGCGGCCGGGCTTCAAACGCGGGGAATCGCTGCGAAACGAGACCGGCCGGGCCGAGGATTTCATCGATTGTTGACATACCGACGATTGTGACAGCGAAACGCAGTGGACAAAAGGGGAGTTTGGCAGAAGCGGGCGGAAAAAAGTGGCCGGACGCATTCTCGGCGACAAGGGTGTTGACAGCGGAACCGATTGTTCTAAAATCTCTTACGTCTGTGGACTACCGTATCCAACCAAAAGGTTGCCTCGATCATGCTTGGTATTCGAACGAAGAAGTTGTCGGCCCGGAAGAGCCGCTGCCGGTTTTGCACCAAAGAAGGTTGCCCGCGTCCCGCATTCGTCGATTACAAAGACGTCGGCTCGCTGAAGAAACTGGTTTCGGGACAAAGCAAGCTGTTCAGCCGCAAGCGCAGTGGCTTGTGCGCCCCGTTCCAACGGGCCGCGTCCAACGCCGTGAAGCGGGCCCGCTTCATCGGCTTGATGCCTTACGTCGGCGAGTGAATCGCGACGCGGCACCGAATGACCCGGCCACCGGCCGGGTTTTTCCATGCGCCGTTCGCGTGGCGACACGTTTCCCAACGTGTCGGTCATCGAGTCACATTCGCGTCGGATGAATCGATTCCGACACGTTGAAAACGTGTCGCCACAGCCGAGGAAATCTCGTGGCGAACCCCCAAATCCCAACCGGGCTCGAATCCGCATTCGCGGAAGCTGTTCGCTTGCATCAAGCCGGCCAATTCGACGCGGCCGAGTCCGGCTATCGCGCGCTGATTCGACAAATGCCGACGTTCCCCTCCGCCCTCGCTAACCTCGGCGTGTTGCTCGTGCGGCGCGGGGAGATCGACGAGGCAATCCGTTGCTACGCCCTCGCCCTCGCGGCCGATCCCCGCTTCACCGACGCTCTCTACAACTTGGGCAACCTCTACCGCAAGCAGCACCGGGAACCCGAGGCCATCGACCAATACGCGGCCTGTCTGCGCCTCGATCCGGATCACGCCAATGCCCACTACAACCTCGGCACCACCTACGCCGGCCTCGGCCAATTCGGCGACGCCGAAGTGTCGTTCCGCGAAGTCCTGCGCATCGAACCCAAGAGCAAAGAATGCACGTTGCGACTCGGGGATTTGCTCCTGCGCACCGGCCGGGCGACCGAAGGGATCGCGCTCTTCCGCGCGTACGTTTCTGACAACCCCGACGATCACCGTGGGCTATACAACTTGGGGTTGGCCCTCGCCAACGGGAACAACCCGACCGAAGCGATCGAGCTGCAACACCGCGCCTTGAAATTGAAACCGGACTATCCCGAAGCGCACAATGCGATGGCGCTCGCGCTCGAACTCCTCGGTCGTAAGGACGACGCGTTATTCCACTACGAACTCGCGGTGCAAGCCAAGCCCGATTTCCCCGACGCGTGGAGCAACTTCGCGGTGAACCTCTCGGAGCAAGGCCGCGGCGACGACGCCATCGCCTGCCTGCGCCGGTCGCTCCATTACCGCCCGGACGCCCCCGCGATCCAGAGCAATTTGCTGTTGCTCCTCAATTATTCGTCGAACATCCCAGCCGAACAGTTGCGCGCCGAGCACGAAGACTGGGGCCGACGCTTCACGACGCCCGTGCAACCGAGGCCGGCGCCGAATGCCCCACCCGATCCGAACCGCCGGCTGCGAATCGGCTACCTGTCCGCCGATTTCCGCGAGCATACGATCGCCCCGTTTTTGGAGACTCTGTTCCGACACCACGACCGCGCGGGCTTTGAAATCTTCGCCTACTCCAACGTGCTCCACGACGACGACACGACCGCGAAGTTGAAGGCCGCCGTCGACCATTGGCGGCCGATCCGCGAACTCTCGGATCGCCAAGCCGCGGAGTGGATCCGGCAGGATGGCATCGACATCCTCATCGACCTCGGCGGGCACACGGCTGGGAATCGGCTGATCGTGTGTGCGTATCGCCCGGCGGCGATCCAAGCCACGCTGTTCGGATATCCGAACACCACCGGGGTCGAAGCGATCGACTTCCGCATCACCGATCCGGTTTCCGATCCGCCCGGCATCACCGATTCGCTTTATCTGGAAAAGTGCCTGCGCCTACCGGAGGTGCCTTGGGTGTATGCGCCGCCCCCGGACGCACCGGACATCAACGAATTGCCAGCGTCGAGCCGCAAGGGCTTCACCTTCGGCTGCTTGAACAACTCCGCGAAGATCTCGGAGCGCTGCCTCGACGCCTGGGCGAAGCTCATCCAGTCGCTCGCCGGTTCACGGTTGGTGTTGCTCTCGGGTCAATCGCAGTCGGCGCAAAAGCGGCTCTCGGAACGCTTGATGAAAGCCGGCATTTTGCGCGATCGCATCCAACTGGTGACGCGGTTGCCCAAACGGCATTATTTTGAAGCATACCACGGCATCGACGTGGCGCTCGACCCGTTCCCTTACAACGGCGGCGTGACCACGGGCGATGCCCTTTGGATGGGGGTGCCCGTGCTCACCGTGGCGGGGGGGAGCTACCTCTCCCGGCAAGGGGCCATGGCGATGCTGGCGGTCGGACTGCCCGAATTCATCGCCGAAGACCCGGACGCGTTGATCCCGCTGGCGAAGATGTGGATGAACCGCCGGCCCGAATTGGCCGAACTCCGGCGCACGATGCGCGAGCGACTGCTGGCCAGCCCGCTCGCCGATGCCCCGCGATTCGTCGGGAATCTCGAAGCGTCACTCCGTTCCGAGTGGACCAAGCGGTGCGCGGGCGAGCAACCGATTCTTCAAGAGTTGCCCGAGCAATAGCGCGAACACCCCCGCCGCGATCCAGCGCAAGGGGCTTTGCCCGAAAACGACGGTCGCGTTGATCCAGATGAACACCATCGCTCCGTGCAGAATGGCGGCGATCCATTTCGGCCGGCGGGCATAGCGCTCCGAGGCCAACGTCCAGACGACTCCATCGATCAGCCAGATCAGCGCGAAGCCGTAGGACACGAAGAGGCCGGGGCCAAAGCCGGACGTCGCTTCGACGTGGTCGAAGGCGCGGTCGTGCCTCCAATCGTGAGCGAGGTGAAACGCCGCGCCGAGGTGGACGAAAAAGACCGCGAGCCCGCCGAGCCAAGCGGCGCGGGCCACGCGGAACGCGTTCGAGCCCGCGGACCATTCGGCGCGTGTCGCTTGCGTCTGAATCAAGACCGCCCCGGCCGAGAGGGCGAACGCGAAGTAAGCCGAGTCGACGATTGCGGGATGGCGCGGATTCGGCCGCGGACCGAGCCGAGCTTCGGCGAGGGTCCACGCGATCCCGAACAGCGCGACCGCGCTGGTGAACGCGATCCACGGCTTCGGATTCTTCGGCGCAATCGGCATTGCCCCCTCCATTCGCACTCGTTGTACGGCGAATCGCAACCGGGGCGAACCGGGGGAGAATTGACCGGCTGCGCCGGCGAATCGGGCTGGCGCACGGATGCCAGTCGTCAGCGGAATGCGGGCGCTGTTCGCCGGCCGGCGCGAAGCCGATAGCCCATTTCTTGGCGGAGAGGTGCGCGGCCGGTCGAAAGTCAGCAAACGTCGAGGCTCCGCAGTGATACGCATCGGGCCCGGGCGACTTGCAGACGGTCCGGTGAAATCGTTTCGCCCCGAGTACCTCGCACCCGACACGACCCGCACGATTCGCACCACGGGATGGATCCTCACCATGATTCGCACCGCCTCGGCGCTCCGCTCGACTCTCGAACAATTGGAAGCGCGGGAAAACCCGAGTGTCACTTGGGCGGGGGAATCGTTCGATTCCCTCGCCGCGCCGGTGCTCCCGCAGGGTTGGTCGGCGTGGAGCAACGACGGCCAACAGCAGTACATCACGACGAAGCTCGCCGCCGTCTCCGGCTCCACCTCGTTGGCGTCGCTTGGCGCCACGTCCAACTCGTCGCGGTTCTGGAATCAATCGACGTTCCCCGGCGATTACGGCGCGGCATTCTCGATCCGCGCCGGCACTTCAGTCCGGATGGATGCGATCGCCCGCGGCGTCGACCTCGACACCGACAAACCGAGCTACGTCGCCGCCGAGTTCAGCGGGTCGCGCAACGTCGAACTCTTCGAGGTGAACGAGGGCGGCGCCCGGTCGTTGGGTCGGGTGAACTCGCTCGATTCGCTGACGGGCAAATGGGCCCGCGTCTCGTTGAAACCCGTCGGCGAATGGGCCGGGGTGACGGTGCAGCGACTCGACACGGGAGCGTATCTGCGCGGCGACGGCACCTGGCAAGCGGCGGAAACCGAGGTGATCCGCGTGAGGACATCGATCCCGTCGCGGGACGGGTACGTCGGTTTGGGCCGGCGCACGGGCGGATCGGGCATGGCGTTCGTGGACGACTTCGCCGTGCTCGCCCCGCCGGGCGTGAACGAAGCGTTCGACACTTCCCTGCGCGGCACCGTACCGGCGAACTGGAACACGTGGAGCAACAATCGACCGACAGCCTTCACCGTCGGCGCCGGGCGCGCCTTGTCCCCGGCGCTGGCAATCGCGTCCGACGGCCTCAGCACCACCCAGAGCCGCGCCTGGCTCGGCAGTTCCATCGCCGCGGATGCGAGCGCGGGCGTCGCCGTGTACGCCGACAACCTCATCCCGTCGGGGGTATTCGTCCGCGGGAATCGCCTCGAGACCGCGCAGCCGACGTACTATCAGTTGACCGTCGTGCGCGGTTTGAACGTGCAATTGAAGAGCGTCGTGAACGGTGCGGAAACGGTGCTCGGCACGATCCGTTCGTCGACCTACGTCAGCGGCACTTGGATTCGCCTGACGCTCGTCGCCGAGGGGAGCCGACTCCGCGCGGTCGTGTTCCGCACCGATACGAATCAGTGGCTCACCGCGACGGGATCGTGGAGCAACACCGCGGTCGCGGCGTTGGACGTGATGGACTCCCGCATCGCCGGGGGCGGCTTCGTGGGCATCGAGCGCGGCCGGGCCGCAGCGGGCGCCGTCTGGTTCGACGATTTCCAAATCCGTCCCGCGGGTTCGACACCGCTGGGTACATCACCGCCGACAAGCCCGCCGCCGGTAGTCACTCCGGCCGAAATCGGCGCGGTTCCCCGCGCGGACATCGCGCACAAATACACCCACATCCGCTTGGCCCAACTCGCGTACCATGGCAACCCGGTGGGGGAATTTGAAAAGGATCTCGCGCGGGACAGCCTCGACCTCATCATCCCGAACCCGCTGTATTTGCAAGCGTTCGAGACGGCGGCGCCCGCCCTGACGAAGATCGTCTACACCAATCTGTCGAACATCTACGGAGACCTGCTGACCGATTGGAACGCCTATGCCGACGCCAACCGGCTGTCGCGGGAACAGGCTTTCTACCACGTCGCACAGGCGACCGCATTCACCGGCAGTACGCAATCGTCCCAGCCGGTCTATCAGCTCTGGAACGCCCAGCGATTGAACGTCGACGGCACCGGCGCGCCGGTGAACCTCACATCCGAGGCGCGCGGCACCCGCGCTCCGGGTGTGACCTTCGGCGGAGTCGGGTCGGCCATCGCGCTCGGTTTCCCCGAGCGTTTCCGCGAGTTGAATTTCAACCTCGTCCGCCCCGCAGCCGCGGGCTGGAACGGCGTCCTCGAATACGTCTCGGCCGCGAATGCGGACGGCAGCCCCGCGGTGTGGAAGACGCTGACACTGTCGAACGACGGCACCGGCGGATTGCACGCCAGCGGGACCATCACCTTCGACCCCCCGGCGGATTGGGTGTCGTCGAAAGTCGCGGGCGGTACGCAACGATTGCATCAACTGCGGTTCCGCACGCTGACCGGCACCGACGCGGATGCCCCGGTGGCCCGGACGATTTTCGGCCGTGACTACGCGGGGGGAACAGTCCAATCGAACGGGCAATTGACCGGGACGATCCCGGCGTTCGATTCGACCGCCGACATCAACGCGGACGGCTATCTGAGCGATGCGGAATACCGCAACCGCCGCGCCGGGTTCGACGCCCGCTTCGAGTACGAATCACGCCTCTTCTACCCGTACTACGGGCAAATGCGATTCGTGGTGAACCCGTCCACGGTCGCGATCAAGGCTTGGAATATCGACTACCACCGCCGCGTCTTGGCGGCGAATCCGCTGGCCGACGGGCTCTTCCTCGACAACTCGCACGGTAAACTCCCGTTCGCGGGTACCCCGGTGAAGGAGTCGGTGGCGGTGTACACGCAGGAGTACGCGGCGCTGGTGGCCTCGCTCACGCGGGCCATCGCCCCGAAGTGGACCGTCTCCAACACCGCGGGTTCGATCGCCGAAGGCGACCCGGTCGCGCGGGCGTCCACGGCCGTGTTCGAGGAATTCGTCCTCCGGCCGAACAGCAGCAACTGGGCCCAAGTGCGGGACATCGCCGATCTCATCGCCCGTCGATTGAACGCCGATTCCCCATCGCCCTACGTCATCCTCGACACGCATTCGGGGAGCCTGCCGACGAACGACCCGCGTTCTCAAATCGGTTCGCTCGCGTACTACTACCTGTTGGCCGACCCGGACAAAACATTCTTGATGTTCAACGGTGGTCAATCCCCGGCGGCGCCATGGAGCCAAGTGTGGGTGCCGGCCGCGGCGACAAATGTCGGCCGGCCGACGGGGACGATGACGACGTGGGCGACCGGGCTCGATCCGCAGAATTCGCAACTGACCTACAAGGTGCTCCGGCGAGACTACTCGAATGCGATCTCGCTATTCAAGCCGCTGTCGTACACCCTCGCTGTCGGTACCGGTACGACGGCCGATGCCACGGCGACCGTCCACCCACTCGGCGGCAACTATCGACAATTGAACGCGGATGGTACCCTCGGCGCGGTCATCACCAGTATCAGTCTGCGAGGCGGGGAAGGGGCCGTCTTGATGCGGGCGTAGGTTTCGATTTCAACAAATCTTCGACGATGCCATCGGCGAGCCGCCGCCCGGCCCGCGTGAGTGACAACGAAGTGTCACTGCGTTGCAACAAGCCCCGGTCGAGCAAAGCCGGGAGGCGTTCCCCCACGAGCGATTCCAAGGCGAAACCGGTTTGATGCTCGAATGGGGCAAAGGCGATTCCCGCGATCCGCCGCAATTGCACGGCCATCGTTTCGTAGGCCCGATCCCGCGGCGTGAGCAGTTCCGTTTGAAATGTCACCGATTCCCCCGCCAGCGCTTTGCGGATGTAGTCCGGCGTGTTTCGCACGTTCAGTTCTCGGTGGAAATCGACGTAGCGAGCGGCGCCAACGCCAAAACCGTAATACGCGTGGTTCGCCCAATAGTGCTCGTTGTGCCGGCAGCGGTGGCCGGGCCGGGCGAAGTTCGAGATCTCGTATTGGTCGAGACCGGCGTCCGCCAAACGGTCGATGGCGAACTCGTACATCGCCAGTTCGTCGTCCTCGGTCGCAGGCATCAACCGACCGCGCTCGCGGTCTTTCCAGAGCGGCGTTCCTTTCTCGTATGTCAGGCCATAGGTGGATAGGTGGTTCGCGCCGAAGGTGAGCGCGGCGTCCAAGTCGCGGGCCCAATCATCCGGGGTTGCCCCCGGTGCGGCGAAAATCAAGTCGAGTGAAAACTCGAAGCCCGCGTCCGACGCCGCGCCGATCGCCCGGGGGATGTGCTCGTTGCGGTGGGCGCGGTCGAGCGCTTTCAGCAAATGTGGTTGGAACGACTGCACGCCGATGCTGACGCGGGTGACGCCGGCGCGCCGCATCGCCACGCACTTCTCTGCTTCCAAACTCTCCGGGTTCGACTCCACGCTGAATTCGCCGCCGGGGTTCAACGGCAACCAGTGACCGATGGCTGTCAGCAACCGCTCGAATTCGGCGTCCGGCAAGTGCGTCGGCGTCCCGCCGCCGATGAAAATCGTGTCCATGGGCCGGGGCACTTCGAGGCGAGCCATCTCGGCGATGAGGGCATCGACGTAGGCCGGCATCAGTTCGTCCCGACCGACGCTGACGGCGAAATCGCAGTAGCCGCAGTGGTGCGCGCAGAAGGGGACGTGCAGGTAGGCGGCGCGCGGTTCGATCCAAGCGGGTGGGCGATCCATGCGATCAATCTATCGCCCGGATACGGGAAGACCCGGCGTTTGCCGGGTCTTCGATGGCGAGTTCGGTCCGAGATTACGGGAACAGGAACACCACCCCAAGGATCGCGGCGGTGCCGACGCTGAGGCCGAACAGCGTGACCTCGGGCGGGTAGAGGTAGTACGGCACGGGGCTCCCGGGCAGGAACTTGCCGGCGTTTGTGCTGTAGCGCTCGCGGAAGTTGGAAGCCATGTGCGTCGGCCAGAGTAGCAGGTCTTTGTAGAAGTACGCCGCGGACACGAACGGTTGGGCCATGCCGAGGCTCCAGCCATAGCGCTCGGCGTTCTTTTCCTCAAAGTAGAGTTTGCGGTGGACCACGAAGCCCGGTTCGAGGAAGGTCTGCCGCGGCGGCGTCGCCGCGATTCGGGCGATGGCGGGGTTGACCGGGGTTGTCGCCGGTGCGACCTTGGCCAGCAAATCCCGGTGCTGGACCTCGCTTTCTTTGGGGATGCGAAGTGTGTCGTCCCCTCCCATTCGGAACACGTCGGTCGACGACGGCTCCCCTTTCGTCGGGACCGGAGGTTTCGATTCGGCTCCCATCTTCGGGTCGGCAGGGTTTTCTGCGGGCTTTTGGAACAAGATGACGCGCGTACCGGTGGTGTCGCCGGGCACCGGAATCGCAGCGGCAACCAGTAGCGGGCTCGCCTTGGCCGACTTCGCGACGGCGGGGAAGGGGGTCCACTGCGTTTTCGCAGGGCCGTTGGTTTCCCACTGCGGAGCCTGGGCTCCGGCCCCACCGGCGCAGGCCAGCAGCGCAAGGCTAGTCGCCGTCGCCCGTCGAATAATTCGCCACGCTGTAATTGGGCGACTCTTGTGTGATCGCGATGTCATGTGGATGACTCTCCTGGACCGAAGCCGCAGTCACTTGAATGAACCGGGACTTCGTTCGCAACTCCTCGAGGTTTCTAGCGCCGACGTACCCCATTCCCGACCGCAGGCCGCCGACGAGTTGGAACACGTAGGGCGCGAGCGGCCCTTTGTAAGGGACGCGCCCCTCGACCCCTTCGGGCACCAACTTTCCGGCCGACTGTTTCCCCTCGGCCCCGCTCTGCTGATAGCGGTCGGCCGATCCCGCTTGCATCGCGCCCAGCGACCCCATGCCGCGGTATGATTTAAAACTCCGCCCGCGGAACAAGATCATCTGGCCGGGACTTTCGGCGAGGCCGGCGAACAAGCCACCGACCATGACCGAATGCGCGCCGATCGCGAGCGCTTTTGTGATATCTCCCGAATAGCGGATGCCGCCGTCGGCGATCGCCGGAACGCCAGTGCCGACCAAGCCGCACAAGGCGTTGGCGATGGCCGACATTTGCGGAACTCCGACACCGGACACGATCCGCGTCGTGCAGATGCTCCCCGGTCCGATGCCCACTTTCACCCCGTCGGCCCCGGCCTCGGCCAAAGCTCGGGCGCCGGCTTCCGTCGCCACGTTCCCCGCGATGATGTCCACGTGGTAGCGTTTCTTCAATTCCCGCACGGTCTCGGTCACGTTCCGGCTGTGCCCGTGCGCCGAATCGACCACGAGCAAATCGACGCCGGCGCGGATCAGTGAATCGGCCCGTTCGTAGTCGAGGACACCGATGGCGGCCCCGACCCGCAAGCGACCACGTCCATCTTTGCAGGCCATCGGGAAGTTTTCGTTCTTCTCGATGTCCTTGATCGTAATCAAACCCTTCAAACGGTATAAATCGTCCACCAGGAGCAGTTTCTCCACTTTATTTTCGTTGAGGGTGCGTTCGGCCTCTTGAAGGGTCGTTTGTTCCGGAGCCGTGACGAGGTTGTCTTTGGTCATCACCTCCGAGATCAACTGGTCGTTGTTCTGCAGGAATTTGAGGTCCCGACGCGTCAGAATCCCCACGAGTTTGCGGTCCGGCCCGACCGTGATCGGCACGCCGCTGATGTGGTGCGTCTGCATAATCTGCCGGGCCGTGCGGACGGTTTCACCCGGCGCCAGCGTGATCGGATCGGTGATGACTCCGTTCTCAGAGCGTTTGACTTTGTCGACTTCGCGCGTCTGCGTCGGGATCGCCAGGTTCTTGTGGATGATGCCGATGCCGCCCTCTTGGGCGAGCGCGATGGCGAGTTCGCTTTCGGTGACGGTGTCCATCGGCGACGAAAGAATCGGAATATTCAACCGGATGTTCCGGGTGAGTTGCGTCCGCACGTCCACGTCGCGCGGCACCACGTCGCTGTAACACGGTTCGAGGAGCACGTCGTCGAACGTAATACCCTGATAAGCGATTCGATCCTGCATGGTGGTCCCCGGGGTCGCGTCGCGCGAATGATCGGACAGTATAGGAATTCGATGCGGGGTTCGGAGTGCGCGAACGCGCCGCCTGCAAACGGGAATGGAAGTGCCGGTGAACTCGAACGGATCGTTAGAAGCCCGCGGATTTGAGAACAAAGGCCTAGCCCGGATTTGAACCGGGGATGACGGTTTTGCCAATGGCCTTTGACCGACCCTAACATTGCTCCAAACGCTGCGATTTCAGAGGCAATGTAAGGAAACTCCCGCTCGGCGTCAATCGACAAACTCCGCAATCGGGAATAACGAACGCCCTTAATTCGTGGGTCATTTCGTGAACCGAAATCGTTTCATGAAATATCGTGAAATGCCCCTCCCCCGCCCCGACGGCGTTTAGCCGTTGTTCACCACCATCGGGCCCTTGGCAATATTGACCTGCTTCACCACGGTCGGTTTCCTCAGCCGGCGCAGCACGGCCAGCGACTTCAGCGAAGCGTGCAAGCGATTCTCCGCCAGCGTCAACCGTTTGTCGAGCATCAGCACGTTGGTCCCGGCGCCGACTGTTTGGAGCGCCGCTTGGCTTTCGAGATTCTTCGGCCGCGACGATTTCGAGCACATCGACCGGGCCACACGGCAACGCGCACCGGTCGAGGATCGCCACGGCCGCTTTCAACCTCGTGGCGTTGTCGCCCGTCTTCGCCAGTTCCGGCCATGGCTTCCTTCTCGACCACGGCCTGGCCCTCGAAGCTGCGCGGCGATTGAGCGATCAAGAAGTGAGTGAGTGCCTCGGCGATCTTCTCTCGCTCCTCGGCGGGTTCGGAAGCGAGCAAGTCCGGCATCGTCGTACCAGCGTGGGCCGACGCGGGAGACTGGATGAACCGCAGGAGGAACTCCGGCGATACCCGCGAGCCGGCGTCGGTCAGATCCGGGGCGGCACGCTCGAGCGCTGCGGCGCCCTTGCGGGTGTGACAAGCGGCGCATTTCAACTCGCCGATCAGCAGGTCTCCGACTTCCGTCTCGGACAGCGGGTGCTTCTTGGAAGGACCGACGACATCCCCGTCGGACGGCGGCATTTTGGATAGGCCGGGGATCACCGGGGCGGCGGAACCCGCCGAAACCAGGAGAAGGGAGATCAGTGGGGCGAGCGCGAACAATTTCACCAGATCTCCCTACGACTTTGAGTGCCTTCGGGACCTCCCGAGGGTGGAGCCGTCTGACGGGCTCAGCCCTCGGGACGCCCCGTCTTACTTCTTGAGGTCTAACAGCTTCTTGTACCGCTCTCGGTCGGCGGCCTCTCCCTTCCCGCTGACCGGGATGCCGGTCTCGTAGAAGATCCCTTCCTTTAACCCGAGTTCTGACAGTTGGCGGCGAGTCTTCTCGGTCCGAACGTGAGCCTTCAGCGTTTCCCTCATGGCGTCGGCCAGCTGTTTCGCAACCTCGTCGCCAGGTACTTCTTTGACCACCTTCCCACCAGCACCGAAGATGTCCGGTTTGAGGAGCAGCACCCCTTCCTTGATCGTCAGCTTTTCCACCTTGGGGATGTCCTTGACGGAGGACGCGGTGGCGTAGGTGAGGCGCCCTACGAACGCCTGACCCCAGGCCAGTGCGGCGACCTCGGCTTCCAGTTCTTCCCGCCGCTTGGCGGAATCCGCAAGGACGACCACCAGCGGTTGGAGGTCGCCGGCGGCCACCGCGAGACCGACCTTCGCGTTCAGCGTCACCGGCAAAGCAGGAGCACCCTCGGCCTTCTTCGCCGGGTACTTCTCGGCCAGTTCGTCCATCCCCTTCGCCATGTCCGCGGCGTCCTTGTAAAGATCCCGCGGGCCACGCCCCGGGCCGCGACCGCGGAGCGCCCGTTCGCCTTCCGGCGTGAGCATGGCAAACGCCGTGTTCGCTGGCTCCCCGTTCACGATCTTGCTCACGAACTTCTTCTCGGTCTCATCTTCGTAGGAGGTGAGGCGGATGCAGACGAACTTCTTCGCGGCGGCAATCACTTCGGGCTGGGACAGGAAACTCCTGTCCATGGTGACCTTGCCCGGTCACCACATGCCGGACACGCCGGCGCAATGCGGCGCGGCGCTCACGAAGAGGATCGGTTTGCCCGTGCGTTTCGCCTCGGCCAGCCCCCGGTCCAGGGTGGCGTAGTACTGGATGATGGCGTCGGATTTCGGCGAGTCTTTCTCGGGGGTCTGGCCCTCGGACCGTCCCAGCGCGAGAAGCCCGACGGCCAAGGCGACTACGGTGCGGAATACGAATCGTTGCATAAGTCTTCCTGTTTTAGACGGAGAGTGGAGAGGTTTGGGATGTAACCCGGCCGGGTGGTATCGGTATCGTAACCTCTCACACCTGGAAACCGCCGCGCTTTCCGTGACCCGATGCCGTTACCGTGCCGCGCGGTACAGTGATTTCACTCACCCGGCGAAGGCCGACAAGCCAATTCCCCTCCAGAAGCCTTTTTATGTACACACGCTCGGCCCTCACCCTGTTCGTGCTCGTTGCCGTCATCGGTTCGGCCCCTGCCGATTACCCCGGCTGGAAGCACTCCGGGTCGGTGTTTGTCCTCACCACCGCGGAAGGGGCGAACCTGCCGGCGTCGGCGGTTGTGGAAGAGTTCCCATTGTTGATTCGGTTGCACAAGGACTTCTTCGACTTCAATCAACTTCAGCCGAACGGCGAGGATCTCCGCGTCTCGACCCCGGACGGCAAACCGCTGGTCTACCAGATCGACGAATGGGACTCGAAGGCGGGCACCGCAAGCGTGTGGGTCCGCGTGCCGAAGATCACCGGCAACGCCCGGCAAGAGATCAAACTCCACTGGGGGAAGGCGGACGCAAAGTCCGAGTCGGACGGGAAGGCGGTGTTCGGCCAGTCAAACGGGTTCCTCAGTGTCTGGCACATGAACGCGACGGTGAAGGATGAGGTCGGCACGGTCGAGTCGAAGGACACGGGAACGAAGCCTGCTTTGGGGATGGTCGGCCCGGCTCGGCATTTCTCCGGTCTGAAGGGCATTTCGGGCGGCGATAAGATCCAGGGCTACCCCGTTGGGGCCGCGTCGCACACCACCGAAGCGTGGTTCCGAGCCGAGAAGCCGAACGGCAACGTCCTCGCCTGGGGGAACGAGCACGGTCAGGGCAAGGTGGTGATGCACTACCGCAGCCCGCCGCACGTCAAGATGGAGTGCTACTTCTCCGGCGCGGACGTGACCGGCAAACAGAGCATCCCGCTTGGTGAGTGGGCGCACGTCGTCCACACCTACGAGAAGGGCGAATCCCGACTGTACGTGAATGGGGTACTCGACGGCATGTCGAAGACTCCCAGCGCCCCGCTCGCCCTCAAAACCCCGGCCCACCTCTTCATCGGCGGATGGTACGACAACTACAACTTCGTCGGCGATATCGACGAGGTGCGGGTGTCGAGCGTAGTCCGTTCGCCCGACTGGGTGCGGTTGCAGTACGAGAACCAGAAGCCAGCCCAAACGCTGGTCGGACCGGTTGTGCAAAGTGGCGATACCTTCTCGGTGTCCGAGGCGAAGGTGAAAGTCGCTGAGGGCAAGAGTGTCACCCTCACCGCGAAGGCCGGCGGCGCGCAGAAGGTGTACTGGGTGGTGAAACGAAACGGGAAGGAAACCCTGGCCGCGGTCGACCGCCTCGCGTTCACCCTCGACGCCGGCCGGGTGATCGGTGACACCGCGGTGTCAGTGCAGCTCAAAGCGGTCTACCCGACCGGGGTGAAGACGAAGGATGTGGCGGTGACGATCACGGAGGCGATTCCCGAGCCTGCCTTCAAGCTGGAAGTGCCCGCCACATGGGACGGCCGCAAGCCGATTGAAATCACCCCCGTAGTGGACAACCTGAAAGCGATGCGGGCCGCGGGTGCCGGCAATCTGAACTACTCGTGGACTGTGTCCGACATCGCGGTTGTCAAGGATATCGCCGACGGCAAGCTTGTCCTGAAGCGGGCGCAGAACAGCGGCACTCTGACCGTCCGCGTCGCCATCGACAACGGCGGGGCGGCCATGGTGCAAACCGCGACGATCACCGTGAAGGAACCGGCGTCCGACGCGTGGGTGGCGCGGACCCCGGACAAGAACGAGAAGCCGGTCGAGGGGCAATTCTTCCCGCGGGGGGACAAGAACTTGGGCATCTTGCACTACAACGGCATACTCAACGCCGCCGCCGATACTGTGTTCCTCAAGCTCTACGCGGACGGCAAGCTGCTCGATACCGCCACGGACAAGCCCGCCGTGGACAAGTCCTATGCCCTGTCGCACTCGCTCAAGCCCGGCCTCATCAAGTACAAGATCGAGTTCGGCACGAAGACCGGGAACGTTGAAAAGGTACTTGACACGGTAGACGACCTAGTCTGCGGCGACGCCTACTTGATCGACGGGCAGTCGAACGCCGAGGCCACCGACGTGGGGAAATACGAGCAGAAGTCCACGAACGAGTGGGTCCGCAGCTTCGGCAGCATGGCCGGCGACCCGAATAACGCCCGACTCAAGAAGTGGGGCCACGCTGTCGTCCGCAGCAAGAACGCCGGGCAGTTCCAGATCGGCTACTGGGGCATGGAGTTGGCTTCGCGCCTGGTGGAGAGCCAGAAGATGCCCATCTGCGTCATCAATGGTGCAGTCGGTGGCAGTCGCATCGACGTTCACCAGCGCAACGCCGCCGACCCTACCGACATGACCACCATCTACGGCCGGTTGCTCTGGCGGATCCAGCAGGCGAAGCTCACCCACGGCGTCCGCGGCATCCTGTGGCATCAGGGGGAGAACGACCAGGGGGCGGACGGGCCGACCGGCGGGTACGGGTACGAGACGTACCGGCAGTTCTTCGTGGACATGGCCGCCGGGTGGAAGACCGACTACCCGAACGTACAGCACTATTACGTTTTCCAGATTTGGCCGAAGGCGTGCTCGATGGGGGTGAACGGGTCGGACAACAAGCTCCGCGAGGTGCAGCGGCAGTTGCCCACGCTGTTCTCGAACCTGAGCGTGATGTCCACCCTCGGCATCCAGCCGCCGGGCGGGTGCCACTTCCCTATCGAAGGGTACGCCGAGTTCGCCAAGCTGATCGGCCCGCTGGTGGAACGCGACTTCTACGGTAAGAAGCCCACGGCGTCGATCACCGCCCCGAACCTGAAGCGGGCGCAGGTAGCCGGTGAGAAGGGCGACGAACTGGTGCTGGAGTTCGACCAGCCGGTGAAGTGGGACGACAAGCTGGTGAGCGAGTTCTACCCGGACGGGGAGAAGGGGAAGGTGGCGTCCGGCTCGGCAAGCGGGGCGGTGGTGACGCTCAAGCTGAAAGCCCCGTCGCAGGCGAAGACGCTCACCTATCTTGACAGCGCTTCGTGGAGCCAGGATCGCCTGCTCCGCGGCGAGAACGGCATCGCCGCACTCACCTTCTGCGACGTGCCGATCCAGTCGAAGAAGTGACCGGGATGATTCTTACCCGACCCGAACTCCCCCACCACGGGTGCCTGCATGATTCGCACTCTCGTCTTCCGGCTCATCACGGCCTCTCTGCTCGCGTTAACCGCAGTCCGCTCACCGGCTGCCGAACCACCAAAACAGCCCAACATCGTCGTCATCCTGTCCGACGACATGGGGTTCTCGGATCTCGGTTGTTACGGAGGTGAGATCGCCACTCCGAACCTCGACGCGCTCGCGGCCCAAGGGGTGCGGTTCACCCGGTTCTACAACACGGCCCGGTGCTGCCCGACACGGGCGAGCCTGCTGACCGGGTTGTACCCTCATCAGGCCGGTGTCGGGCACATGATGGAGGATAAGGGAGCTGCCGTCCCAGGATATCGCGGCAATCTGAACAACTCGTGTCGCACGATCGCCGAAGTGTTGAAGCCGGCGGGGTACCGCAACTATGCGGTCGGCAAGTGGCACGTCACCCGATTCGCCGGCAAAGACGGCCCAAAAGAGAACTGGCCACTCGGTCGCGGATTCGACCGCTACTACGGCACGATCCACGGAGCCGGGAGTTTTTACGATCCGTCGTCCCTGGTTCGCGATGAAACGATGATCTCGCCATTCGCGGATCCGCAGTACAAGCCCACGACCTACTACTACACCGACGCAATCTCGGATCACGCCGTCCGGTACGTCGGCGACCACGCGAAGGACCAACCCCAGAAGCCATTCTTCCTTTACGTCGCGTACACCGCGGCGCATTGGCCGATGCACGCGCTCCCCGAGGACATCAAGAAGTACGCGGGCAAGTACGACGCTGGGTACGAACCGATCCGCAAGGCCCGCTTTGAGAAGTCCGCAAAACTCGGGATCATCGACCCGAAACAGGGGATGAGCCCGCAAGCGGGCGACTGGGACAAGGTCGCGGACAAGAAGTGGGAAGCCGCAGGGATGGAAGTGTACGCGGCGATGGTCGATCGCATGGATCAGGGCATCGGCAAGTTGATCGCGGAACTCAAGCGCACCGGGCAGTTCGAGAACACTCTCATCCTGTTCCTGCAAGACAATGGCGGGTGCGCCGAACCGCAGGGTCGCACCGGGAACAAGGAACACCCGAACATCGAGCGCCCGGAGAAACCCACGTTCCCGGCGATGAAGCCGGAAGAGTTCGCCACCGCCGGAAGTGTGCCGAAGCAGACCCGCGATGGTTTCCCGGTGCGGATGGGGCCGAAGGTGATGCCCGGCGGCGAGGATACTTACGTAGCCTACGGCCGCGGGTGGGCGAACGTGTCGAACACGCCGTTCCGCGAGTACAAGCACTGGGTTCACGAGGGTGGCATCAGTACCCCGCTCATCGCACACTGGCCAAACGGGATCGCCACGAAGGGGGAGCTGCGGACGCAACCCGGCCATCTGATCGACATTGCCGCGACGTGCATCGATCTCGCGGGCGCGGAGTATCCGAAGAAAGTCGGTGATGTCGCGATCGCGCCGTTGGAGGGCAAGAGTCTCGTGGCAGCGTTCGGAAACAAGCCCCTCGACCGCGATCTGTTCTGGGAGCACGAGGGGAACAAGGCAGTTCGCGCCGGCGACTGGAAGTTAGTCGGCAAGGAAGGCGGTCCATGGGAGCTGTACGACCTGTCGAAAGACCGAACCGAGGCGAGCAACCTAGCTGCGACGATGCCGGATCGCGTCAAAGCGCTGTCGGCGAAGTACGATGCTTGGGCGAAGCGGGCCAACGTCGAATCGTGGCCAGTGAACTCGCCGAAGAAGAAGTGAATCAACTTTGCTAAAGTCCCGTCCAATCATGTAAAGGCGGCCCGATGAAAGCAAATGTGCCACGATTGCTACTGTGTGTTGTCGTCGTGGCGGTCACGGCTGTGCCGTCGTTTGCTGAGGAACCCGCCAAGCGGGTGAAGGTGTTCATTCTCGCCGGCCAGTCGAACATGGTCGGCCACGCCAATCACGTCACCATTCCGGCCCTGCTCAGTTCGGAAGAACCCGGTGTCAAGCAACTGGCGAAGTTGGTCTTCAAGGACGGCGCGATTGCGCCCGGGGATACGAGGGACATGATCGAGTTCCGTGTCAAACGTGACGCGCTCGACGGCGACCTACGCGCGAAGAAGATCCCGGGCGACGACAAGATCGCGGCGGCACAAGCCGAGTTGAAGGAACTCCAGGCGAAGGTCGATGCCAAGGCCAAGAAGATTAAGGACGCGTTCGTCGTCTCTAAAAGGGTGTACATCACGTCCATCGCCGACGGGCACAAACGGTCGGGGCCGCTCACCATGGGTTATGGTGCCAGCCCCGAGAAAATCGGACCGGAACTCGGGTTCGGTCTCTCGCTCGAACAAAAGCTCGACGGGCCGATTCTGCTGATCAAAACCTCGTGGGGCGGCAAATCCCTCCACTACGATTTCCGGCCGCCGTCCGCCGGCCCCTACGAGTTGAGTAAAGCGCAAGCGGACAGCAAGGACGCGCAGAAGTTCAAGGACAACGCCGGCCTCAACTATCGGATGATGAACGAAGCCGTCCACGACGCGCTGAAGGATCTGAAGAAACACCATCCCGATTACGATGCCACTGCCGGTTACGAGATTGCCGGGTTCGTCTGGTTCCAGGGCTTCAACGACCAGTTCGATCCCGCCTTCCATGGCAACTACAAGACGAACATGATCGCCTTCGTGAAGGACCTGCGGAAAGAGTACCAGGTGCCGAACATGCCGTTCGTCATCGGCGTGCTGGGCACCAGCGCGACCAAAGAGGAAGTTGACAAAAACCCGGTTTCCCTCGGTCAGCGAGCCGCTGCTGCGGCACCGGAGTTCAAGGACACTGTCGCCAGCGTCGAGAGTTACCCGTTCTACGCGCTCGACGCGCTGGCGATGTGGAAAGATGGGACGTGGAGCAAGAAGCCCGTCGAGTTCTCGCAGATCGGCAGCGACCGCCCCTATCACTACATGGGCAGCGGCAAATTTTTCGTCCGTTTGGGGGACGCGCTGGCGACGGAGATGGTAAACTTGCGAAACAAACAGAAGCGGTAGCCGGCGGGCACAGCGATAGCGGTGGTGTCGAAAATCACACAGCTTCAGCGGTGGGCTTTAATGAACATGACCTCACGTTCCCTCACGCGTCGGGACTTTTTCTCATGGGGTGGGCTGACCTTGAGCGCGATCTCCCCCTTGGGGTTGTCGCTCTCCGAGGTGCTCGCCCGCGAGTCGGTGGGACGGAGCAAGAAGCAGATCAACGTCATCTTCCTGTTCCTGCAAGGCGGCGCCAGTCACATCGACATGTACGATATGAAGCCGGACGCGCCGGACGACATCCGCGGGAAGTACTCCCCCGCCGCGACCAATCTGGCCGGGTTGCAACTGAGTGACCAGTTGCCGAAGCTCCGCGCCTGCGCCGACAAGTTCTCCCTGATTCGCTCGATGTACACCGCCAAACCCGTCGATCACGGCGAAGGCGACGTCCACATCATGTGCGGTAGCCCGGTCGATAAAAACCTCCAGGCCCCCGGCATCGGCGCGGTTCTGAGCATGCAGCAAAAGCTGGATTCCCGATTCCTCCCGTTCGTGCACATGGGGAACATGAAGCACCCCTCCTACAGCGCCCCTGGGTACGGCGGGTTCCTCGGTCACCAATATGATCCATATGTGCTCACTCAGGATCCGAATTCGCCGAACTTCGCGGTGCGGGAATTCGAGCCGGACCCCGATGTTGATTTGAGCCGACTCTCTGGGCGCAAGACGCTGCTCCGCTCACTGGATCGTTACCAAGCCGAGCGAGAGAGTGCACCCGAATCGGTTCGCGCACGAGACACCTTTCGCGAACACGCCTTTCAACTGGCGACATCGCAGAAGGCCAAAGAGGCGTTCGATCTGTCGCAAGAATCGACCAAGGTCCGCGACACGTACGGACGCAACCGGGTGGGACAGGGCATGCTCCTGGCCCGCCGATTGATCGAGGCCGGTGTGCGATTCGTGACGATCCAGGGTTACGTGGACACTGGCATCTACGCCTGGGATCACCACTGGGGGATCTTCGGACATCTCGACAGGCAATTGCCGATCTACGATCAGTGCTATTCCGCCCTGTTGAACGACCTCGACGATCGCGGCTTACTTGAGACCACGCTCGTCATCACGGCGGGTGAATTCGGGCGTACCCCGAAACTGAACAAGGACAAACAGGGGCCTGGGCGCGACCACTGGTCGAACTGCTTCAGTCTCACGATGGGCGGGGGTGGGGTGAAGACGGGTATCGTAATCGGTGCCAGTGATCGCCTCGGAGCGATGCCCAAAGAACGCCCCGTGTCCGTCGCAGATTTCGTCGCCACGGTCTATCACGCCTTGGGGCTCGATCCACATGCGGAATTTGTGGCGCAAGGTCGGCCGATGAAAATGCTTCCCAAGGGCAACGCCGTCCGCGAATTGCTCTAACACCGAGGGCTTCGTGTGGTCCGCTCCCTCTCCATTTTGGCCTCGCTATTTTTCCTCTCCCTCGGCGCTGCGGTCTCCGCGGAGCCGATCGCAGGCAAGAAACCGAACATTGTGTTCATTCTCACCGACGATCAGGGGTACGGGGATATCTCTGCTCATGGGAACCCGATTCTCAAGACTCCGAATCTCGACCGGCTCCACGCGGAAGGTGTCCGTTTCACCGACTTCCACGTCAGCCCCACTTGTTCGCCCACGCGCTCCGCGCTGCTCACCGGCAGGCACGAATTTAAGAACGGCGTTACCCATACGATTCACGAGCGGGAACGCCTGACTCCGAAGGCGACGACGCTCGCTCAGATTCTGAAAACCTCCGGCTACACGACCGGCATCTTCGGCAAGTGGCATCTCGGCGACGAACCGGATCGCTGGCCGAGCCGGCGCGGATTCGACGAGATGTTCATCCACGGCTGCGGCGGTATCGGCCAGAGCTACCCCGGCAGTTGCGGCGACGTTCCGGGCAATACGTATTTCGACCCGACCCTATTGCACAACGAGAAATTCGAGAAAACCAAGGGCTACTGCACCGACGTGTTCTTCGCCCGAGCGACGACGTGGATCGAGTCGATGAAGGGGAAGGATAAACCGTTCTTCTGCTACATCCCCACGAATGCCCCGCACGCCCCGCTGACAGTCCGCGCGGAAGACGAAGCCAGGTATAAGGATAAAGTGAAGTCGCGGGACGTCGCTAAGTTCTTCGGCATGATCGCGAACATCGATGACAACGTCGGCAAACTGCTGGACAAGCTGAACGAGTGGGGCCTGCAGAAGGACACACTCGTGATTTTCATGAACGACAACGGTGGCACCGCGGGTGTGGAGGTCTTCAACGCCGGGATGCGCGGCCAGAAGGTGACGCCGTGGCTCGGCGGCACGCGCGCCGCATCCTTCTGGCGCTGGCCCGGAACCCTTAAGCCGGCCGACTGCAACCGGCTGGCCGCCCACATCGACTTCCTCCCGACTCTCGCCGAAATCGCCGGTGCGAAACTCAGCGACGATGTGACGAAGCAGGTCGAGGGGCGAAGTTTGGTGCCGCTACTCCGAGATCCCAAGGCGGAATGGGCCGAACGGACGCTCTTCACCCATATCGGCCGATGGCCGAAAGGGGCCAAGCCCGACGATCATAAATACGCCGGGTGCAGCGTGCGGACGCCGCGCTGGCACTTGGTTTCCGTAGAAAAAGGGAAGCAGCGCTGGCAACTGTTCGACGTGACGGCCGACCCCGGCGAGAAGACGGATGTGTCGGGAACGCACCCCGAGGTCGTGAAGCAACTCAATGCCGAGTACGACGACTGGTGGGCAACTCTGCCGCCGCACTTCGTGAATGAAGATGCGATCTCGCCGAAGGAGAATCCGTTCAAGGAACTCTACTGGAAGCAATTCGGCAAACCGAAGCAAGAGTGATTCCCACCATGGATTCCAGACGTTCCAAGCGAGTGGCCTCGTACCTTCCGTTCATCCTCGGTGGCGTGGCGGTCGGTTTGGTCGTTGTGCTCTTTTCGATTTCAAACTCGAAAGGCCCGTCGGAATTCGATCCACTCGTGGAAACCGACGGGACACCCCCCGAAATGGTGGGTATCCCGGCCGGTACCTTCACGATGGGCTCCGATGAAGGCACTTTAGATGAGCGGCCAGCTCATGATGTAACATTGAACGCGTTTCGGATGGACGCGACCGAAGTCACCAACGCGCAATTCGCGGCATTTGTGAAAGCGACCGGCTACATCACCATCGCGGAGCGCACGCCCGATCCGGCGACCTACCCGAACGCACCACCGGAGCGAGTGGTGCCGGGTTCGGCCGTGTTCGTGCCGACTCCGGTTCAACCCGCGGAGCTCCCACCTGGAATGTTGCCCGACTGGTGGCAATTCCGAGCCGGGGCCAATTGGAAACATCCGGGCGGGGCGAGCCGCCATTTGAAGGGGAAGATGTCGCACCCGGTTTGCCACATCGCCTGGGAAGACGCGGCAGCCTACGCCCGCTGGGCGAGGAAACGCTTGCCGACCGAGGCCGAGTGGGAGTATGCGGCCCGTGGGGGACTAGCCCAGCAGGAATTTTGCTGGGGTCGTGCCAAGCAGGGCGAGAACGGCCTCTGGCAGGCGAATACGTTCCAGGGCACCTTTCCTTCGTTTGATAGTGGTGTCGACGGCTTCGTCGGCACTGCACCGGTGAAATCGTTTCCTGCCAACGGTTACGGGCTCTTCGACATGAGCGGGAACGTTTGGGAATGGTGCTCAGATTGGTATCGCTCGGAT
Source organism: Fimbriiglobus sp. (assembly GCA_025352235.1). Taxonomy (GTDB): domain Bacteria; phylum Planctomycetota; class Planctomycetia; order Gemmatales; family Gemmataceae; genus JALHQU01. Next base: position 39,337 of record JANXTU010000499.1, read on the forward strand.
TACTACCGCGCGTCTCCAGCTCGGAATCCGACTGGTCCGACGGCCGGCGAACTCGACGGCGGTCAACCCCAGCGAGTCCGCCGGGGTGGGTCGTATCTCTGTGCCGAAGGGTATTGCCGGCGCTATCTCCCTTCGGCTCGGGATAAGAATCCCGAAGACAGCAGTGCCTGCCACACCGGTTTTCGGTGCGTGGCCGACGAATAGATGGGGTTCACTCCGTGTCCGCTAAACGTGGGGAAGGCGGACTCCGGGTTTCGTGGAAGTCTTCCACGAAACCCCGTTTGGAGAACCGCGCCCGAAACTGATCGGGCTAAGGGTGAAACCCTTCGGTTGCCAGGGGTTCAGAGCAAAGGCCTGGCCCGGATTTGAACCGGGGATGACGGTTTTGCAAACCGTCAAACGGCAATTCTATCAATGCATCGCTTTTTCGTCCCCACCAGTCCCAATACGTCCCCACCAGTCCCAAGTGGCTGAATTTCTAGGCGTCGCAACGGTCAAACGACATGGGAAAAATCGCCAAGTTTGTCCGCAGTCGTCCCCATCCGTCCCCATCTGTCCACAAAATAATGCAACCCGGCGTGCAACCAAAACAACATCGGGATGGCTGCTCTCGTGCGTGTCGAAAGTGGTCGTGAGAAAATCGGGTGGAACGGCTGAATTCGTCTTCCGAAGCCGCAGGGGAAAGGCGGCGGTGCCCGCGATTGTCATGGAGTGGTAAGGCCGGAGACTAATCCTTTCGGTCAGGGTGCGGCTCCGGGACATACGATTTCGGGGGGGCATTTCGGATAGCCCACTGCTCGCTCGGACGGATGTAGGTGTTGAACGCTTCGAGCAGATTTGCACGCCATTCGAGGTGTAGATCTTCTGGCACGCTCTCCCGAGTGTCGAGGTGCCTTTCCCCATCGAATGCTTGAACTTCACTGTGGGGGTAGTCGTTTTCTAGTGGAGCGTGTTGGACACGGTAGGAGAACAGGGGTCCGCCATCCAGTTGATACGTAATCGGAATGTGCCGAACGAGTACTCCGATAACTCCCCAATTCTTCCGGAAAATGTTGGCGTGTAGGTCGAGCCTCAGCCACTCCGGGTGACCGAGGGAACTGCGCGCCATTGAAATATCAGGCAGAATAATCGCATCAAGGGGAATCGGCGCGTCGGCCGAAGGCCAGAT
>JANXTU010000506.1 GCA_025352235.1 Fimbriiglobus sp.
CAGCGTGCGGATTTCGCGAGTCTCAACGTGGACGGCTTGAATCTTGGTGCCATCGAAGACGGCTCCCGCCGGGTCGGAGCGCGTGTCGAAGACAATCCACTGCCCGTCGGCGCTCCACACGTTCGCATTCGTCAGGACGCGCCCGCCGGGGCCGCTGGTCAGGATCGTCTCGCGGTTCACGGCGTCGTTGGGATGAGGTAGAGCGTGAAGGCGAAGGTCGTCGTTTGCCCGCCGGTGCGGATGGTCAAGTCGCGCTGGCCGTCGATGTTACCGACGACATCGCGCTCTTGGAGGCGGATCGCCAGCGTCTTCATCTTCTGCACGTTGGCCCACTCGTTCGTGGCCGACTCCCGGCTGATGTCGAAATACGTGAGGTTCGGCGCGCTCGGCAGATCGCGCGGCGGCCGCGGGGCGTGCGTGAAACGCAGCCCTTCCTGACCGCGGGTGAAAATCGAATCGACGCGATCCGAACTGCCGATCTTCATGCCGAGTTTCTCGGGCCGCAGCAGCATTTTGATGCAGTCTTCGGTGGTGGCGTTCGAGCGCACCCCGAGGAACATCTGCCAGCCGCTTTCGAGCCAGGCCGGTTCGAGCGCGACGCGCATTTGCAGCCCGCTGCCGACGAACGGCCGCTCTTCGTAGGTCGGGTTCTCGACTTCGTTGAGCGACGAATCGAGGTATTGCTTCAACTTCCAAAAGCAGCCGCCGAGGTCGTCGTGGTCGTAGCGCGGCAGTTCCGGCGGCCGGGCCGCTTTCGTAAATACTGACAACTGCCCCACCAAACGCAGGAGTTCGCGGTAGGCCACTTCCGGGTGGATCCCCGGCACGAAGGCCAAGTGGCTCAGCATCGCGAAGCCTTCGTTCATGTTCCCGAGTTGGTTCACGCGTCGGGCGTCGCCGGGGGTTTGGGAATCGAACGAAATGCCGCGGGAGGTCACCTGACCGGCGATCACTTCGATCTTCTTGTTCAGTCGCGCGTAGACCTCTTGCAGAATCTTCTGCTGCAATCCGGGCCAAGCGTCGCAGGCCAACAGCGGCGGAATGAAGCCGACGGCGAGTTGCGGGGTGGCCTCAGCGCGCTCCGATTTTTCGAGCCGGGCCAAGGGAAGGACTTCGTAGCCCGCGCGGTCGTCGTCAGCGGTCAAGAGGCGCACGGCGGGGCTACGGTAACTCAGCGTCTGCGGGTTCACGCCGGTGTTTTCGTCATCCGTCGGCAGGGTGTTCGTCCGGTAGCGGGCCGGGTTCGTGTTCCCCGGTACCGCCACGTTTGGCTGGCCGGGTCGCCACGTCGGCACCGCGAGGAATAGCTCGACGGAATTGCGGCCGAGGAACGCGGGCTTGAGGTCGAAGTCGGGTAGCGGGGCATCTTGCGGCAGTTGCAAGACCGTGCCATCGCGGAAGCGGGCGGCGAGTTCGCGCACGACGAACCGGAAGCCACCGAGAGCTTCGGTATCGATGACGCAGCGGCACAGGCCCCAAGCGTGGGCTTGCAGGAATTGCGCCGTCACATCGACGAGGCGGGAGTGGTACCGGTCCGCCGCTTGGAAGTGGTGCGGCCGGAGGAACATGCCTTCGTGCCAGTGGACGGGTTGCGGTGTCATGGAATCGGCTTTGGTGCGGGTGTTCGCAATATCTTAGAGATTGCGGCCGCACGGACGTAGCGGAGTGGCGAGCCGAGGAGCGGGAGCACCCGGGTGAGTGATGCTGACGCACCTCGGCTCGCCGATTCATCCGGCTGCAAAATGGTTTCCGCGGGCAACGCCGCCGGCGAAATCGAACCTAAACCGTTGTCGCGCATGGGTTCTACCCGAAATCGGAAATGATTTCGCGGAGGGGTGGGGGGTTCTGTGCCGAAATCATTTTCCGAAGCCAACTCGCGCTGAGGGAGCCGGAGATCGCGAGTGCCCACATAGAATCGGGTCTAATAGTCGTCGGCCCCCGTCGGCCACGAATCCTGCGGTACAAATCCCACCAATTCCTTCGCCGGCGCCGGGTCGTACAGGTGCTTTCCCAGAGGCAGGCTCGTCACGAAAACGGGGGCGAATGGCGGCAGGTCGTCCACTTCCACCGCACCCGCGAAGAAGCGACCGGCGTCACCGGGGCTGAGGAACACATCTTGGTCCTCGGCGCTCGCCGCGATCTGCGCGACTTGAACCGCATTGCGCGGGCACCAGCCGAGCCGCACGGCGAGCACCTTCATGCCGTGGGCATGGGCGTAGGCGCTGCCGAGGGCTTCGAGAAAGACTTTGGTACTGGCGTAGAGGTACCGCGGGTGCGTCGGCCAGTCGGCCTTCACCGGCGACCGTCCGGCGTCGAGATAGCCATCGACGACTTGCCCGGTACTGGCGAGGATCACACGCTTCACGCCGTTCTTGCGCGCCGCTTCGAGGACGTGGTAGCCGCCGACGATGTTGTTCGGCACGAGATCCGAGAGGAAGTTGTCGCCGTCATCGGGCGCGGTGCCCCGTGGGAACCGCGCATCGTCCGGCGTCGCCGCCAAGTGAATGATGGCATCGACGCCGGCGGCGAGGCGGTTCAACAACTCCGCATCTTGCAAGCTACCGACGATGGAATCGGGCAATCCGGGCGTCGGCCGCAGGTCGAAGCCGATGACGGTGTGACCGCGGGCAACGAGTTCCGTCACGGCGGCCCGGCCGAGCCGCCCGGCCGAGCCGGTGACGAGGATGCGTGAGGTTTTCATGCGGAAGTTTTACGGAATCGATTTCCCCGTTGCCCGATTCGCGGTCGGGTGAGATAACAAACCCATCCGAGCCGACCATCGCGAGCCTCGCCATGCCGAAAGAACCCCACGTCCTCAGTCTGATTTTGGGCGGGGGCCGCGGTAGCCGGCTTTTCCCGTTGACCAAAGACCGGGCCAAACCGGCCGTGCCGGTGGCCGGGAAATATCGGCTCATCGACATCCCGATTTCCAATTGCCTCAACAGCGGCTTGCGGAATATCTACGTCCTCACGCAGTTCCTCAGCGTCAGTTTGCACCGGCACATCGCCAACACCTACAAGTTCGACATGTTCAGCAGCGGCTTCGTCGAAATCCTCGCGGCGCAACAGTCGTACGAGGACCATATCGGCTGGTACCAAGGTACGGCCGACGCGGTCCGGCAGAACCTCGCTTACATCGAACGGGAAGAAGCCGACGAAATCCTGATTCTGTCGGGCGATCAGTTGTATCGGATGGACTACCGCCACATGATCGAAACGCACCGCAGCAGCGGGGCCGATGTGACCATCGCGTGCATCCCGGTGCGGGAAGATCAAACCGACGGTTTCGGCCTGATGCAAATCGGCGACGACGGCCGGGTGAAGTCGTTCGTCGAGAAGCCCAAGACCGACGAGAGTCGCGCGCCGTATTTTACGCCGTCGAAATGGATCGACGACCAAGGCATCCCGAGCCTCGGCCGAAATTACTTGGCGAACATGGGGATCTACCTGTTCAAGACCGACAAACTCATCGAGATGCTGAACTACCCGGTGCTCGACACGCTGCACAATCAGATGCGACCGCCGCACGACTTCGGCTCCAATTTGTTTCCCAACCACGTCGGCGCTCGGCACATCCACGCCCACTTATTCGACGGCTTTTGGGAGGACCTCGGGACGATCAAGAGCTACCACGAATGCAGCTTGGCCCTCGGGGAAGAAGTACCGCCGTTCGATTTCTTCCAGACGGACGAAGTCATCTTCACGCGGATGCGGAACTTGCCGGCGAGCCGGTTCGGGGGGGCCAAGCTCACCGATTGCCTCATCGCGGACGGGTGCCGCGTCGGATCCGACAGCGTCATCGACCACTGCATGCTGGGGGTGCGCTCGGCCATCGGTAAGCACTGCCATTTGAAGGACACGGTCGTGATCGGCTCGGACGGTTTCGAGACGATTGCGGAGTTGGTCGAGAATCGCAAGCTCGGCCGGCCCGATATGAACGTCGGGCACAACACGATCATCCGCGGCGCGATTTTGGACAAGGACTGCCGCATCGGTTCGGGCGTGCAGATGCTAAACCAAGCCGGCGTCAAGGAAGCCGACGGCCCCGATGGCATGTGGCACATCCGCGACGGCATCATCTGCATCCCCCGCGGCGCCGTCGTCCCGGACGGGACGCTGATTTGAGGCGAGCCGTACAATTGGACGAGTCTTTCTGCGGAGTTCCCCCGATGCCCACGTTGGAAGCCGAGTCACTGACTTCGCTCTACGAGTCCGACGAAACGGCTTGGCTCGACGCCATGTCGGATCTCGTGGCCGGAGGGCGATTCGCGGAATTAGACCGGGCCCACCTCGCGGATTACTTAGCCGATATGGCCAGGCGAGATCGCCGCGAGGTAAATAGCCGGATGGCCCAACGGCTGGCCCACTTGCTCAAGTGGTATTTCCAACCCGAGAAACGGATCCGGAGTTGGGAGCGTACCATCGAACTGCAACGGCAAAAACTGCGGCGGATTTTGGAGAGTGGCACCCTGCGGAACCACGTCGAAGATCGACTCCCGGAAATCTACGGCGACGCTGTTCGCTTGGCGGCCATCGAAACGGGTTCGGCCCCGGAATTGTTTCCCGCCGTTTGCCCATTCGATTGGCGACAGATCGAGTCGGGGCCTCTCCCGCACATCGCAGACTGAGACATTTCCTATTCCGGTGCCCGTCGCTCTGCCCGGAATTTGCGTTCGATCCCGACCTTGATGAGGAGTGTCACCAGCGAGAGCAGGGTCAGCACCGACGCCAGCGCGAACGCAGCCGCTTTGTCGGCTTCCGATAGCCCCTCGTGAAGTTTTTGCACGCGCAGCGGCATGGTTTCGGTCTGCCCGGCGATCTTCCCCGAGACGATGGCGACCGCGCCGAATTCCCCCATCGCGCGGGCGTTGCACAAGATGATGCCGTAGATCAGCCCCCATTTGATGTTCGGCACCGTCACGCGCCAGAACATCTGCCAACCGTTGGCCCCGAGGCTCCGCGCTGCAATCTCTTCTTCCGAGCCGACCGCCTCGAAAATCGGGATCAGCTCGCGGGCCACGAAGGGGAACGTCACGAACAGCGTCACCAGCAGAATTCCCGGCGGGGCGAAGATCACTTTGTAATCGTGGCCGAGTAGCCAGCCGCCGACCCGGGTGTTCGGCCCGAGGAGCAAGACGAAAATCAGCCCGACGACGACCGGGGAAACGCTGAAAGGCAG
>JANXTU010000105.1 GCA_025352235.1 Fimbriiglobus sp.
GGCCGATGCAGTCCCCCCTTTTCGCGCCTCCGCGAAGGTGGCATCGGCGAAGAACTCGGAGGTGTCGAGCAGTCCGGCGTCTTGGAGTTCCTCCAGGACGATGGCGTGGACGCGGGGCCAGAGGCCCAGTTTGGTCCAGAGGTCGAAGCGGCGCCAGCAGGTGACGCCCGAGGGGAACTCGGCGGGCATGGCGTTCCAGCGGATGGAATTGCGGAGCTGGTAGACGATGCCGGCGAAGCAGCGTTTGTCGTCGGCGAAGGGGCGTCCGCCCTTGGGCTGGCGGGGCAGAAGACGGTCTTCGAGCTCTGGCATCGGTTCCAGGACGGGACGTGCACGCGGGAAGCGATGCAGGCGGTGAGGACGGCGGCGGTCGAATCGCTCGGCGAAGTGATCCTGGAGGGGAGCTACAGCCGCGCCGCGTCGCTGGCGGCCTATTGTCAGCGGCTGCAGGAGAAGTTCCCGATGTACTGGCTCTTCACGTCGGCGGAGGGGGTGGAGCCGACGAACAACCACGCCGAGCGGGTGCAGCGGCGGGCGGTGCTGTGGCGGCGGAAGTCGTTCGGTTGCGCGAGCGGGGCGGGGTGCCGCTTCGTGGAGCGGATCTTGACGGTGGACGGGACGCTGCGGCGGCAAGGCCGCAACGCGCTGGAGTTCCTGAGCGGGTCCATCGCTGCCCACCGATTGGGGGCGGCTGGGCCCAGACTTTGCATGGGGTGAACGGTTACCGTTTATCCACGGGTCGAATCGTTAGGATGAGAAACCCGTGAGCCGTTCCAATCATCCAGCCGATCAAAAGTCCAAACCCAGCCATGCCAAAATAGCCCGACGGGGTGTCCGCAGCCGAAATGAACGGGGCCAACACGCCGCCAAGAACGAATCCGCTGATGCTCCACCAAAGTACAAAGACTCCGTGAACCCTTCGTCGCTTGGAACCGTCTCCAATGTTCCACGCAAGCATTCGACCGAATGCTATTATGATCGCGGTGACGATGGCGAAGTGACCAAGGAATCTAAAATAGTTACCCACGATTCGTCCTCCTATCCCCCACGAATTCGCCGTACCACCTCCATCGGTGCTACCTGGTACGAATCCGGTTCCATGCTGGCGTTGGCTCGGCCTTGGCTGAGGCTGCGGACTTCGTTGGCGTAGGTGAAGAGTTTCTCCAGCGCCACGTACGCCACCACCTCGGCCGTGGAGTCGCCCGTGATCTCTTTCACTTCCCCGCCGCGCTTGGCGAGGTCGCCGGTGATGTTGCCGAGGAAGTCGGCGGGCGTGCTCACCGTCACTTTCATGATCGGTTCGAGCAGGTCGATGTTGTCGTCGCAGGCTTGGCGGTAAGCCTTGTTCGCCGCGACCACGAAGGCGTCTTCGGAACTCAATTGCGGGTCGAATTTCGCGTCGGTGATGGTGGCTTGCAGGTTCATCATCGGGTAGCCGAGTTCGCCGGTTTGGCAGGCGTCGACGAGGCCGCGCTCGGCCGCGGCGGCGAAGAGCACCGGCAAGGAGTCGCTGCCGACCGAGTTGCGCACCGTTACGGGTTTCTCGGTTTTGAAGGTCGTGAACGACACCCGCAGGTAAGCGTAGCTCGGTTTGTCGCCGAGTTTGTCCACGGTGATTTCGACCGTCCGCCCGGCGCGCAGCATTTCGCGGAAACTCACGCGCGGCTTGCCGACGCGGACTTCGAGCTTGAAGTCGCGCTCGAGACGGTGGACCTTCACTTCAAGATGCAGCGTGCCCATGCCGCTCATCAGCACTTGGCCGGTGTCTTTGCTATCTTGCACGATGAAGGTCGGGTCTTCGAGTTGGAGCATTTCGAGGGCGTTCGCGAGCTTGTCTTTGTCCTTGCCGCTTTCGGGTTCGATCGACTGGCTGACCACGGCTTCCGCGAAACTGATCGGCTCCAGCAAAATCGGATGCTGCGTATCGCACAAGGTGTCGCCGGTCTTGGATTCCTTCAATCCGACAACCGCGACGATGTCCCCGGTCGGGGCGGTCTCGACTTCTTCGAGGCCCCGGTTCGGGTCGGCGTGAACGTGGAACAACTTGGCGATGTTTTCTTTCACATCGCGGCCCGTGTTGAACGCCCGTGCGTTCGGTCGGAGGACGCCGGAATAGACGCGGATGAAAAAGCGGTGCCCACTCGGGTGCCACGCGGCTTTGAAGACCAGCCCACAGAACGGTTCCTTCGGGTCGGGCTTCCTGCGTTCTTCCTTGCCGTTCTTCGGGTTTGTACCGACGACCGGCGGGCGATCCAGCGGGCTGGGCAGATACAGCGTCACCGCGTCGAGCAGCGGTTGGATTCCGATGTGTTCGCGGCCCGAACCGCACAGGACCGGATAAATCTTGCGCGTCAGCGTCTGCTCGCGGATCAGTTTGCGGACCAGGATCAGGTCCGGTTCTTTCCCGTCGAGCACGACCGATGTGATCAGATCTTGCTCGTCGTGTTGCGTGAGGGCGTCGAAGAGTTGCTCGCGGTATTTCTTCACCGAATCGAGTTCGTCTTCGGGGACCGCCTCGCGGGTGATCGTCTTGCCGCCGTCGGCGGGGTCGAAGTAAATCGCTTGCTGTTCGAGGATGTCGATGACGCCGCGGAACGGTTTGGGGCTGTCCTTCTCCGACCCGTAGCCGATCGGGATTTGAATCGGCACCGGCCGGCCGTTGGCGGCGAAATCTGGTGTCAATCGCTCGTGGATCGTGGCCAGCGCTTTGTCGTAGCTCGCCCCGACGACGTCCATCTTGTTGACGAAGATCAACCGCGGCACGGAGTATTTGTTGGCCTGCTTCCAGACGGTTTCGGACTGGGCTTCGACGCCTTTTTGCGCATCGAACACGCACACGGCCCCATCGAGGACGCGCAGGCTTCGCTCCACCTCGGCGGTGAAGTCGACGTGCCCCGGCGTGTCGATCAGGTTGACGGTGAATCCGGCCCACTGGAACGGAATGCACGCCGAGTAAATCGTGATGCCGCGCTCTTGCTCTTCGGGGTCGTAGTCGGTCTGGGTCGTCCCTTGATCGACGCCCCCGAGCTTGTGCTTCGCCCCGGCGTAGAAGAGCAAGTGCTCGGTCGTCGTAGTCTTCCCGGCATCGATGTGCGCGATCACTCCCAGGTTGCGAATCTTCGCGAGGTCGTCGGTCGTATTCGAGGATTTCGCCATCGGAGTCTGCCCTTGATCCTTGGTCCAGCGTCAGTCGATTCAATTTTACGACTCCGCCCACGAAAAAAGTCCCACGGACTCC
>JANXTU010000106.1 GCA_025352235.1 Fimbriiglobus sp.
CCGCTAGGATCTACTCCGTTAACAGGGTCGTTGCCGACGTAGCGGTAGAGGTTGGCGTCCCCGGCGCGAAAGCCGAGCGGACCGCAGCCTCCGATGGCACGGAAGCAGCGTTCGAGACTGGCATTTGGCGAATTTGCGAACGTGGTCCCAATCCTCATTTCGAACGCATATCGAAGTAAATACTATGCACCGGGGAGCAGACCGTCATCGGGAGCGGCGGTCCTCGGAGTTCCCAGTTCTTGGGTCCGAAGTGCTCCATGATTTCTTCGGCGAGCGTGACCGGCGATCCGAGTTCGCCCGGCTCGAACATTTCCAACCCCCTCGGCAGCGCCATTCCCATCGCGTCCAAGTACAGCCTGCGGTTGGTCGGGAACAGGTATCGGGCCAGCAAGTAGTCCGACTCGGATTCTTTGAACTGGCCCGTGTCGCGCATATGCCGACCGCGCAGGCCGAGGAACACACCTAGCATCTCACGCTTCGAGAGCGCACGCAAGTCGGAACCGCTGCGAATGGCCGGGGGCGGCAATCGGTTCAGGCGAATCAAGTATTCGTCCGGATCGCATTTGAATCCGCCGAAGCCGGCTTGCGTCGCTTCAATGTTGTGCGTCACATTGCCATTGTCGAAGCGACAAACGAAATGCGATCCCACACACGCGAGCGACACGGGCCAACCCAATCGCCGGCCGATGGCCACGTGGAGCGCGGCCATGCTCGCGCAAGTCCCACGCCGTGTATCCATGACGCCGTTCAAAAACAAGTCGGCGGGATCCGTGTTGGCGATCGCGGTGACCGCGCGTTGATCTTCCCGGTAGGCGATGCCGGCGGCGTGTTCCAAGTATCCGCACAAAACGCCGAGCCGGAATAAGTGGATGCTGTGATCCCAATCCTGTGGTGTTTTCCAGTATTCTCGTTCCACGCGGCCGAGCCGTTTCCGCACTGCGTCGGCCCATTCGTCGGCGAGGTTTTGGTAACGGGGGATGTCGAGCTGCGCCAGCTCAGCAATGCTCTTAGCGACGAGCAAGTTCATCTCGACGAGATCGAACCGCTCGAATTCGATGCTGGAAAGGGACAGGAGTCGGAGGTACTCAGCCACGCCAAATTCCTTTTATTTTCAATCTTCATCAACTATCGCAATCGAGGAGAGCGTAGTCAAGCGAAAATTCGACACCCATTCGTTCAGCGCCGATTCCACTTCCCCATCGCGTGTCGGCGCCCTATGATTCCCGTACACCCCGTTCTTCCAACCGACCGTGCACCTTCGCCACGGGGTTGGGCTTTATGCCAACCCACGCCCGCGGAGATTCTGCCATGGCTCGGACGCGCCCCGATTACCCCGACGACATCTTCGACAACACGAGGATGTCCTTCGGCGACCACATCGAAGAGCTGCGCAGCCGGCTCATCAAAGCCCTGCTCGGCCTCGCCTTCTGCTTGGTCATCGGCTTCATTCTGGACGGCATCGGCGACTACCTCGACCGACCCGGCTTCGGCATGGGTCGCCCGGCGATGCGCATCATCACCGAGCCGGTCGAATCGCAGGTGCGGAACTTCTACGCCCGCCGCAACGCCTCGCCGGAAGCCCAAGGCAAACTCAAGGGCATCCGCCGGACCGACCCGGCCGAGGTCGAACGCATCCGCGCGAAACTGAAAAAGTACGACGGCGATATCAGCGAACTCACGGACGATGAGAAGGTGGCGCTCCTCGGGGCCGAGAAGGACTTCCCGATCCGCTTCCCCATCGAGCCGTTCGAAAAAACGTTCGGTGTGAAGCGGGTCGATCCCGAGCAGACCGAAATCGAGATGAGCGCCAAGGTCTTCCCGGCCTACTTCAGCTCGTACGGCGACGAGGGCCAAGGCTACCTCGGCACGCGCCGCTACTTGACGACGCTGAGCACGCAAGAAGCCTTCATGGTCTACTTTAAAGTGAGCCTGCTCTGCGGGGTCCTGCTGAGCAGCCCGTGGATCTTCTTCCAGATGTGGTCGTTCTTCGCCGCGGGGATGTATCCGCACGAGCGGAAGTACGTGCATTACTACCTGCCATTCAGCGTCGGTCTATTCCTCGCGGGGGCGGCGCTCTGTCAGTTCGTCGTGCTGCCCGGCGCAGTGAAGGCGCTCCTCGGGTTCAACAGCTACGTCGACCTCGACCCCGATCTGCGTTTGAACGAATGGCTCGGCTTCGCCATCATGCTGCCGTTGGTCTTCGGGGTGTCGTTCCAGACGCCGCTGGTCATGTTCTTCCTCAACCGCATCGGCCTGTTCACGGCGCAGGCGTATTGGAAGAAGTGGCGCTACGCGGTGTTCATCCTCGCGATCTTCTCGGCGATCATCACGCCGACGCCGGACGTCGTGACGATGCTGTACCTCTTCGTGCCCATGTTCGGCTTGTACGTGCTGGGCGTGCTCATCTGCTACTTCTTCCCGCCCCGTTGGCAGACCCACCCGCAAGTGATGGACGAAACGCAAGTCGGGGTGTGAAAAAAATGAGAGCGGCACGGCGTGAGCGATCACGCCGGGTCGGGCGTCGGATCGACCACCCATGCCCGCGCCCGGTTGACCATCGCGCCGCATTCTTCGGGGCCCCAAGCGACTCCGGCGAAGCGGGCGCGGTCGCAGGCTTCCAAAATTGCTTGCAATTCACCGTCCGGGTGGACCTTGGCCAACTCGGCGGTCGTCATCGTCGTGGCGGGGAGATCGAAGCGCGTCGCGGCGAACGTCCGTAGGATCGCGGCGATGCGGTCAGGGGTGTCCGCGTCGGAAACGAGTGCGCGGAGTGCCACCTCTTCCGGCGCGAGTTCGGGCTTCGGCTTCCGGCGGCGGAGGGACAGCACGATGCCGGCGGTCAACAGTAGAACGACCGCGAAGACGAACCCGACGACGCCGGGCGGGAGTGCGTCCGACGGTGGCAACGGCGGCAATTCTTCGATCCCCGTCGCGGGGATCGCTTCGCCGGCTTCGATTTTGACGATCTTTGTATCGACGCGGATCGACAGTGCCGGGAACGCAATTGCCGTCGCCTCGATTACATCTCCCGCGGCGACGGTGCCATCCCGGAGCGACAGCGGCACGGTCGCGCCGGGTGCGAACGGCGAGACTTTGTAATCCTGAGCCCAACGCTGTTGGCCATCCGGCAGGTCGATCCGTTGAGCCGGGCCGAGCGGGGCGATCTCCCAGAGCGGGGCGGACTCGTCGGACAACGCGGGCCCCGGCATTTCGACGCGCAGCGGGGCCGGCCCCTCGACCGTGGCCCGCAGGGTGAGGGAGCCGGATAGCCGGATCGTTTGCTGATCCGGCACCAAGGTCGCGGTCACGGGCATGGGCATGGCATCACTTCGTCGCCGGGGTCACGGTGAACTTGTGCGGCACCGGCGCGGCCAGTTTGTAGATGGCCTCTTGAGCCGCATCGATCTTCTCCATCCGCTTGGCCACTTCTTTGGCCTTCTGGGCGGCACCGTTTTCGATCCACGCCGGCACGTTGGACTTCAGCACGTTGAAGAAGCGGTCGGAGACCATGGTGTTCTTCGCCGTGATCGCCGCGAGCACTTTGTTGCCTTGGTCGTAAATCGGCCCGCTCGTGACGTTGCCGAGATTGATCCCGGTGGCCAGTTCCTTGGCGGTCGCTTTCATCACCTTCACGCCGTCGATGGCGATGTCGTAGTCGCCGCCGTCCTTCAGGCCATGGACGGAGAGCGAATAGAGGTTCAAATCCTTCAAGTCGTTCATGTAGGGCAGCATCGGCAGCCAATCTTTTTGAATCGGCAATGGCAAGGCTTCGTCGAGTCGTGTGAAAGAGATGCCCGTCTCGGTCGGTTCGATATCGGTGATCTTGCATCCGATCGGAGCGGGAAGGGAATCTTTCGTTTTGCCGATGCTAACGTGGGCCGAGCTCACGATCGCGGGGGCGTGCAATTCCTTCAGAATCGTCCCGGCCATGAGCAATCCGCCGGGAGGTGAGGTGTGGAAGCCGTCGCCGTAGGGCTTAGCCTTCGCGGCTTTGGGGTCGTCCTTTTCCATGGCGTCGGTCGCGGCACGCGTGATGGTATATTGGTCCGCGAAGGGGATCTTGAACTCGGCGGCGAGTTCCTTCAGCGGCGCGTAAAACTGCTTCTGCGTCTCGACGTACTCCGCGCCGTTGCTCTTCATCCGCTTGTCAACCGCATTCGGCGAGCAGAGCGCCACGCGGACGCCAGCTTTCTTGGCCATCTCGAGCATCGCGCGAGTTTTGTCGACGAATTGCTTGTTGCTCGCCGGGTTGAACTTGCCGTATCCGCCGTCGTTCATGCCGAAGTTGATCGTGATGGCGGTCGGTTTGTCGTTGAGCACGTCGTTTTGGAACCGCCCCGCCCCGCCGTTGGCGGTGTCGCCACCGATACCGGCGTTGAGGAACACGAAGTTCCCCTTCGGCATCCGCGTCGTCAGGTAGAGTTCGATGTACGAGCTGTACTGGTACTGCTGGGTGATGCTATCGCCCAGAAAGACGATGCGATCGTTCGGCTTGAAGAAGAATTCCGGGGCCGGATCCGCAGCCCGCAGTGGGGTCGTCAGGATCAAGGCGGCGAACAGAAGTGCGAGGCGGCGCATGGGGAGGGCCTTTCGGGCGGGGGGAGTCGATTCAACGCGGGGTGATTGTACCCGGAATCGGGGCGGGGCGCACATGCGGCAGCGTGTACTTCACGAGCAGGATCAAGTGCAACAGCGTCGCGATCATATCGGCGACGTGCAAGACGATATGGTAGTACGCCGGCCACTGCACCGCTTGGGCGACGGCGCCGAGAACGTAAAACGCCGCGAAGAGCAGCATGAGCAGGACGCCGCCGAGGCCCCATTTGCGGATGTAAATGTGGAAGGGGACCATCGCGACCAAACCCATGCCGACGTAGACGTAGATCAGCGTCTGCGTGACGACTTCTTTTATCGACCAGACGAGTACGATGCCGACGACGGCGCTGCCAACTTCGAGGACCAGACTGATCCGGCCCCACCACTTCGGTAGCACGTAGACGCAGATCGGGACGCACGACCCGGCGATGAGGCCGAAGATCGCGGAGAGATCGAGCCGGCGGAAGAACTCGTACTGGGGGTCCGCTTCGGAATCGTACCGCAAACTATGGAAGAGGCCGCTGCACGTATACAGGACCACGGCGCTGAGGGCGTACACCCCGACCGCGAGGCGGTGGCCGAGGGGGTGATGCCGCGTGAGGTGGAATAAAATCAGTCCGGCGAAGAGGCACCAGACGGCGAAGCCGAGGTGCGTCAATGCCGCGACGGGATCGTGGAAGTCCATGCTCTGTTGACCCGACCCGTGTGGCGTGCGAAACTCCAGTGCCCGCCCGTCGGCTCTTCTCCCGCTCGCTTTGAGGCTGTTATGATATTGGCCCGATTCCGCATCGTCGTCGCCGGTTCGCTCGCTCTGCTCGGCGTCTCGCTCGCCCAAACCCCCGCCCCGCAACCGACGCTCGCTCTCAAAGGCCACACGGATCCCGTCTATTCCGTCGCGGTGTCGCCGGACGGTAAGCTCCTCGCCACCGGGAGCTTCGACAAAACCGCGAAGCTCTGGGACGCGGCGACCGGCCAAGAACTCCGCACGCTCGCCGGGAAGCTGGGCCATACCAACCTCGTGTTGGGCGTGTCGTTCTCCCCGGATGGATCGTCGCTGGCGACGGTGTCGACCGACAACAGCCTCAAAATCTGGGACATCGCCAACGGCAAACCGGCGTCGCTGTTCGCCCACGCCGCCGGGGTGACGCGCGTTGCCGTGAGCACCGACGGCAAGCTCGTCGCGGCCGGGGCTGCCGATGGCACCATCCGAATTTGGACCGTCCTCGACGGCAAACTGATGCAGACGCTGACCGGGCACACCGGGGCGGTCGTCGGCCTCGGCTTCGCGCCGAACGGGTTGACGATCTACTCGGCGGGCGCCGACAAGTCGCTGCGCTACTGGACCGCCGCGACCGGGGTGAGCCTCGGCACGGTCGGGGTGACGCACGCCGACATCACCGGCTTCTGGGTGAACCCCGGCACGGGCATCGTGATGGTGGCGACTTCGGATGGCGCGTTGAAATTGTTCCCGGCCGCACTGCCGGTGTTACCGAAGCCGCTGGCCGCCGTGCCGGCCACTGTCACCGCGATGACACTGAGCAACGACGGCGCGACTTTGCTGGTCGCGACGGATGACAAGAAACTGCGGAGCTGGAACACGGCGACGGGCGTGCTGACGGAACTCGGCGCGCTGCCGACCGCGTCGGGCCAAATCGCCATCGGCAACGCGGCCACCGGCTATGCGGTGGCCCAAGCGACCGGGCGGGTGTTATTCATCGGGGTCGATGGGAAGCCGAAGGGGGAGATTCTGGCTTGCGAATCGGGGCTGAAATCGCTGGCGTTTTCTGCGGATCAAACGGCGCTGACGACACTCGGGAACGACGGCCTCGCGCGGCGTTGGCCGGTCGCGGGATTGATTCCGGCCATGCCCGCGAAGCCGATGGTCCACCCCGTTGCGGTGACGGCGTCGATGCCGAGCGTCGACGGCAAGAAGGTCTACGCAGCGGGGGCCGACAACAGCGTCCGAGTCTGGAGTGCCGGCGTACTGGAGCGCGAATTCAAAGAGCACAAAGCGCCGATCACGACGCTGGCCGCCGTCGCCGATGCGGTGCTGAGCGTCGACAACACCGGCGAAGCGATTCTCTGGAACCCCGCCGATGCGAAGGTGATCGCGAAGCTCGCGGGGACGAAGAAAGCCGCGGCGAACTTCGCGCTACTGACCCCGGCCAAAGGTGCCGTGATCGCCTATGCCGATGGGGAAGTGCGATTCTGGCCGACCGCCGCCGCGAAGGACAAAGAGATCGCGTCGTTCGCGCTGCCGAAGCCGGCGCTCGCGCTGGGATTGTCGGTCGATGGCAAGCGCATCCTCAGTATCGCGGCCGACGGATTGGCGCGCAGCACGAATCCGACGAATGTGAAAGACGAGACGAACTTCCCGCTTGCGGCGACGGCCCCGACGCACGCCGCGTTCAGCGCGGATCGGTCGAAGATCGCCGCCATCGGCACCGTTGCCAACGTGCGGACTCTGCTCGTTCAACCGAACGCGGCCGCCGGGAAACCGGTCTGGACGCTGCCGTTGCCGGAGGTCGTCGAACAGATCGGCTTTTCCCCCGATGGCAATCGCATCGCCGTCGCCGTGGTGCGGCCGGCCGGCCGGGCCGTGCGGATCTTCGACGCGCTCACGGGCGGGGAACTGCAGACCGTCGCCGAGCCGACGGCGATTGTGGCCGGCTTGGCTTGGGTCGACAACAAGAACGTGCTGATCGCCGCTGAGAAGACGGTGTCACTGGCGATGCTGCAAGTCGACGGCGTCCGAGCGACCGTACCCGGCGCGGGCGCCGCGTTGCTCGCGCCGACGTTCGCCGTCGCGGCCACGGCCGACAAGTTCGTGCGGAGTCACGAAACCGCCGTGGGACTGCCCGCGAAGGAGGTGAAGGCGTTCGGGCCGTTGCCCGATGTCGCGAAGGTCTTGGCGATCTCGAAGGACGGCACTCTCCTCGCCGCGGCAACCGGGAAGTCGTTGAAATTGTGGCAGACCGCCGACGGCAAGGAACTTCCAGCACCGGTGCTTCCGGCCGATGTCACGCAGTTGGCGTTCAACGCCGACCGCACGCGATTGGCCGTGGGATTGGCGAACAACTCCGTCGCGATCATCACCGTCGCCACGGGTTTCACGGAGCAGGTCGTCTTCCACGCGGGGGCCATCGCCGGTGTCGTCTTTCACCCAGCGCTGCCTCAGGTCATCGTGGCGAGCGCCGACAAAACGATCTTGAACACGCCGTTGGTATTGGCGAAGCAGATCGTCGATCCCGCGATGTATGGCACCGCGTTCGCGAGCACGCCGAGTGGGGCGAATACGCTCAGCAGCGGCACGGCGAAGGGGGTCGCGTTCGCCAACGCCGGGGTCGGTACCAAGGAACGAATCTTCGGCGACGCGGCGGGAATCACCGCCGTCGCGGCGCACAAGAATGGCCAGCTCGTCGCCGTGGCGCACGGGCCGGAACCGACGATCACCCTCTACAACTTCGCCGATGGCGCCGTGCTCGGCACATGGAAGACCGCCGGCAAAGTCACCGACCTCGCGTTCCACCCCACGGCCCTCGCGCTCGCCGGCATCCAAGCCGACAACAAAGCGGTACTCTGGAACGTCTTCACCGAAGCGGGCCAGCCGCTACCACCGGAGTTCGGCAAGCCGATGCTCGAATTGCTCCACCCGGCCGTGGTCAAGGGGTTGTCCTTCGTCGCCGACGGTTCCGCAATCCTGACGGGTTGCGACGACAAGCAAGTGCGGATCTGGAAGTTCGTGTCGGATCAGCCGTCGTTCACGCTGGCGCACCCGAACATCGTCCACTGCACCGCCTTCGATAAGACCGGCAAGTTCGTGGCCAGCGGTTGCCAGGACGGCCAACTGCGAATCTACGATGTCACCAAGGCGCCGGGGACCTTGGCGAAGGCCATCCCCGCGCACATCCTGCCGCAGCCGCAGTCGATCTACGCCGTGGCCTGGCACCCGGACGGCAAACTCGTCGCCAGTGCGAGCCTCGATAAGTCGATCAAGATTTGGGACGCCGCCGCCGGGACGCTGGTGAAGGAAATTAAACCGGGCAGCGACGACGTGCCGAAGCCCGGGACGCCGCGGTTGCCGGGACACACCGATCAAGTCTTCACACTGGCCTATTCGAAAGACGGCAAGCAACTCGCGTCCGGATCGAGCGACCGCAGTTTGAAACTGTGGAACACCGACACCGGGGCGCTGATCCGCGACTTCCCCAATCCGAATTTCAAACCACTGGCCGAAGGGGCACCCGCTCCCTCGCACCCCGGCTTCGTGCAATGCGTCAAGTTCACGGCCGACGGCACGAAGCTCATCAGCGTCGGTACGGCCCCGAGACTACGCGGCTACCTCGCCGTCTGGAACGTCGCCGACGGCAAGCTGCTGTTCGGGCAAGAACTCGAGCACGGCCCGCTCTACTCGGTCGATATCCGACTCGACGGGTCACTGATTCTGGGGTGCGGCCCGAAGCAGCGCGGCGCGACCGAATCCGAAGCCGTGGTGATCCCGTTTCCGGTGAAGTGACCCTTGGCGGCGCGACCGGCACGGGCCCGAATACAGACTGCCACCAGGGTACGAAATCGGTCGGAGTCGCATTTGCCGGTGCCGGCGGCGGGGTCGCCGGCACCGGCAGGGAGTCAAACACATTCGGAAGTGCCCCTTTTCTGTTTCAATCGTTCCAAAAAGCCCACAATTCTTGGTAAGGGGGTGATTCAAATCCAACCGGAGTGATGTGGCGCTGAATCGCAGCTTCTATTTCGGCAATAGTTTTGGTCACGGTACGTTCCTTTGTCGGATGAGGACGTCGTCGTAGGCGCGGACTTCCTCATCCAGCTTGTGCGGTCGCCGCCATTTTTTGCAGGTGTTCGGCCAACGCGGTGCGCCAGCCGAGGACCATGTCGAGAATCGGGAGGTTGCGCGCCCGGATTTGCTCGATGACGCGATCCAAGGCGGGGAGCGCGATGGGGATGCCACTTTCTTGGAGGGAGTCCGCCGACCAGCGGAGTTCTTCATCCGAAAGGTGGAAACGATCGGGGAGCGTGGCAAGCCATGCCACGGCTTCATCGAAGTACAAGTTCCCGGCCGTTAGAATTAACAACGAACGCAGCAGAGGATCGTTGGTCGCTGACTCCGCGTATTGAAGGTACGTTTCGGGGTTTAGGCCTCCGGAAGATTTCAAGCACCCCAATATCGCGCAGGTATAGTCATCTTGTGGAAAAATTACTCCTTCTTCGCGGAGCCGGCCGTAAGCCAGCTCGACAATTGTTGGGAAATCTTCTGGATTCAAAGAAGTCAGCCAATTTTTCCAGTAATCCCATGATTCTTGATACGGGGGCGACCACGGTCCGATAGGAACGATATGGCGTTCAATTGCAGATGCAATATCCGCAACAGTTTTCAGCATTGGTGATGAAACCATTGGATTGATGCCCATTTCGCAGTTGCCGCTCCCCGGATGAATTCGGAGGAGCTAGAATCTATTTCGCAACTACCCTTGCGCATTTCTCGGGACTTGGCATGATGTCCTTTCCGATCCGGAGGTTCCCCCATGCCCAGCCGCGCCCGCGAAGCCGAACTGACCGACGCTATGTGGGAGCGGGTCGCCCCGCTCCTGCCACCCCAGCGACCGCAGCCCAAGGGCGGACGCCCCTTCGCCGACGACAAACGCTGCTTCGCCGGCATCGTCTACCAGCTCCGCAATTCCATTCGCTGGAACGCCATGCCCGCTGAGTTCCCGTCGGGCGTTACCTGCTGGCGCCGCTTCGATCTCTGGACCAAACTGGGCCTCTGGCCCCGCGTCCACGCCATCGTCCTGGAGGAACTCCAAGACGCCGGACTGCTCGACACCTCCGAGTTCTTCGCCGATGCCACCTTCGCGGAGGCGCGAAAAGGGGGGACTGCATCGGCC
>JANXTU010000111.1 GCA_025352235.1 Fimbriiglobus sp.
TCACGTGAATTGCCGAAGAAGGTGGAAGAATTCATCATTCCTCCCAACCGATCTGGCAACTGCATGCGCAAGTCATTACTGGGCCTAGGTTTCGTGTGGGCGACCGCAGCGGCTATCCTCGGGGTATCCAATACCTTGCAAGCCCAAACCCCTTTGCCGGTGGTGCAGGCCCCCGTGGAACCTGCCGGGGAGGAAAATACCGCCGACACCAAGGCGACGGAAGCGATTGTCGCGGCATACTTGAAGAAGGAAGCGGACAAGAAGAAAGCGGCCGACGAAACGAAAAAGAATGAGGAACAGGCGAAAAAAGAATACGAGCTTTACGACGGCACCCGGTTCGACTTGCAATCGCTGTACGACTCCCTCAGCGTGCCCGCAGAAGGGGAGAAAAAGTGGTACGAAAAGCTCACGATCCGCGGGTATACCCAGGTCCGCTTCGGTCGCACTTTGAACACGGATGATGGCACTCCGAATCTCTTCGGCGACCGCACCATCAACGGCAACTCCGAGAACTTCCTCATCCGCCGGGCACGGATCATCCTCTTCGGTGATGTCGGCGACCATTTGTTTCTCTACTTCCAGCCTGATTTCGCTTCTACGCCACAAGGGGGTACGAACTCGATTTACTTCGCCCAGCTGCGCGATCTGTACGCCGATGTCTATTTGGACACGACGAAGATCCACCGGTTGCGCGTCGGCCTTTCCAAGGTCCCCTACGGCTTTGAAAACATGCAGTCCAGCCAGAACCGCGTCCCGCTCGACCGGACCGACGCGATGAATTCGGCCGTGGCGCCGAACGAACGCGACCTCGGCGTCTTCTACTACTGGACCCCGGAAGAGTATCAAAAACTGTTCGCCACCCTCGTGCGCGGCGGCTTGAAGGGTTCGGGGAACTACGGAGTTTTCGCGTTCGGCGTGTACGACGGCCAGGGCGGGTCGGTGTCAGAAGCGAACTTGAACCTGCACATGGTCAGCCGCCTGACGCTGCCGGTGCAATTCAGCAACGGGCAAATCGTCGAGGCGAGCATCCAAGGCTATCGGGGCGATTACGTCGTCGCCGGTTCCCCGATTCGCCCGCGCGGTGCGGGCGAATCGGGAGTCACCCCGAGCAATACCGGCGGTACCCGCGGTATTTCGGAGGAGCGCATCGCCGCGACTTTGGTCTGGTATCCGCAGCCGTTCGGTTTCCAAGCGGAATGGCAAACCGGACGGGGACCGGGGCTCAACGATGCCCAAACCGCCGTAGGCGTCCGCCACATCGACGGCGGCTACGTCATGGGGATGTACCGCCACGAAACCAGCCGGCACGGGATTTTCACCCCGTACTGCCGCTATCAGCAATACACGGGTGGCTATCGCAACATCGCCAATGCGCCCTTCGGCCACCAGCGTCAAACCGACTTCGGCCTCGAATGGCAGATCAGTAAGCAAATGGAACTGGTCCTCGAATACAGTCTGGTGAACACGCCGAATTTCACGGCCCGCAACACGACGAACTCCGTCTCATACGGGGATTTTGAAGGGTCCGCACTGCGGATGCAGTTCCAGTTCAATTATTGAGTGCGCACTGGACTCGCCCGATCGGCGTCGCGGATGTGTTCAACGCGTTACAACGCTCGACGATCACTCATGGCCGCAGTCCGCCTTCCCCGAGTCCAGCCTTTAGGCGTCAAGTCCAGCCTTTGGGCGTCAAGTCCAGCCTTTGGCGTCAAGTCCAGCGTTTTGGCGTTGAGTCTACGCAAGGGTGTGTGACTTCTCGCTGGACACAAGACTTGACCCAAGCCGGAAGGGCGTGGAACGCCTGTTCCACAACATCATCGACACCATCGGACAAGCCCGGTGGTGTTGGTCTTCGCTGGCTTCATTCTCCGCCCAAGTACATCTGCACCATCTTGTGCCAGACAGGCCAGTCGTGGGCGAAGCCGTCCCATTCGCGCAGGGCGTTGCCGATACCTTTATTCCAGAGGTGGCCGGATAGTTCGCGGTTCTGCTCGACGAGTTTGTCGCCGTTGCCCACGGCCAGAATGATGTTCTGCCGGCGGAGGGCTTCGAGCCGGCGGTGGTCGTTTTCGTTGGGGATGAAATCGAGCGGGTTGTGCAAGTAGACCGTTTCGTTGTGGAAGCCGTCGGTGAAGCGGCGGATGTCGACGAGGGAACTCATCGCCAAGATCCGGTTCACGCGGTCGGGGTGGCGCAAGCCGAAGGCGAGGGCGTGATAGCCGCCGAAACTCGCCCCGGTGGCGATGAGGTATGGATTCGAGTTCCGCGATTGCGTGAACGGCAGCACCTCGTTCGATACGTAGCGGTCGTATTGTTCTTGGCGCCAGGCCCGGCCGCCGGGGTGTTTTCCGCGGGCGTACCAACTCTCGCGGTCGACCGACGGCACGCAGACGAGGTGGAACCAACCGCGTTCCAGCGGTTCGCGCAGGGCGTCGATCATCCCGCGATCTTCCCACTCGTGGAAGCTACCGCCGGAGGTCGGAAAGGCGACCACACGGGCGCCGCCGTGGCCGAATTCGAGCAGGTCCATGTCGCGTTCGAGCGACGGACTATACCAGCGGTGATGCTGACGGTGCATGGGTCGAAACCGGCGGGTTCGGGGTTCAGCCGAGAGGTACCGTCAATATGCGGACGGGCTTTCACGGGGGCCAGTCCAAACCGCCTTGGCCGATGGCGGACGGATCAAAACTTGATTCTGAGGGCCGCGCCCAAAAACGCCCCGGCGCCGATGTCGACGCGGTCGTGCAGGGTCGAGCCTTGGTTGCGCCCTTCGCCGAAGCGCCGGCCGAAGGCGTACCCGGCGTGCAGGTCGAGCGTGGCCGCTTCAAACAAGGTGTACTTCAACCCGCCGAACACGCGCTGCTCGAAACTCAGGAAGCGGTCGAAGCGGTCGGCCCGATCCGACAGGAAGTAGGCTTCGTTCAAGAATTCGTAGGCTCCGAAGAAATGGAGGTCGTCGGTGTAGCGGTAGTCGAGGTTCGCGCGGATGTTCGTCAGCGGGATGTAACTGGCGTTGAAAGTCCAGTCGGGCGTCGGCTTCCACATCACGGCGAACGGTATGCCGATGGTGATGCGGAACTGTTCGGAATAGTTCAGCTGATACGCGATGCCGGGGATCGGGAAGTTGAGCAAACCGCCGGGGGAGTAGAAGAGCGAGAAGAGCCAGAAGTCGCGATCGTCGAACGCGGGCACGCGCAGGAACGCCGCGATGCTGAGGTTCATCTCGCGTAAGCTGTTGAAGGGCTTATCGCTAGCGGAACCGACGCTGATCAAACCGCCGCCCGTCCAACCGTTGTCGAATTTGTGGATGTACGCCAAACCGAGGCTCGCGTTCCAGAGGTCTTTCGGAAAGCGCCGGCGCGTATCGGGCAACAGTGCATCGGAGTAGATGTGCATGTTCTTGACGCTTGCGGTGGCGAAGAGTCTGTCGCCGCCTTCGCTCCAGATCGGGGCGGATAGCGAGAGATCTTGCCGGACGATCCCGAGATCGGCGTCTTGGTTGCGGACGGGCCGCGCCGGGTTCCACGAGACGCTGTAACCGGGGCCGGGAATGGCATTGCCCAACCCGCCGAGAGCGGCCATCGGGTTGCCCGATCGCGGTGCGGGTCGGGTGTCGTCCGGCCTCGGGAAGAGATCCGGCGGGCGGTTGTCCGGCACGGTACGCGGCGGTTCGCCTTGGGCGCGGATCGCCCTCTCCTGAACGAAGACAGATGCGAGTGCGAGTGCGATCAAACCGAATCGGCGCATGCTTGGCCCTCAACCTCGACTGCAAATACCCCGCCGGCGGGCGGAACGCAACGCCGACTGGTGGAAGGGCGGTCCCCCACTTTTCCAAAATTCCTGATTGTGAACGGACCCACAATACGCTAGGCTTACTGAGGTGATGAAGATTCCCTCCTGCCCAATCCGCACTTTCCTCCCAATGGAGCGGCTCCCATGCTGACTCTCCTCGGCCAACGCACCCGCTATTGCGACGGCGTCACCCGCCGCGCGGCCCTGAAAATCGGGGCGTTTTCGTTCGGCGCCACGACCCTGACGCTCGCCGATGTCTACCGGGCCGAAGCGGCCGCGAAGGCCCAAACCGGGTCGTCGTCGAGCCAACACAAGGCCGTCATCAACGTCTTTTTGGGCGGCGGTCCCCCGCACCAAGACATGTGGGACCTGAAGATGGACGCCCCGGCGGAAATCCGCGGGGAGTTTAAGCCGATCAAAACGAAGGTCGAAGGGATCGAAATCGGAGAGTGTTTCCCGAAGATCGCCGCGATGATGGACAAGTTCGCGATCATCCGCAGCATCGTCGGCGCCCAAGGCGGACACGACGGCTTCCAGTGCACCACCGGCTACCCGCAAAACTCCCTCGCGGCCATGGGGGGCCGGCCGAGCATCGGCGCAGTCGCCAGCAAACTCTGCGGCTCGGTCGATCCGTCGGTGCCCCCGTTCGTGGGCCTCGCCGAGAAGACGCAGCACGCCCCGTGGAGCGACGCCGGGCAATCCGGTTTCCTCGGCAGCATGTACGGCGCGTTCAAACCGAGTGGCCCGGACATGGCCAACATGAAAAAGAACGCCGTCAACCAGGCGCACCTCGCCGATCGCCAAAAGCTGCTGCGCGGCTTCGACAACATGCGGAAGGAGATGGAAAACGACAGCACGCTGAGCGCGATGGACGCCCACACCGAACGGGCCATGAACGTGCTGCTGTCGAGCAAATTGATGGAAGCGCTCGACGTGACCAAGGAAGACCCGAAGATCCGCGACCGCTACGGCGACGGCAAACCGTACAAATTCCAGTTCGACGGGGCCCCGACGGCCAACGACCAGATGCTGATGGCCCGCCGGTTGGTGCAGGCCGGCGCCCGCTGCGTCACGCTCACCTTCGGCCGCTGGGACGCCCACAGCAAGAACGCCGAACTCGTCCGCGATCACGGGGCCAAGCTCGATCAAGCCCTGTCGGCACTCGTCTGGGATCTCGAACGTCTCGATATTTTGAACGACGTCACCGTGATCGCGTGGGGCGAGTTCGGCCGCACCCCGCGGATCAATAAAGAAGGGGGTCGCGATCACTGGCCGCAGGTGTGCAGCGCCATCCTCGCCGGCGGCGGGTTGAAGACCGGCCAAGTGATCGGCAGCACGAACCGGCTCGGCGAGAATGCTAAGGATCGCCCCGTGACGTTCGGCGAAGTCTTCGCCACGCTGTACCAAGCCATCGGCTTGAACCCGGAATTGAACCCGGTGAACGACCCCACCGGCCGGCCGCAACACTTGGCCGAAGGCCCGGTCATGAAGGAATTGATCTGAGGTTCGAATCGACACAACACCCCGCAGGACTTTGATTCCGCGGGGTGTTTTCGTGGAGCCGCAACGCGCTGTCCGGTAGCTGTGCTTTTCCATCAACTGGCGGCGTCTCCGCGAATCTGCTAAGATTCAACCCGTTCTAATCTCCCTCTCCGGAACCTCCCCCATGACCCTCCGTTTCGCCTCGCTGTTCGTCGTCCTGACCGGCCCACTCGTTGCCTTCGGCGCCGACATTCAAACCGGATTCGTCACCAAGGAATTCGCCAACGAAGACAAATCGATTTCCAAATACGTGGTCTTCGTACCCGCGGCCTACGATGGCAAAACCGAATACCCGGTGATCCTGTTCCTCCACGGCTCCGGCGAAACCAAAGGCGGCACCAAGATGCCGGTCGAAGTCGGCATTGGGCCGGTCATCAAAAAGCAAGAGAAAACCTTCCCGTACCTCGTCGTGATTCCCCAAGCCGAGAAGCGACCGTGGAGCGCCGGTAGCGTCGATGGCAAACGCGCGATGGCGATGCTCGACGCGGTGCAGAAAGACTACAAAACCGACGCGAAGCGAGTCATGCTGACGGGCCTGAGCATGGGCGGCTACGGCACCTGGAGCCACGCCGCGGCCTTTCCGGATAAATGGGCGGCCATCGTCCCCGTCTGCGGCGGCGGCAACGTCAAGGACGCCGAGAAGATCAAAGACATCCCCTGTTGGAACTTCCACGGCGACAAGGACACGGCCGTGAAGGTCGAACTGTCGCGGGACATGATCGCGGCCTTGAAAAAAGCCGGCGGCAAACCGAAATACACCGAATACGAAGGGGTCGGCCACAACAGTTGGGA
>JANXTU010000126.1 GCA_025352235.1 Fimbriiglobus sp.
CGATGAATGACAATCTGCCGACGTTCGTCGTGCTGCCGGATCATCGCGGCTTCGGATCGAACGGCGTGAAGAACTGGGACTCTGCATTTCTCCCGTCTCAGCACAGCGGCACGATCATCTATCCCGGCGCGGAGACGCCGATCGCGGATCTTTTTCCGCACAAGAGCGGCGGCTACGTCACGCCCGGCAGCGAGGCGGCGGCGCAGCAGCTCATGGCCGATCTGAACCGCGGGCACGCTGCTTCGCGCGAGGGTGACCAGCGGCTCGATGCGCGCATCCGCAGCTACGAACTCGCGGCCAAGATGCAACTCGCGGCTCCGGAGGCACTCGACTTATCGAAGGAGACCAAAGAGACGCTGAAGCTCTACGGCCTCGATCACGGCAAGGGGACATTCGACAAAGAGATCAATCCGTTGGAAGAGACCGACGCGTTCAGCCGCAAGTGCCTCACGGCCCGGCGGCTGCTCGAACGGGGCGTTCGCTTCGTGCAAATCTGGAGCGGCAACGACAACGGCTTCCCGCGCCGCAACTGGGACAGCCACGAAGATGTGAAACGCGACCACGGTCCGCTTGCCTTCGGCATGGCGAAGGGTGCGTCGGCGCTGATTCAAGATTTGAAACGGACAGGGTTACTGGAAGACACCATCGTCCTCTGGACGACCGAGTTCGGGCGGATGCCGAGTTCGCAGGGGGGCAAGGGGCGCGACCACAACCCGTATTGCTTCACGAACTGGCTCTGCGGCGGCGGCATCAAGGGCGGCGCGGTGGTCGGCGAAAGCGACGAGTTCGGTTACAAACCGGCGGATCGGAAGAAGCCGACGGAGGTCTACGACATCCACGCCACGATCCTGCATCTGCTGGGGTTCGACCACACGAAATTGACGGTCCGGCACAACGGCATTGACCGCCGACTGACCGATGTGCATGGACACGTGATTCCGGGATTGCTGGCCTGAACTGTATAAGATGAAGTACGTCATCACTTGTTCACCGGGATCGATTCCATGAAGCTGTCGAACTTCCGCCGGGCGCTCGCCCGGGATCCGAATGCCGCGCTGCACGTGATGCTCCCCGACGGGGACTTCGTACCGGGGCATTTCCACGTCACCGAGATCGGCCGCGTGCACAAGCAGTTCGTCGATTGCGGTGGCACGCAGCGCGAAACCAGCGCCTGCACGGTGCAAGTCTGGGTCGCGGCCGACACCGACCACCGCTTGACGGCGGGCAAATTGGCGATGATCTTGGAACTCGCCGCGCCGATTTTGAAGGACGACGACCTGGACGTGGAAATCGAGTACGAAGCCGGGGTGATCTCGCAATACCCGCTGGGCGGGATCGAAATTACTCCGGCGGGGGTGCTGCTGGCGCTCGGCACCAAACACACCGACTGCTTGGCTCCGGATCGCTGCGGCATCCCGGTGTCGGCGACGGCTGCGGCGACCAAACCGAAGGGTTCGTGCGGGACCTCGGGTTGTTGCTAAACGGGCTCAGCGCACGGGGGCGATGGCCAAAGCCCGCGGGCCGCGAATCGGCTCGCGGACGCCGATGGGCATCCTAGAGCTCCATTTCTGTCGGGCCGACAACTTCAAGACATGTCCGAGCCGAACCGATGACCGCTCGACGCGGCGAAGGATCAATCGGGGCAGCATTCCGATTTCGAATCGCGGACGCTGTTGCAACGGTGCCGGCAGCCGACCATCGCGAACAACGAGGCGGCGGCCAAAATGGCGAGGGCGAAGCGTTTGATCGACAAGGGGATTCTCCGGGTGTTGGTCTTTAGAATCGGACAGCGAAGTTTAGCGTGTCGTTGCGCAATTCGCAAAGAATCCGGATGGAATTGCGACCCGGAATGCGCCGGTCGCACCGGTCGGGAAGGATGGGCGAACAGGGTCGATTTTGCGGCCGGCCTTATTCGCCCGCTTCAACTTCCCCGCGCGGCGGGAGCTCCACGGCGGGCAGATCGGGCAAACCCAACGTGACCCGGACGGCCCGCACCCGGTTCATCAAATAGACCCGCGTCCGCAAGTGATCGCCCAGCAGTTCCGCCGGCACCGGCTCCGCAACCGACATTCCGACGACCATCTTGCGGCGGAAGTCCATCCGCTTATTCTTCGTCGGCGGGCCGTTGAAGTACGAGCACCACGCCCCCCAACCGCCTTCGACCCAACAGGCCACCACCGGCGTGTCGGGGCGTTCTTTCAAAATCTGCCAGACGCCCTGCCCGAAGCGGCGCAGCGGCACCTCTTCCTTCCGTCGCAAGTACCCCTCGGGAAAGAGCATGACGCATTCGCCCCGATCCAACGCCGCGATGGCGAGCTTCAGTTCCGGCGCTTCGCGGCGCATCGGCGACTCGGGGACCACGATCACGCGGAAAATGTACTTCAGCAGCGGCCTCAGGAACCGGATGGAATAGAACCGCGCCGTCATCATCGGCGTGCCCGGTCGCGGCAGTGCCTTCGACACGAACAGCGGATCGAACCAGCAGGCGTGATTGCCGATGACGAGCACCGGCCCGACGGACGGGATCGCGTACAACCCCGGCCCGCCGCGGTGGATGGCGTAGGCGATGGTCAGAGGCATCTCGAAGAAGATTTCGGTCGCGGCGCGGTGGAGGGTCGCCCAGCTCCAGATGGCGAAGAGGATGGCGGTGACGAGGGCGATTATCCGGCACAGATCTTCGTTCAAAATGATCCCGTCCGACGAGTTCAACAAAAACACTCCCAAGCCGCTGGCAGTGGCCAACAGGACGACCGCCTTGGGAGCGAGCAGTCGCCATTTCACGGGTATCGGCAAGCCGCGAATCGGGAACGACACGACGTGCCAAAAAAGGGCCAAGAATGCGACGCTCGAAAAGAATCCTTCGAAGGCCGCAACGGTAGCGGACGGCGGGATCCACGTGTGAATCAACAGAGCGATCACGAGAGACGGTGAGGCCCACGCCGCTAATCCCGTGGTGCGAAACCGGGTGGTCCATCCCCAAAGCAAGGCTCCGCAGAAAACGCCGACCGTGCTTCCGAGATGAACGTTCGCCAAGTAACGCAGATCGATCGTGCGGCTCAAGGCGAACGACTGGAGGAGAACGACAATCGTCAAATTCAACAGGTACGCGATGGCCGCGGCCCAGACGGGACGGACGGAATAAGTCGGCTCGGGCGGGGCGGTGGCTTCGGTCATGGTTCACCGGAGTCGGGGGAAAGTGGGATTCTACGAACCGAAGAAATTTCGCCCGGCGGCGCTCCGCGCACTAGGGTTCGGCATGACTCGACGAACCGGCCCGCTCGTTCTCGCTCTCCTCGTCGCCTTCGCGGCACTCGGCGCACTGTTCGCCCCGCACTTTGGCGATGCCGCCGTGCTGCGTCCCTTCGACTACCTGCAATACCAGAGCGCCGGCCGGGCCACACTGGCCGGTCAAAACCCGTACGACGGCCGCGTGCTCTATCCGATTCAGCAAGAGATCGGCACGGACTGGGCCGACCCCGTGATGATGTGGAACCCGCCGTGGACGCTGCCGCTGGCGCTCCCGCTCGGGGCCATGCACTGGCGGCTCGGGCAGTTGCTTTGGTTTGCGTTGAACTTCGCGGCAGTGGTCGGTTCCGCCTGGCGGCTCTGGCGGATCTTCGCCGGGCCGCGCGAACGCCCGTGGCTCGCGTTCGTCTTGGCCCTCGGCTTCGCTCCGACGCTATTTTTGCTGCTGCTCGGGCAGATTTCCGGATTCCTGTTGCTCGGCCTCACGGGCTTCCTCTGGGCCGTCCGGAACGAACGCTACGCCCTCGCCGGGTGCTGCGCGGCGCTCACGGCGATCAAGCCGCATTTGTTCGTACCCTTCGCCATGCTGTTGTTGTTGGAAGCGATCCACAAGAGCCGATACCGGCGAACGATTCTCGCGGGCGGATCGACGCTGATCGCGTGCGGCCTGATCCCGCTAGCGTGGAATCCGGAGGTCTGGAGCCAATACTTCGAGGCGACCGGCGCCGGTGCCTCGGCGTCGCACAACACGATCCGCGAATGGGTTCACCCGACGCTCGGGTACGCCGTCCGCCAAGCGCTGCCGGGCGAACCGTTCCGCGCGATGTTCCTGCCGCTGCTGGCGGTGCTGCCGTTGGTGGCGATCCACTGGTACCGGCGCCGGGCGAACTGGAATTGGACGACGGAACTCCCGCGGGTCGTCATCGTGTCGCTGCTCGCAGCGCCCTACGGGGCGTGGGGCTTCGACCTCGTCGTTCTGCTGATCCCGATCGTGCAAGCGGCGGTATGGCTCGTGCCCCACCGGGCCTTGGCGATCCGATTCGCCATCGCGTTCGGGACGCTCAACCTGCTCGCGCTGCTGACGCTGCTGCGGGAAAACTCGATGACGAACCCGTGGTTCGCCCCAGCCATCGCCGTCGGCTACTTGGCGGTCGGCGCGAGTTTGCAACTGCGGGCGGGCGCACGGTCCGAGGCGGTGCCCGCATGAAACGCCTCTGGCCCGGTCCCGCGCTGTTCGTCCTGTTCTGGCTCACACTGCTCGGCGTCGGTTCGCGGTTCCTGCGCGACCCCGGCATGTTCTGGCACACCGTCTGCGGCGACAAGATTTTGAACGAAGGCTTCTTCGACCGCGATCCCTTCACCTTCACCCGCGGCGGCGAGCGTTGGATCCCGCACCAATGGCTCGGCGAGGTGGCGATGGCCGGCGCGCACCGCATCGGCGGGCTCGACTCGCTACTGGTTTGCGCCACCGCCGTCGTCGCCGCATTGTTCGCGTGGTTCGCGGCGGAATGGATCCGCGCCGGCCTGCACCCGATCTTCGCCGTCGGCGTCGCGCTGCTGGCGCTCGCCGCCGCAAGCACGCACTTCCACGTCCGCCCGCACTTGTTCACGATGGTCGGCATGGCGGTCACGATGCGGGCGATTCTGGCGTTCGAACACGGTCGGGCGGGTCTGCGAACTCTCGCGTGGCTCGTCCCCTTCTACTGGATTTGGGCGAACACCCATGGCGGGATGCTCGGCGGTTTGGCGACCCTCGGTTTCGCCTTCGCGGGTTGGCTCGTGTGGCGCACGCTCGGTTGGCCGAGTCCGATCCGCAGCGCCCGGACGGTCATCGGGTTGTCGGCCGTGGGAATCGCTTGCGGCTTGGTGGCGTTCGGGACGCCCTACGGCGCGGGGATCTTCGAAACGTGGCTCTTCATCAACAACGGCATGCCGCGATTGCCCGAGATCATCCTCGAGCACGCCCGGCTCGACGTCGCCGATCCGCGCGCCTGGCCGCTACTCGCCTTCGCCGCGCTCTACTCGGTCCTGCTCGCGGGAACGTTCCCGAATCGCCCCCGCATCGGCTGGTTGATCCCGTTGTTCTGGTTGATTCAAGCCTGCTTGCGCGTCCGCCACGGTTCGCTCTTCGCCATCGTCGGAATGGTCGCGATCATCGATCTCTGGCCGCACACGCGCTACGCGATCTGGCTGGCGGAGCGTCGGCCCGACGTGTACGAGCCGAAGGCACTGCCCCCCGGCACCGCGCGGGGAATCCTGCTCACGGCCTGCATCGGCTTGGTGATTGCGCTCGCGCTCCAAGCCGTGCGGGTCAGGGCACCGCTCGTCGGCACCGGCTGCGCGAAGCTCGACCCGGCCCTCTGGCCGACGGAGGCGCTCGCCGACTTGAAGGAGCGCGAACTCGTTTCGTGCCTCGGCGAGAAACGGATCTTCTGCGAGTACATCTACGGCGGCTTCCTCGAGTACCACTGCCCCGGCTACCGCGTCTTCGTCGACGACCGCTGCGAACTCTTCGGCGACGGTTGGCTCGTCGATTTCGTGAACGCGGAGAACACCGGCACCGCCGAAGCCATGGCGCGCTGGCAGGCCGAGTACGGACAGTTCGACTTCGCCCTGACGGCGAACCCCTCCGGCTACGGCGACTACTTCGAGAAGCGACCCGGCGAATGGGAAATGGTGACGAAGACCGACCGCGTCCGGTTCTTCGTACGGCGATGATGGGTCAAGGTTTGTCCCAGACTGCGGACCGAAACCACAACGGCATCTC
>JANXTU010000187.1 GCA_025352235.1 Fimbriiglobus sp.
ATTCTTGGAGTTTCTTAGGAATGGCCTGAATCCGCAGGTTATGCCCGGGATGACGCCGGGAAGGAATTGACCGTTGAAAGCAGTTCATGCCGAGCATGAATTGCGAAAAGCTCCAAGAATCGTTGCTACACCCCCGCTCCAGGTCGCAATTGACACTCCCTTTCGAGTCGTGCTAATGTCCCCACTTCGAGAGCCGCCCGCACGGACGCGGGCTCGGCCGCAGCCCCATTCGGGGAATGAGAATGCTTCGCACCGTGCAGGATGCACCGACTTTCGCCCCACCGTGCTACGCGGCCTCGGCGCCGCCGGCCTTCGTTTCGGTCTGCATCGCGAATTGGAACTGCCGGGAGTTGCTGCGCGCCTGCTTGCTGTCGCTACTCGAGCAAGAACAAGGCGTGGCGTTGGAAGTGATCGTGGTCGATAACGCCTCCGTGGACGGGGCGGCCGATATGGTCGCTGACGAGTTCCCGGACGTCGTGTTGGTCCGCAACCGCGAGAACGTCGGCTTCAGCAAGGCCAATAACCAAGCTGCTCGGTTGGCCCGGGGCAACTACCTGTTCTTTTTGAACAACGACACCGAAGTCCCGCCGCACACGCTCGTGGAATTCGTGGAGTATGCCCAGGCCAATCCCGAAGTGTCGATGATCGGGCCGCGCTTACTCGGGGCCGACGGCCAACCCCAGATTTCGTACCGCACGAAGCCGACGATCGGAGCACTGTTCCACCGCATCAGCCTACTGCGTTGGACGGGGCTATTTCGCCCGGCCTATTACCGCTACCGCCGCGAGACTTTCGATCCGCGCGCCGTCCGGCCCGTCGAAGTACTGATGGGCGCGGCCGTGTTCCTGCCCCGCTTGGCCTTCGAGCGCTCCGGCTGTTGGGACGAACGCTACCGCTTCGGCGGCGAGGATCTCGACCTGTCGACCCAAGCCGGCCGGCACGGGGACGTCGTCTTTTTCAGCGATGTCGAGATTTTGCATTACGGCCGGGTGTCGAGCCGGGCGAACGTCGGATTCTCGCAGCCGAACGTAGCCATCGGATACGTGCATTACTTCCGCAAAGCGGGCGTCGGCCGCGGGGCGTTGCTCGTCTACAAAACGCTCGTGACGCTCGACATCCCGGTGCAGATGCTGCAGAAGTCGCTGCAATCGGCGGTGCGCTACGCCACGGGTCGCCGGGAAAAAGCCCGAAAAAGCTGGCTCACGGTGCAGGGCCTGTGGAAGTTCCTGAGGAACGAACTCCCGAGGTTTTGGAAGGCGTGACGGATCGCCCGAATCCGGCAATCTCATTTGCTTCGCCCCTCCGGTTCCATCAGAATGCCTCTGTGGGCACGATCCCACCATTCCCCTCCGGAGGATTCCCAATGCGTAGGACGATGGCGGCGGTAGCCGCGGCCCTGGTGGGCACCGCGGCGATGGCCGACGGTGCCGAGTTGAAAAAAGGCACGCCCGAAGTGAAGTCGATCTCGGCCTTGGCATTCAGCCCCGAAGGCGTGCTGTTCATCGCCGACGCACAATCGGCCACCCTGTTCGCCGTGGGCACCGACGACGGCAAACCGAATGCGAAAGCGGACATCCTCGTCGAAAAAATCGATTCGATCCTCGCCGACAAACTCGGCACGATCGCCGCGAACATCGCGATCAACGATGTCAAAGTGAACCCGGCTTCGGGACAAGTCTACCTCGCCGTGACCCGCAAAGGCACCGGCGGCGGTCCGCTCGTGATGAAGCTCACTGACGGCAAACTCGCGGAGTTCGCCCTCAAAGACGTCCCGTTCGCGTCGGTGAAACTCGGGGGCCTGTCGGACAAAAACAAAACCGACGCCATCACGAGCCTCGCCTACGTCGAGGGCAAAGTGATCATCGCTGGTTTGTCGAACGAGGAGTTTTCGAGTTCGCTCCGCACGATCGCGTATCCGTTCACCGAAGGCAACAAGCCGACGAGCGTCGAGATGTACCACGCGGCCCACGGCAAAACCGAAACGAACTCGCCGATCCGGTCGTTCGTGCCGTACAAGATCAGCGGAGCCGATTATCTCTTTGCGGCTTACACCTGCACGCCGCTGGTGAAGGTGGCCGTGGCCGACCTCAAGCCGGGCGCCAAAATCAAAGCGACGACCATCGGCGAACTCGGCAACCGCAATAAACCCCTCGACATGATCGTCTACACGAAGGACAAACAGGATTTCGTGCTGATGGCCAACAGCACCCGCGGCGTGATGAAGATCCCGACCGAGTCGTTCAATCAAGCCGGCGGCATCACCGATCCGGTCAAGGGCGGCGACACCGCCGGGGTGAAGTTCGAAACCGTCAAGGAACTCGTCGGCGTCATGCAACTCGACAAGCTCGATTCCGCCCGGGCCGTGTTGCTGATTCAAGCCGAAGACAAGAGCTATACGTTGAAATCGATCCCGCTGCCGTAAGGGCAGGGTGCCTGCCGCAAGAAGCGCAAGAGCCGCAAAAAAGAATTGGAAAGGGTGGTCATCATCCGTCCCGATTCGATTTTGCGGCTCTTGCGTTTCTTGCGGCGCCATTCTTGAATCCGCAATTTGCGGCGGCAGTTCATTTCAACGCAATGCATGGATCCTGTCGACTTGAACCGGTGCGAACTCCTCTCTCGCACGGATGCGACCATGGCCGGTTTCGTGTGGATGCTACTTGCGGCGACCCTTTCCGCCGACCCTGCTCCGATGTCGCTCGGCCGACTCGCCAGGCCCGATTCGAGCGTCCAGACTGCAGCCGTCGGTCCCTTCACCCCGTATTCCCCCGCCGTCGGCGACGTCGTGTTCTCGCTGACGGAGAATCGCAAAATCGCGTTGCTGTACCGGTTCGTCCTCGTCGGCATCCCGACGCACGCCGGGATCGTGGTGCGGTCGCCCGACGGTGCGCTCGGCGTCCTCGAAGCCGGTGGCGGCGGGGAATTCCGGACGCGGACGACGCCGATTGCCGCACGCTTCTCCCGCGCCGGAGACCGGACGGTATGGGTACGCCGGCGCGCGACTCCGTTGACGGCCGAGCAAGAGGGCCGGTTGAACACGTTTGCGACTTTGTCCGAGAACGCCGGTTACAGCAAACTCCGGGCGTTCGACCTCGCGTTCCTTTCGCCGCACGGTCCGCGCGGGCCGGTCCGCACCTTTTTCGATGGCAAGCCGAAGGGAGTCCGCAACGATTCTGTTTGTTCCGAAATCATTGTGGAAGCGTTGGCTTACGCCGGCGTCATCGACGCCGAGACCGCCCGACCTTCGGCGACGGCCCCGCGCGACTTGTTCTTGGATCGCTCGTTGAACCTCTACCTCCGCCGGCATCCGCCGCTCGCTTGCGGTTGGCTTCCGCCCTCGATTTGGTTGCCGGATGCGGCCCCGTGCTGCTGCGTGAAACCCGAACCGAAGTGTGGCCTGTTGCGGTTCGGCCGCTGATCGCGGAAGATACGCACTCCGGTCCCGAGGGTGCGTCGATGCGATCTCTTCTCCTGTTTGCCCTTCTGTTCACCTCGACATTCGTCGTCGCTACGGAACCGAAGCCATTCGCACCCGAGAACCTCACGGCGTGGTGCATCGTCCCGTTCGACGGCAAGAAACGCGGCCCCGAAGAACGCGTGGCCATGCTCAAGCGACTCGGCTTCACGCGCTACGCCTACGACTGGCGTACCGAGCACCTGCCGACATTCGACAAGGAACTCGGACTGCTGAAACACGAGAATATCGCGATGCAAGGCGTCTGGTTCCCCGCCGGCGTAGGCAAGGACGGCGAGTTCATCCTCGACCTGCTGAAGAAGCACAAGATCGAAACCGAACTCTGGGTGATGCTGCCACAACCCGACGCGAAGTTGAGCCAAGACGACAAAGTGAAAACGACGGCGGCGTTCCTGGCCGCGCTCGCGAAACGGGTCGCGCCGCAGGGGTGTAAGATCGGCGTCTACAACCACGGTGGCTGGGCCGGGGAACCGG
>JANXTU010000208.1 GCA_025352235.1 Fimbriiglobus sp.
TCCGCCGCCGTCGAGACGAGCAGTTCGCGCGTGTATTGTTTGCGGGCGACATCGTCGAAGAGTTCGTCGATGACGGTGGCGCCGAAGAGATTGTCCAAGGTCATGCGAGCGAGAACCGACATCGGACTCTGTTGGGCGAACCGCCGCATCCTGGCGCTGAACAGAACCCGACTCCCTTCGGAAGGATCGGGTTGCGACTCGCAAACCCGCGATTCCTTCACGATGGCGATGGTCGGTGAAATGCGAAAGCCTAAAGAGTACCTTGAAAGGGCTGGGACGTCAGTCCCCCGCTCAGGTAAAAAAATCCAAGAATCGTTGTGACACCCGTGGTTTCGCCAAGTTCACACGTTCAGCGGACGGCCGGCGTACGTCCATTTGAACGGCTTCGCCATCGTGGCGTTGTAGTAGTCGATGAACTTCAGAATGCGATCGCGCAGGTCGGCCGTCGAGCGGAACGCGCCGCGGCGGATCACCCGGCGACTCAGGATGCTGAACCAGATCTTGATCGGGTTCAGCCACGAGGTGTGTTTCGGCACGAACACAAGCTCGGCAACACGACCTTGGTCGCCAACGACGTCGTCTCGCAGAGCCGCTATACCGTGACCAGCGACTTCCAATCCGGCGTCTCTGGCTATTGCGTGCTCGCCCTCGGCGCCTCGGGCTACTCGGGGCCTTCCGGCGCTACCGCCTCCGCAAAGGCGCCGTCGTGCGCGGGCCGTCGCCAATTCAGCGCGGTAGACGAAGCGACCGACCGGTGCGTAAACTGCATTTATGAATACCCGGACGGCGCTCGCTCTGGTTCTGATCTTGATCGCGGGGGCGGTGGCGCTGTCGTTCGCGCTGAACCGCAAGCCGGGCGCGCCGGAACTCGTCTGGGGGCAAAAGGGCGTCCAAGACGGCGACATCTCCCGGCCGCGGGCCATCGCCATCGATCCGCACGGCCGCCTCTTCCTCGTCGACTTCACCGCCCGCATCCAAGCCTACGATCTCGACGGCCACCACCTCGGCCTCACCTTCACGACGCCCGATTTTCGCAACGGCCGGCCGAGCGGGCTCAGCATCGACAACGACGGAAATCTGATGGTTTCCGATTCGCATTATCATTGCGTCCGCATTTACACCCACGACGGCGTGGAGTTGAAAACGATCGGCGGCGCGGGCGGCAAGGCCCCGGGGCAGTTCGGCTACATCAGCGATTGCGTCCAAGACCCCGCCGGGAATTATTACGTCTCGGAGTTCGGGCAGAACGACCGCATCACGAAGCTCGACCCGGACGGAAAATTCTTGTGGTGCGTGGGCGAGAACGGCCAAGCCCCCCGGCAGTTCGCGCGCATCCGGGCCATGGCCTTCGGACCGGACGGGCTGTTGTATTGCGTCGACGCTTGCAACCACCGCATTCAAGTGCTGACGACCGACGGCGAGTTCGTCCGCGCGTTCGGCGGGCCGGGTCACGGGCCGGGGGAGTTCCACTTCCCCTACGATCTGTCGTTCGGCGACGCCGGGGAACTTTACGTCGTCGAACGGGGCAACCACCGGGTACAGAAGCTGACGAAAGAAGGCGTTTCGCTGGGCATGTGGGGCACCCCCGGCCGCGAACCGGGCCAGTTGGCCGACCCGTGGGCCGTGGCCGTCGACAAGAAAGGCCGCGTGCACGTGGTCGACACCGAGAACCACCGGGTGCAACGGGTGAAGTTTTGAGGAGTGCGTTAGGCACCGCAAATCCCCTTGCCGCTATCGGTTGCAAATACCTCCGAAGTAGAATCGCCTTTCTCAACCGTAGAATGCCGGTATCCGCCTTCGCCTTTTCGGATCTGCCATGCCGACGCCCGCCGGTTTTCCGACTGTCCGCCCCCGGCGGATGCGCTCCTCCCCCCTTCTCCGCGACATGATCCGCGAGACGGTGCTGCGCCCCAGCGACTTCGTGCTGCCGCTCTTCGTGCGACCGGGGACGGGCATCCGCACCGAGATCGCCTCCATGCCGGGGAATTTCCAACTGTCGCCCGATACCCTCGTCGACGAAATCGGCGCGGCCAAAGACCTCGGCGTGAAGTCGTTCATGCTCTTCGGCATTCCCGCGACCAAAGACCCGGAAGGCCGCGCGGCGCTCAGCGACGACGGCATCGTGCAAACGGCGATCCGCACCGTCCGCAAGGCCTTCGGCCGCGATGTCTACCTGATCCCCGACGAATGCTTCTGCGAGTACACGACCCACGGGCACTGCGGAATCTTGTGCGATGTCCACGGCGCACTCGACCTCGACAACGATGCGACACTGCCGTTGTTGGTCGAGCAGTGCGTGAGCCACGCGAAGGCGGGGGCCGACATGGTCGCGCCGAGCGGCATGCTCGACGGCATGGTCCAGGCCATCCGCGCCGGCCTCGACGCGGCGGGGTTCCTCCACGTGCCGATCATGAGCTATTCGGCGAAGTACGCCAGCGGCTTCTACGGCCCCTTCCGCGATGCGGCCGAGTCGCCCCCGCAATTCGGGGATCGCACGACCTACCAGATGGACCCGGCCAACGGCGACGAAGCGCTGCGCGAAGTGGCCCTCGACTTGGCGGAAGGGGCCGACATCGTGATGGTGAAACCGGCGCTGTCGTACCTCGACATCATTCGGCGAACGAAGGAAATCGCGGGCGTGCCGGTGGCGGCGTACAACGTCAGCGGCGAATTCGCGATGGTGAAAGCCGCCGCGGCGAACGGCTGGATCGACGAACGCCGCGTGACGCTGGAAATCTTGACGAGCATCAAACGCGCCG
Organism: Fimbriiglobus sp.; assembly: GCA_025352235.1. Classification (GTDB taxonomy): domain Bacteria; phylum Planctomycetota; class Planctomycetia; order Gemmatales; family Gemmataceae; genus JALHQU01. The sequence goes on from JANXTU010000208.1 coordinate 2,760, forward strand.
GGGCGAGCATCATCCTGACCTACCACGCCCGCGACGCGGCGCGGTGGTTGGGGGCGGGGTGATTTTCTCGCGTGGCGACAAGTTTCTAACTTGTCGGACGAATTCGCAGCAGTCACTGCACCGGTCGCAGCGTGTCGATACCGTGGCTCGTTCCATTTGAAATTAAGATGCGAAACGGTGTGAAGGGTATTTCTGGGGGTAGCAACGATTCTTGGGCATTCGCGCGATCTGCCGGATGAATTAGACATCAAGCTCATCGAAAAACGGCTCCGATTCAAACTGCCGAAGGCATACGTCGATTCACCGCCGTCGCGTCTTCACGCCTCTAACACGCGCTTGTATTTCGCCGGGACGCCGCGGTAGGCCGCGGTGTAGGTTGCTTCCAGAGGGATGTTGACGTAGCGGTCGGTCGTCAGAAACAGCGGCATGTCGATCAAGGGCGAACCCACGGCGGCCGGTTCGACGTAGGCGACGGGCGAGGGCCCGGCGGCGTAGGCGAAGAGTGTCAACGGCTTGTCAGCGGGAGCCTCGAACTTTTGGCCTGTGTATTCTTCCCAGATCAAACCGTGCAATCCATTCGGGTCGCGGACCGTCGGCGGGAATAAATCGACGAACAGAAGATGGAAGCCGCGTTCGAGACTATCGAGGGCTTTGTTCACGACCGCCCTAATGCCATGACGGTTCGATTTGTTCCCCGGCGATACGAGTTCCAGCAACGCGATGATGCGGTCGTCACTGTTGTGTCGGATCGCAATTGTCCGGCGGGTTCGCACGCCGTGCCGCACTTCGGCTTCGAGCTTCAAACTCACCCTCGGCGGCGCTAGAACCACCGCCAGGCCGCCTTCGGAATCCGGTTCGACATCCGGCTCTTGGAGCGCGAGGACATCCGGGCCGAGGGGGCCCGCGATTTGTTCCGCTTGCGCGTAATACCCGTCGGGCAACAAACCGCCGTTGAGCACGGTCCGGAGCTCGGCGATCCAGCCGACGTGCATATCGTGCCAAGTTCCGGCGCTGACGCTCGTCCAATCGTGAATCGGCATCACTGTTCCTCCTGAATCATTTTACCATAAAGCCAGCCTGCGCAATTCCGTTTAGAAATCGCCAAAACGGCACGCGACTTCGATTCCTCTGAGTACTCGCGCCTGACGCTTGGTACTTTCTTCACTAGCCAAACTTTTCCCCCTCGCCCTAAGTCCAACGCGGGCTTGGTCATTCCGAAGAGTTGGTCGCTTTCTTGTCTTTCCGCAGAGGGGTGGGTGCACGACCGTCGGAAAGATATAACAAAGTTATGCTCGGCCAACTCGATTCGGCGCCGCTCGATGAATGAATCCCATTGGCGGCGGCATTGGCTGCGGTACGCCACGCTCGCCATCGCGATGATCATCGTCGGCACGGATTGACCGATCCACCCGCCGCCTGAACCCGTTCTCGATTTTCTTAACAGCGTCTTCGCGGCTTCGCGTGAGACCTCTTGAATTCCAAAGAGAGGACACATCCGATGTCTCAGCCCCTCGAACTCGCCTACGACCGTGGCACCTTGCTCCTGACGGGCGGCCCGCCGGAGTTCGACTTCCCCACGTTGCCCGGCGTGAAGTTCGATCCGCGCACCTCGACCTACCGCGCCCAAGGGCGGTATTATCGGGCCATCGTCGAACAACTGCGGCGGGACAAGACCCCGTACACCGACACCGCGCGGGGTTGGGACAACAAGCCGACCGGCTGGAAGTTGACCACCGACCGCAAGCCGTTCCCGCACCAAGCCGAGGGGTTGCACGAGTGGTGGAACACCGGTGCCCGCGGCGTCGTCGTGCTGCCGACGGGGACGGGCAAGTCGTTCCTCGCGGCCATGGCCATCGAAAAAGCGAACCGGCCGACGCTGGTGGTGGTGCCGACGATCGTGCTGATGAACCAGTGGTACGCCGACCTGTCGAAGTTCTTCGGCATCGAAGCGGGCCTGCTCGGCGGCGGCTATTACGACTTCCAACCGCTGACGGTGACGACGTACAATTCGTCGTACATCCACCTCGAACGCTGGGGCCAGCGCTTCGGCCTGATCGTCTTCGACGAAGCCCACCATTTGCCCGGTTCGACCTTCCAAGAAGCCGCCATCGGCAGCCTCGCCCCATTCCGGCTCGGCCTCACCGCGACCCCTGAGCGCGCCGATGGCGGCGAATTACTGCTGCCCGAATTGATCGGCCCGATCATCTACCGCCGGGAGATTCAAGAACTGGCGGGCGACTACCTCGCGGAGTACCGCACCGAGCAACTGATGGTCGACTTGACCCCCGAAGAAGAACAGACGTACCGCGACTGCCGGGAGGAATACCGGATGTTCGTCGAGCAGCGCGGCATCAGCTTCGGCGCCCCCAACGGCTGGCAGAAGTTCATTTTCGAAGCGAGCCGCAGCCCCGAAGGATGGAGTGCCATGCGGGCCTACCGCGAGCAGAAGCGCATCGAACGCCAAGCCTCGGGGAAGTTCAAGGCCCTCGAAATGCTGCTGAACAAGCACGCCGCGGAGCGGACGATCATCTTCACGGCCGACAACGCCACCGTCTACGACATCGCCCGACGGTTCCTCGTCCCGGCGATCACGAACGAAACGAAGGCCAAGGAGCGCGTCAAGATTCTCGAGCGCTTCCACCGCGGCGACTACTCGGTCCTCGTCAGTTGCCAAGTCCTCAACGAGGGCGTCGACGTTCCCGCCGCGAGCGTTGGCATCGTGCTGTCCGGCACCGGCAGCGTGAAGGAAAACGTCCAGCGCTTGGGGCGCATCTTGCGGAAGTACGGCGACAAGCAAGCGACCCTGTACGAGATCATCGCGCGGGGCACGGCGGAGGAATACACCTCCGACCGGCGCCGGCAGCACGGGGCGTTTCAGTAGCCGTCCGGCTTGTGCCCGACGCGGCGTCCGTGGTAATTGTCATTGCATGACACCGCCCCCACGTTGGACCCGGCTCGATTCCGCGTGGCTGATCGCCGTCGTCGGCTTGTCGTCGGCGGTGTGCCTCGCGGCCGGGGCGGAACTCGGGGCGACGTTCGACGAGCCGTTTTACATCGAAAAAGGCTTGGAAAGCTGGCGAACCGGCAGCTACCGCGCGCTGATGCGCGCCGGCACCATGCCGTTGCCCGTCGATGCGCAGACGCTGCCGATCTACCTGATGGAGCGGCACCGGGGATATCCTGTCGAACCGGCGCGGGAGATGGCGGACCTCCTGCCAATC
>JANXTU010000195.1 GCA_025352235.1 Fimbriiglobus sp.
CGAACCGGCTAAAGTTGGTCCCGGTGGCGATCCGCCCAGCCCGCCGGACGGCCGCAAGGAAGAGCCGAAGCCGAAGGTCGAAGACGAAGATGCCGGCGTGACCCCGGCGAAGAACAACGGCTATCCCTACGCGGTGCTGCCCGAACCGGGCGGCAAACGGCTCTTCGTGAGCTTGTGGGCCAAGGCCGGCATCGCGGTCATCGATCTCGAAACGAACAAAGTGTCGGCGGTGTGGAAGACGGCCAGCCACCCGACCGAGATGCTGCTCGATCCGAAAGGCAAGGCTCTTTACGTCGCTTGCGCGAACAGCACGCAAGTGACGGTGCTCGACCCGGCGACCGGGATCACGCTCCAGACGATCAACGCGGCCCTCTATCCGCAAGCCCCGTCGGGAAACACCCCGAGCAGCTTGGCCATGACCCCGGACGGCGAGATGCTGTTCGTGGCGAATTCGGACGCCAACAACCTCGCGGTCTTCAACGTTGCCGATCCGAAGATGGCCAAGGCCCTCGGCTTCATTCCCACCGGTTGGTACCCGACCAGCGTGCGCTACAACAAGCTCGACAAGACGCTGTATGTGGCCAACGGCAAAGGGAACGCGTCCAAGGCCAACCCGAGCGGGCCGAACCCATTCTTGCCTTCGGCTGGGACGTTGGAGTACATCGGCGGGCTTTTCAAAGGGACCGTGTCGGCGATCCCGTTGCCGACCCCGGCCGCGATGGCGAAGCATTCCAAAGTCGCCTACCAATGCAGCCCGTTGAACAAAGACAACGGCCCGAAGATCGACGATGTTCCCGCGGACAACCCGATCCCCAAAAAGCTCGGCGACGCGTCCCCGATCAAGCACGTCATCTACATCATCAAAGAGAACCGCACCTACGACCAAGTCTTCGGAGACCTTCCCCAGGGGAACGGTTCGCCCGAGCTCTGCCTGTTCCCGAAAGCGATCACGCCGAATCACCATAAGCTCGCCGAGGAATTTGTGCTGCTCGACAACACCTACGTCGACGGCGAAGTCTCGGCCGATGGCCACGAATGGAGCATGGGGGCCTACGCCACCGACTTCGTCGAGAAACTCTGGCCACTGAGCTACCGCGGCAGCCCCGGCAAAACCTTCGGCTACCCGAGCGAAGGGGCCGCCGATGTCCCCGGTCGGCCCGCCGGTGGCTACCTCTGGGACCGCGCGGCCGAGGCGAAGGTGAGCTACCGCAGCTACGGCGAATGGATCGCCAACGGCAAGAAAGCCAAGGACGGCACCTTCGAAGACGGCGTGGCCACGGTGAAGGCGCTCGAAGGCCACTTCGACCCCAAATACCGCGGCTACGACCTCGACTACACCGATGTGAAACGGGCCGAGCGCTTCTTGAGCGAGTTGAAGCGCTTCGAGAAAGCCGGCGAAATGCCCGCGCTGCAAATCCTCAAGCTGCCCAACGACCACACCTCGGGCACGCGCATCGGCAAGCTGACGCCGACGGCCCAAGTGGCGGACAACGACCTCGCGCTGGGCATGGTCATCGAAGGGCTCAGCGAAAGTCAATTTTGGAAGGATACCGCCGTGTTCGTCATCGAAGACGATGCCCAGAACGGGCCGGATCACGTCGATGCCCACCGCGTCGTGGCGCTGGTGATTTCGCCGTACACGAAGCGCAAGCACGTCGATTCGACGATGTACTCCACGACGAGCCTGCTGCGCACGATGGAATTGATCCTCGGGTTGAAACCGATGAGCCAGTTCGACGCCGCCGCCCGGCCGATGTACCACAGTTTCACGGCGAAGCCGGACCTAACCAAATACAAAGCGGAGAAGCCCAAGGCCGACCTCGACGAGTTGAACAAACCCGGAGTCTTCGGCGCGGCGATCTCGGAGAAGTTCGACCTGACGAAGGAAGACCAAGCCGACGACCTGCTCTTCAACGAAGTGATTTGGAAAAGCGTGAAAGGGGCGAAGAGCCGGATGCCGGCGCCGGTCCGGGCGGGGTTCTTCGTCCCGGTGAAGTGACGATGGGCGAGCCTTTCCGACGGAGTGCTCCACCCCCCGTCGGAAAGCACCGTTCCCGGTCGGAAAGCGACCAACTCTTCGGAATGACCAGTGCCAGCCGAGACTTGCGGCGAGCCGTGAAAACGAGGGTCGGCTGGAAAGGACGGCCTCTGAGCCAGAAACGACCCTTTTTCGAGATTCTTCCGGAATTGTTTTGACAACCGACCGGCCTTCGGTTCCACTTCATTGGAGAGCAC
>JANXTU010000213.1 GCA_025352235.1 Fimbriiglobus sp.
AAACTTGCGCCCACAGCGAAGCCCACGGATGCGGAATCCCTTGGAACTCAACTTAGCGGGAACCGCCGCAACTGGGAGAATCCCCTTGCCAGCGGCGCGGCCACCCGCGAATCTAGGCGAGTCCTCTCTCGTCGCTCATTCTTCCGGGATGGATCGTCTATGGCCGCGCCCGAACCCGAATTCAAACCGTTTGTCCCTGCGACGGAGTCGCCGCCGGAATTCACCATTGCCCCCATCGTCATCGGCTCACTGCTCGGCGTGCTGTTCGGCGCGTCGTCGATTTACCTCGTCCTCAAAGTCGGGCTCACCGTCTCGGCGAGCATCCCGGTCGCAGTGCTTTCATTCGCCCTGTTCAAAGTGATGTCGAAACTCGGTTTCCGCAAGCGCAGCATTCTCGAATCAAACATCGCGCAGACCGCTGGCAGCGCCGGCGAAAGCATCGCCTTCGGCATCGGCCTCGTCATGCCGGCTCTGCTTTTGCTAGGCTTCGATATCGACGTGATCCGCGTGATGACCGTTGGGGTCCTCGGCGGCTTACTTGGCATCTTGATGATGGTGCCGTTGCGGCGGGCGTTCATCGTGCAAAAGCACGGCGAATTGAAATACCCCGAAGGGACCGCCTGCGCGGAAGTGTTGATCGCCGGGGAAAAAGGCGGCGCGACCGCGGGGACGATGATCGTCGGGTTCGTCATCGGCTTCGTGTATCAGTTCGCCATGCTCGGATTGAAACTCTGGGGCACTGTGGCCGAGAAATCGCTCTGGATCGTTCAGGCTGGCGGGAAAACGGTCGGTTTGAAAGGGGGGGCCATCGGTTGCGAAATGTCGGCGCCTTTGCTCGGCGTCGGGTACATCATCGGGCCGCGCATCGGCAGCATTATGCTCGCTGGGGGCGTGCTGGCCTACTTGGTGATCGCACCGCTGATCGTTTACTTCGGGGATCCGTTGGAAACGGTCCTGCCGCCGGCGACCTCGAAAATCGATCCGAAGACCAAGGAAGACGCCGGACTGATCAAGAACATGGACCCGTCCGCCATCCGCAAGAATTACATCCTCTACATCGGCGCGGGAGCGGTGGCCACCGGCGGCATCATCAGCATGATCAAAGCGCTGCCAGTGATTTTCGGCGCCGTCGTCGGCGGCTTGCGCGATGCCTTCGGCAAGCGAAACCCGGCTCACACCGGGGGCATACCGCGGACCGAGCGTGACCTGCCGATGAGTATCGTCATCTTCGGCTGCTTGGGGTTGGTGATCGCCTTTGCCGCGGTCCCGCAATTGGGTTTGGGATTCAGTTGGGCCGGTATTGCCGGGGCATTCATGATCCTTCTGTTCGGCTTTCTATTCGTCACGGTGTCGAGCCGATTGACGGGGGAAATCGGTTCCAGCAGCAACCCGATTTCCGGGATGACTGTGGCGACACTGCTGATGACGTGCGTGATTCTGCTCGCCCTCGCCGAATTCGACGTGATCAAGCTGAACAAAGACATCAAACTGCTGGCACTCACAATTGCTGGGGTCGTCTGCATTGCCAGTAGCAACGGCGGCACGACCTCCCAAGATTTGAAGACGGGGCACTTGCTCGGGGCGACGCCGAAGTATCAGCAGTATGCGATCTTGATCGGCGCTTTGGTTTCGGCCCTCGTCGTCGGCTTGGTGTTGATCTTTATCAACAATGCCGGCACGATCTATTCAAAGGCGGAAGTCGAGGGGTTGGCGGTGAAAGTCGATGTGACCAAGTTGATGGACACCGACCGGGTGCAGGCCGGGCAGTACAAGGACGACACCGCGACTTACAAAGTACTCATCCGGGGAGAACGGGAACAACTCGACCCCGCGTTGTTTTTGGCAGGCAACCCCGGCGACCTACCCGCAGGTCGGTATTTGGTCGACGACTCGGGGAAAATCGTGTACCTCTGCGATCCTGCGGTGAATGGCAAATTAAAGATGGAAGATGCCGAACGGGAGAAGACGTCCGGCCAGAAGAAGCGGGCCATTCTGTTCAACGCACCGAAGACGCAGTTGGTGGCGCTCATCATCAATGGCGTACTTGACCGCGACCTGCCCTGGGACTTGGTTCTGATCGGTGTGCTGATCGCCGTCACATTGGAATTGTCTGGCGTCCCGTCGCTTCCCTTCGCGGTCGGTGTTTACTTGCCGCTGGACAGCAGCACGCCGATCTTCCTCGGCGGTGTCTTGCGTTGGGTCGTCGATAAGCTTCGCCGCCGACCCGAAGAAGGGGACTCCAGCCCCGGAGTACTCCTGAGCAGTGGCTATATCGCGGGGGGATCCATCGCGGCACTGATCGCAGCGTTCATGGAATTCCCGATTTTTGAACCGATTCTCGAGGCTCTGAAACTCGGCGAAAAGCTCGGCCACATCCGAGTCTTCGGGGCACCCTTCGCCGAAAGCAACGGCACCGTCACCATTGCCTTCGGGGTGCTGACGATTCTGCTGTTCGCCTTATCGTGGCGGACGGGGCGGAAGAAAGATGCTCGACGGACTTAAGAGTGACACATCGCGAAACGCCGATTTTCCGATGCGTCGGACTCCGCCCCACCTTCGGTTTTGAAAGCCGAGCCGAGCGGAGAACGTCGCTTTTCGCTCCGCGAAAAGTAGCTGGGCTCGCCCGCGAGGTGCGGAACGCGAGTGCTGGCGTCAACCACTTTTCGCGGAGCGAAAAGCGACGTTCTCCGCTCGGCTCGGCTTTCAAAACCGAAGGTGGGGCGGAGTCCGACGCATCGGAAAATCGGCGTCTCGCGATGAGTCACTCATAAGTACGTCGAGCATAACTGGGCCGCGATCTCCCTACAATCATGCTAAAACCCGATCTCCGGTGACCCATGCCCGAATTCGCACCTGTCGACGACCAACTCGCTCTCCTCCTCCGGGGTGCGGCGCAAGTCGAAACCGTCGCCGAATTGAAACGCAAACTCGAGAAGAGCCGCGACACCGGCCAGCCGCTGCGCGTGAAGTACGGCATCGATCCGACCGGGTTCGATGTCCACCTCGGGCACACGGTACCGTTGCGGAAGTTGCGGCAGTTTCAAGAACTGGGCCACACGGCGGTGCTGATCATCGGCACAGCGACGGCCCAAGTCGGCGATCCTTCGGGCCGAGATTCGTCGCGCGCCGGGTTAACCGAAGAGCAAATCGCGAAAAATGCCGAGAGCTATCTCGTACAGATCGCGAAGGTCGTCGATATCGACCAAGCTGAGATCCGTCCGAACCGCGATTGGTTCGGCCGATTCGGTTTCAACGAAATGTTGCAGTTGCTGGCCAAAACGACGGTCCAACAAATCTTGGCGCGCGAAGACTTCGCCAACCGCGTGAAGTCGGGCACGGCCATTTATTTGCACGAGTGCCTGTACCCCTTGATGCAAGGCTGGGACAGCGTCGAAATCCGGGCCGACGTCGAACTCGGCGGGACCGAGCAACTCTTCAATCTGATGGTCGGCCGCGATTTGCAAAAAGACGCCGGGCAAGCGCCGCAGGTGCCGATGACGCTGCCGATCTTGCGCGGCCTCGACGGCGATAAGAAAATGGGCAAGAGCTTGGGCAACTACATCGGCGTCGGCGAGACGGCGAAAGAACAATTCGGCAAAACGATGCGTATCCCGGACGGATTGATGCGCGAATGGTTCACATTGCTCACGGACTTGGGCGAAGGCGAAATCGCGGGGATCTTGATGGGCAAACCGAACGAGGCGAAAAAGCGACTCGGTGCGGAGATCGTCAAGTGGTTCCACGGCGCCGCCGGGGCCGAAGCCGTGCTCGCCGATTGGAAAAAACAATTCGAAGATCACGGCGACCCGGAGAACATTCCGGAAGTCTCAATATCCGCAACCGAGATCGTCGAGGGGCAAATCGGGGTGTTGAAATTGATCGTGCTCGCGGGCCTCGCCAAGAGCAACGGCGAAGCCCGCAAGAAAATCGAAGAAGGCGCCTTCAACTACGGACCCGACCGCGCAAAACCCCAAGATTTCAAGGCGACGGTCCCGGTCGCGCGGGGGTTGGTCATCCGGTTGGGCAGGAAAATACTGCGGGTGGTAATGGCGTGAGTGATCGGAATCGACAGGATTTTATTCATTTCTTCGCCGATTTGATCGCCTCGTCTTTGGCTTCGCCGGCGACGAGCTTCATCGACTTGCCGTCCGGTTTAATCGCGAATGAGGCGTCATCTTTCACCCAGCTCAGTTGGTCTTGAATCGGCGGGGCATTCGGGGCGTCGGAATCGTAAATCACGATGTTCTTGCTCCCCGCGAGCAATTGGAATTCGCGGTAGGTTTCACCCGGCTGCAACTTGATGCATTTGCCGCGGATCGGTCGATTCAACGGCCCGCCGACTTCTTGGATCACGATGACCTGTTTCGTGTCGTTCTTCACGGCAATCCAGCCGGCACGAGCCGATTCGGCGAGGCCGAACCCGGCCAGGACAATCAGCGCAATCCGAATTCGGGAAGAAATAGCCATGGCGCACCGGGGCCGAATGCCGACACGGGGGAGCATTCTTACCCGATCAACGGTCGTGGAACTGAAACTTGCGCCGCTACAGCGGATTCTATCCCGCCGATCGGTTCCCTTGACCCTACCGGCGTCCACCGTATCCCAACTGCGCCCCCTTTCGGATCGTCCGAAACGGGGCGTTTCCCTGCCCTTGCCGATGAACGCCCCATGAGCCAGTCGACCATTCGGAAAGTCCACGCCCGCGAAATCCTCGACAGCCGGGGTAACCCGACGATCGAAGTCGAAGTGACACTGTGCACCGGCGTCATGGGGCGCGCGGCCGTGCCGAGCGGCGCGAGCACCGGCGCCCACGAAGCCGTGGAACTGCGCGACGGCGATAAGAAACGCTACCTCGGTAAGGGGACGTTGAAGGCCGTCGAGAACGTCAACACGCTCATCGCGCCCGCGTTGCTGGACATGGATGTCTTCGCGCAAGTCGCCATCGATCGCGCGATGCTGAAGCTCGATGGGACGCCGAACAAAGCCAAACTCGGCGCGAATGCGATCCTCGGCGTGTCGATGGCCGTAGCCCACGCGGCGGCCAAGACGGCGGGGATGCCCCTCTACCGTTACGTCGGGGGAACCAATGCCACGGTGCTCCCCGTGCCGCTGATGAACGTCCTCAACGGCGGGAAACACGCCGATAGCACCGTCGATTTTCAAGAGTTTATGATCGTCCCCGTCGGCGCCAAGACCTATCGCGAAGGTCTGCGCATGGGGGCCGAGGTGTTCCACTCGCTCAAGAAAGTGCTGCACGACAAAGGGCTGAACACGGCAGTCGGCGACGAGGGCGGTTTCGCGCCGAACATCCCCTCGGCCGATGAAGCCTTGGCGACGATCTCGCAGGCCATCGAAAAGGCCGGGTACAAGTTGGGCGACGAAGTCGCCTTCGCCCTCGACCCCGCGTGTACCGAGCTTTACGAGGAAGCCAAGCACAAAGGCAAGGAAGGCTACTGCTTCTTCAAGAGCGCCCCGGACCGGATCGCGAGCACCGACGAAATGATCGACCTTTGGGCGGGCTTGTGCGCCAAGTACCCAATCCGGAGCATCGAAGACGGCCTGAGCGAAGACGACTGGGCGGGCTGGAAGAAACTGACGACCAAGCTCGGTGGCAAAGTCCAACTCGTCGGCGACGACCTGTTCGTGACGAACACGACCCGACTGAAGCGCGGCATCGACGAGGGCTGCGGCAACAGCATCTTGGTGAAGGTCAACCAAATCGGCACGCTGACCGAAACCCTCGAAGCCGTGGAAATGGCCAAGCGGAACAAGTTCACGGCGATCATGAGCCACCGCAGCGGCGAAACCGAAGACACCACCATCGCCGACCTCGCCGTGGCGACCAACTGCGGACAGATCAAGACCGGCTCCGCGAGCCGGACGGACCGCATCGCCAAGTACAATCAGCTGCTGCGGATTGAAGAAGAGCTGGGCGAAGCGGCGGTGTACGGCGTCGAGATGAAGTGACTTTCCACGGAGCGACCCGATGCCGACGTTCCTCAGCGATCCGCCCGATAGCCTGTACATCATACTGTTTATCCTGATGCTCGCCGGCATCGGCGTCTGGGTGCGGTACCGCACGCGGAAGGCGCTCATCGGAGCCGGGGTCGGCGTCGGGTTGTTCCTCCTGCTGTTGCTCGTCGACAAACTGTTCGACAGCCCGCGCGAGGTCGTTGTGCGCAAAGCCGACGAAATGCAGGCCGACTTCAACTCCGGCGATTGGAGCAAGTTCGACAAACACATCGCCGAGAATTTCGAGCACAAAGGCAAGAAGAAGAAAGACGTCCAAGAGGGTTTGGAATTCGCCAAAACGAACAAACGGAAGCTCGCGTTCTGGGGCTTCACCCGCGACGACATCGAATTCAAAGATAGCAACACGGTCATTGTCGGGTTCGACGCGAAGCCTGAAGGGGTGGATGGCGAAGCCTTACACCGCTACGTCAAAGCCAAATTCGTGAAGGGGCCGAACGGCCAATGGCAACTCATCGGCTTCGAGACCTTCAAAGCCCTGAACCATCGAGAACCGGAAGAAGTCTACGGCGGCTGGTGAACCATGCACCTTAACGGCGTCGAGATCGTCGATACCTTCGCCGAAGCCTTCCCGATGACGGCGGCTCGGGTCGTCGTGACCGCGTGCAATCCCGAGTGGGCCAGGATCGGGGCCACCGCCGTCACCGGCTACGCCAGCAGCGTCATCGGCTGCGATGCCGAGGCGGGGATCGAACGCGAACTCGCCCCCGCGGAAACCCCCGATGGCCGGCCCGGATTTTCGCTGCTATTCTTCGCCTTCAGCCGCGATGCCTTACAGAAAGCGCTCGTCAACCGCGTTGGGCAGTGCTTGCTGACCTGCGCCACGACGGCGGTGTACAACGGCCTCGAAGGCGACGCCGGCAAATCGATCCGGATCGGTGGGAACCTGCGTTACTTCGGCGACGGTTGGCAGATCAGCAAACAGATTGACGGGAAGCGCTACTGGCGCATCCCGTCGATGGACGGCGAGTTCCTCTGCGAAGATCGCTTTGGCACGACCAAAGGCGTCGCCGGAGGGAACCTCATCATCGCCGGGAAATCGCAAGCGGAAACACTCGCCGCCGCCGAAGCCGCCGTAATTGCAATGCGAGCCATCCCCGGCGTCTTGCTCCCCTTCCCCGGCGGCATCGTGCGTTCCGGGAGCAAAGTCGGCAGCAAATATCCGGCGTTGAAAGCGAGCACGAACGAAGCCTACTGCCCGACGCTGAAGGGCGTCGTGAAGACGGAACTGCCCGCCAGCGCGAACGCCGTGTATGAGATCGTGATCGACGGGTTGACGCTCGCCCTCGTGGAACAAGCGATGCGGGTTGGGATCGACGCGGCGTGCGGCTGCGAGGGGGTCTTGCAGATCACTGCGGGGAACTACGGCGGCAAGCTCGGGCCGTTCCATATCCGGTTGCATTCGCTGTTCGCGGGGAGCTAGCCATCTGGATCATCGATGTCCGCCACGATTCCGCGATCCCCCTCGAGTTCGCCGGCATCACGCACGACCGACTCTCGCGACTCAAGAGTCACGAAGTATCGAAGTTGCCGGTGCTGTGTGGTTCGACGCGCGCCGAACTGGGCGAATTCGCCAAGATCGCCCCTAACATCACCGACACGATCTCGGTCTTTCGAGGGGATACCGGCAAGGTCAAGCGGATCGGCGCCGGGATGAAGCACGGGATGCTGAAAGTCGATGGCGATGTGGGTATGCACGCCGGTGCCGAAATGGTCGGGGGATTTCTGTGCATCGGGGGCAACGCCGGGGATTGGCTGGGGGCCGAAATGCGCGGCGGCGAAATCGCAGTCGCCGGTGACGCGGGCCACAACGTCGGCTCGGCGTACCGCGGTTCTCGCCACGGAATGCGCGGCGGGTCCATCCGCCTATCCGGCAATGCCGGCGACGAACTCGGCCTGCTCATGCGACGCGGTTGCATCGTCATTGATGGGACCATCGGCGAATTCGCCGGGGCGTCGATGATCGCCGGCACCATCGTCGGCAAGAAAGGATTCGGCCCCCGCGCCGGCGCGGGTATGAAACGAGGAACGCTGATTTCGTACGGACCGACCGAATCGATCTCGCCGGGGTTTCGCTACTGCTGCGAATATGAACCCGCCTACCTCGATCTATTCCGGAATCAGATTCTGTCCGAACTGCCCCGCGAGACGGTGCACTGCTACCGGGGCGACGTTCTCACCGGCGCTCGGGGGGAACTACTGATGTTGGGCGGTGGCTGAATCACTTCCGCGGCGTCAGCGATTCGATCCAAGACTTCGGCAACACCAGGGGCGAACCCGGATTCAAGCCGAGGGCGCGGATCAATTCCGTAGGTCGCACGCCCGCGGTGAGGACACTGGCCGCCAAGCCGCCTGCGTATCCGGCACCCACGGCCGTCCCCGAAAGTCCGAAGCCTTCGCCGGTCGTCAGCAAGTCGGGCTTGCCGCTGAGTGCGACACCGGGGCCGGTCCCCGTCACGGACAGCGCCTTCGACGGCTCGGCCGCGGATGCTTGGCCGATGGTGAGCGCGGCCGGGGAATCGCCGGGGATGCCGACGCCTCCGCCGGTCGGAGCGTAGGTTTCAAATCGTACCGTGCCCTTCGCCGCTTGAGCCGTATCGAGCAGTTCGACCAAGATTCGCGGGCGAATTTCGAGGCCGCGCTTCAACGCTCGGACTGGGCCGGCCGCGGTGAGGCCCCCTTCGACGCGGAGGGCGTAGACCCCGTCGGCGGGGAGGACGACATCGAAGGAAGCCTCGTAGGTGCCCGAACCGTTGGTCGAAGCGAGACGCACCGGAGTCCCGAGACTACGGGCAACTTCGACGAAATCGTCGGTGGCGTGTGCCTTGGCGTCGGGATCGACCTGCTTCAGCAACCGCAAACGCAGGAGGAACGCGGGCTCCACTGGCAAGAAGGCGTTTTCGTTGTGGGGTTCGCGCCATTGCACCGAAACGCGGACTTGCAAATCCTTCGGCAGCGACGCGACCGTTTTCCCGTCTGCCGCGGTGTATTGGAAGAAGTTCAATTCGGGTGTCCAGCGCTTCGCCGGGATGGCCGTCGAGCCCGTGAATTCCATCGCGCCGTTTTCATCGCGGTCCAAAAACGGCCCCGCCCAGATTTGGCCCGTCGAAATGCTGCCCGCTTGGATCCACGCCGGAGCCTGCGGCCGCTTGTTCGCCCGGATCGCGCTGCGGGCCGCGCCGACGGCGTATTTTCGCTCGAGGTATTGGCTCAAATCGCTCAGCCCGTCGTGCGGATGGCCCGATTCCCAAACCAAGGTGTTGACGACGACGTTAGCGCCTTTCAAATCGGCGAGGCCGTCTTTGAGTGCGGCGAAGCGATCCGACAGAAACTTGAATTCCCCTTCCCGCTGCTGCACCCCGGCCAATTCGGCCGCGGCGTCGTCGCGTTCTTTCTTGATCTTGGGATCGTCCGTGAGGTTGGCGAATGCCTTTCGATAACGTTCTGTGGCCCTGCGTCGGTCGGCGAGCAGCCGGTCGGCGAGGACGGTCATTTCTTCCGTCCGCGCCATCAGCGCCTCGGAAAATTCCAGTTCGCCAACCACCGCCTTGGCCACGGTGAACGGCTGGTGGAACGACATCGGGTCGATCCGCACGCAGACGATCTCCGCCTTCGGGGCGGCCGAAGCCGCGGCGAGTGCGGCAGCGGTCCCGGAACCGGCGCGCCCCGGCAGCGCAGGGAGCGGCTGCAGCGTCGGCAACACTTCGCCGGTGAGGTCGAAGAACTTGGCTTTCGGCAACATCGCGGCGAGGTCGGGGAACTCCGAGGCCAACACGACGATGCGCACGCCCGTACCGTCATAACCGCGTTTGTGAAGCTCGGCGGTATTTGAATCCCGCGCGAAGGTCGGCGCGTCCGTCGCCCCGGGTGCGGGCTTGGCCGTTTCGCTCGCCATCCGGGGCAAGCGGAGATGGCGGACCTCGCCGTATTCCGCGAGTTTCGGGGCGAGCGATGCCTTTGGCAACCGCACCGTCGCCACCCGACCGACAATTCCTTCGACGCTGGCCCCGCTGGCGAGCAATCGCAGCGCGAGCCGCTCGTCCCGCGTCGTGACGCCCAAGTCGGATTCAAACACCGCCTCGACGACGATCGGTTTGTCGGCCCTCATCGGATCTTCGATAATCGCTTTCAACTCCGCGGTGAATTTGCCAAGGTTCGCGGGCAGCGTCAGAGTCGGCACCTCGGCCGGGAGGTCGGCGAGCACTTCGATGTACCGCAGCGGCACCGCCGAGTTGAACGGCATCGGCAAGGCATCTTTCGAGTTCGCCGCGAAGAGCCAACCGCCGGGGAGCGTGCGCAGATCCTTGAGCAACTTGGGGACGACGCCCGCCGGGATCGCCCCGCGGATGGTTGCAAAGCCGTCATGACGATACCCGATCGATTCGACGAAGCCGAGCAACCCGAGATGCGCGACGGTTTGTTCGTGCAGAATCCTCTGCTCACGCGGCCCTAAATTCTTGGGGATCAGCGCCCGGATTTGAACCGGTTTCTTCGCGTCGCCCGGCGGTGCCTCACCCGCTTTGCGGACAATCACCGTCCGGACGGCGTCGAGGTTCAGCAGGGCCGGGGCATTCTTGGCCGGGATGCTGCCCGATTTTATTTCGGCGAGGGGGTCGAAAACTTCGAGATCGTCGTTTAGTAATCGATTCGGCACGAAACCGAGTTTGTCGAGCTCGACCGTCATCGCTTTGTATTGGCGGATGCGTTCGTCGCGATCGGTACGGATACGGTAGCGGAACTCGACGTCGTACCGCTCCGGCAACGCCGGGTACGCGACTTGGGCCGTCGCCGAAGACGCGACAATCCCGAGTAGCAAAAGGGCCGGGGCGATTCGAACGGACATGGGCGATCCTCGCATACGGGGAGACGCACCTGTTAGGATGCTCTCCGGGGGCGGCCTTGCCAAGCGCAGTGTCAGAAATATGCCTTGCCCCACGCGGGCGTGCCGCCGGCGGAAACGGGAAGTGGCGAAGTCGCAATCGAATTTCGCCCGGTTGCACGTTCTGTTCGGATTCGGAGGAAAGCGATGGCTTGGCAAGGCGGAACGGTCGTCATCACCGGAGCATCGAGTGGGATCGGGTGGGCGCTCGCAAAAGAACTGGCGGCGCGGGGGGCCCGCGTCGGAATCTTGGCTCGCCGGCCAGAATTGCTGGAGAAGTTGGTCGAAGAGATCCGAACGGCCGGTGGGATCGCCGAAGCGGAAACGAGCGACGTGACGGATCGCGCGGCTCTCGCAGTGGCCATTGGCAAACTCGAATCCCGCCTCGGGCCGACCGATGTCTTGATCGCCAATGCCGGCGTCAGCGCCCCGAGCGGCGGCGATCCCGTGAACAGCGATGTCGTCGAAACCATGATGCGCGTCAACTATCTCGGCGTCATCTACGCCTTCGAGGCAGTCTTGCCGGGGATGCTCCGGCGCGGTGCGGGGCACGTTGTGGCGGTGTCGAGCCTCGCGGCATACAAGGGTCTCCCCGGTTCGGCCGGGTATTGCGCCAGCAAAGCCGCGGTCAACGTGTTTTGCGAAGCGTTGCGGATCGAACTGCAACCGCGCGGCGTGGCCGTCACCGCCATCTGCCCCGGGTTCATCCGCACGCCGATGACCGCCGCGCAAACGAATCCGATGCCGTTCTTGATGGACGCCGACGCCGCCGCAAAGCGGATCGCGGACGCCCTGCTCCGCCGGCCGGGGGTCTACAATTTCCCGTGGCTGATGTACCGTTTGATGAAAATCACGCGATGGTTACCGGACCGTGTCATCCGCCGGAAGGTGCTCCCGCCGCCGACAAAATCGGGAACGGTGTAGCGGTGCCGTTCGCGAATCCTACAACAGTAGCTGGCAAGAGTCAGAGGACGCCGAGGAACAGTCGTGAGCGAAGTCGATCCGCAGGCCATGAAGGCGGCCATCCGCGAGCAAGCTCGCAAGAACCGCGTGGCCCAGAAGAACAAGGAAGAAGTGAGCCGGCAGATCTGCGAAGAGTTCATGGCGATGCCGGTGTACGCCGCCGCGAAGATCGTGCTCTGGTACGTCGACGCTGGCAGCGAGGTCCGCACCCGGCACATGCTCCCCGAGGCGATGGCGAAATCGGCGAAGGTCATCATCCCGTATTGCATCGTCGAGACGAACCAGTTGGAACTCTTCTGGCTCGAAGACATGGGGGAGTTGGTTGAAGGGGCTTACAAGATCCTCGAACCGGCCACGGATTTGCGAGAGTTGCCCTCGAAGCGGGTCCAACCCGAAGAGATCGACTTGGTCGCCGTACCCGGCACCGCCTTCGACCCGATGGGCGGTCGCTTGGGCCAAGGCAAAGGGTACTACGACCGCTTGCTGTCGCGTATCCGCCCGGAAGTCCCACTGATCGCACTGTCGTTCGAGTGCCAAGTCTTCCCGAAAATCCCCGTCGCCCCGCACGATGTCTACATGGACTTGGTGCTGACCGAACAGCAGACCTACAAGGGAAAAGGGCGTAAGGGGTAAGGCGGGGCGATGGCTGACCGATTCTTCACCGACGAACCGCTGTCGCTCGGCGAGTTCGCACTCGACGGACCGGAAGCGCACCACTTGGGCACCGTGCGCCGGTTCGCCGCGGGCGATGCGGTCGTGCTTTTTAACGGCGATGGAGCCGAGTACCCGGCCGAGATCGTGTCGGTCGGCAAGAAACAAGTCATTCTTCAGGTGTTGTCCCGCGTCGAATCGGATCGCGAGTCGCCCTTCCCCATTGTGGTCGGCTCGGCTCTGCCGAAAGCAGATCGCCTCGATTACCTGATCGAAAAGCTCGTCGAAGTCGGGGCGACGCGCTTCGTGCCGCTGGTTACGGCACGATCCATTGCGAACCCGAAAGCCGAGAAGATCGAGAAGTGGCAACGGGCCGTCATCGAGGCGAGCAAACAGTGCGGTCGGAACAGATTGATGGCGATTGACAAGCCGATGTCACTGATCGCCTATTTGGGTTCGGAACTGCCGATGCGGAAATGGATCTTGCAC
Organism: Fimbriiglobus sp.; assembly: GCA_025352235.1. Classification (GTDB taxonomy): domain Bacteria; phylum Planctomycetota; class Planctomycetia; order Gemmatales; family Gemmataceae; genus JALHQU01. The sequence continues at coordinate 13,013 of JANXTU010000213.1, forward strand.
ACGGCCGGGAGAACGTCATCCGCCGGCGTCCCCACCGCGGCCGGGAAAGGGTACGCCTTTGCGGTCGGGCCCGAAGGGGGCTTCACCGATTCGGAAATCGAGACCGCGAGACAAGCAGGATGGTCGGAGATGAGTTTTGGCCCCAGGATTTTGCGGATCGAAACCGCCGCGGTCGTCGCGGCGAGTTGGGCGGCGAATGGTCAGTAATCCTGCTTCAGCAACTTGGCCAGCGCTTCTTTGAAATCCTTGGCCGACGCGTAGCGCTTCATCTTGTCGCGCTCGATCGACTTCATCAATACCCTGCAAATTTCGTCGTCGAGATCGGGTCGCAAATCCTTCGCGTTGCGCGGCGGTGTATTCAAATGCCGGCGGAGTGTCTCCTCTGACGCTGTCGATTTTTCCCAAGGGAGCAAACCCGTGAAGAGCTCGAACGCGGTGACGCCGAGGGCGAACATGTCGACGCGGTGGTCGGTCGTCGAGCGTTTTATGACCTCGGGCGCCAAATAATCGACCGTGCCAGTGCGGTTGCCCGGTTGGCAGAACGGCGGCGTGTACGGGATTGTCAGGCCGAAATCGATGAGCTTGACGATGCCTTCGTTCGAGATCATGACGTTCCGCGGGCAAATGTCGCGGTGCAGGTACTTCTGGCCGTGGAGGTAGTCGATGGCATCGCAGAGTTGGCCGACGAAATTGATCCGATTCCCCAGCAATTGCTGGTGTTTGTTCTCGATCAGATAGTTCAGCCCCAGCCCTTCGATCCATTCGAGCACCAAGTAGGGCTCGCCGATATTGGTCAGGCCGTGCTCGAACGTCTTGGCGATGTTATCGTGCCGGAGGCTCTCGCAGATCTCCCCTTCCGGCGGCTTTTTCAGCCCCTGCAGCTTGAACTTCTCCTCGAATTTGATCGTCTTGGCTTTGTCGAGGACTTTGAGGGCGACAATCCGGCCGAGCTCGCGGTCGTAGGCTTTCCAGACCTTCGACATACTCCCTTGGCCCGTGCGACCTTGGAGATCGAACCGCTTGGCGAGCGTGATGACTTTCCGCCGTTTGGAGCCGTCCCCTTTGGCGAACAGCTTTTTAAATCCGTCGAGCAAACCCACGGTGCGCACCCCTGTTGCCAACGGATCCGATGGACCCGGCTTATTGGATTTCGCAATAGTCGATGATGCGCGACACTTCGGTGCGGATGTCACGGCGGGAGACGATGCGGTCGACGAAGCCGTGCTTGAGCAGGAATTCGCTGGTCTGGAAGCCGTCGGGCAATTCGAGCCGGATGGTGTTCTTGATCGTGCGCGCTCCCGCGAAGCCGATCATTGCTTTCGGTTCGGCAATGGTGATGTCACCTTGGAAAGCCCAGCTCGCGGCGACGCCACCCATCGTTGGGTTTGTCAAAATGCAGAGGTACAATCCGCCCGCTTGATGGTAGCGTGCCAGTGCCGCGGAGACTTTCGCCATCTGCATCAGGGACAAGATCCCCTCTTGCATGCGGGCACCGCCGCCGGAACCGGAGACGAAAATCAGCGGGCGTTTGAGCTCGGTCGCTTTCTCGGCGGCGCGGGCGAGTTTCTCGCCGACGACGGCGCCCATGCTCCCGGCCATAAAGGCGAAGTCGGTGATGCCGAGTACGACGCCGCGACCACGGATGAAGCCGGTTCCGCAAACAGCGGCATCGCCGAGGCCCGTTTTTTTCTGTTGTTCGACTATGCGTTTCGCGTACGGTTGGCTGTCGACGAACCCGAGCGTGTCGATCGGCCGCAGGTCGGCGTCCATCTCCTCGAAGCTGTTTTCGTCGAGGAGTTGGAGCAGCCTGTCGCGGGCGGACACGTAAAAGTGGTGATCGCACTCGGGGCAGACGTTCAGCCGGGCCTCGACTTCCTTGCGGAAGATCGTGGCTTTGCACTGGGGGCAGCGGAGCCAAAGGCCCTCCGGAATGCCGCGTTTCGTCCGCTCGGCCGTCGACATGACACTCACCTCGGGCACCTCACTGGTCGTCAATTTGGGCGAGCGACTGGAACGTCTTTCCTTCGACATAGGCCAAGAACGCCCCGCCACCGGTGGAAACGTGCGTCATCTTGGAATCGAAACCGAACTGCTCCACGGCTTCAGCGGTCTCGCCGCCGCCGACGACGGTGACGGCCGAGCTCGCGGCCATCGCTGCGGCAATCCCCTTGGTACCTGCGCTGAACGCCGGCTGTTCGAACCAACCGACCGGGCCGTTCCAGATGACCGTCCCCGCTTCGGCGATCTTCTGCGAGAACAGCGCGAGCGTCTTCGGGCCGATATCGACTCCTTCGTAGCCCGCGTCGATGTCCCCCTCGAAGACCTTTGTCGCGGTCAGGTCATCCGATTTTGCGGCGAGGTAATCGACCGGCAAGGTGATCTTCCCGCCGACAAATCCGAGCAGCGGTTTCGCCGCTTCGAGTTCCTCGGACGCAACGCGGGTACTGCCCACGTCAATCCCCTGCGACTTCAAAAAGGTGTACGCCATCTTGCCGCCGATCAGCAGCCCATCGACTTTTTGAAGAAGAGCGTTGATGAACGCAATTTTGTCGGATACCTTCGCCCCGCCCATGACGGCGAGCACCGGCTGCTTCGGCCCCGTCATCAGCCCGTGGATGATCTCCAATTCCTTGGCGACGAGCAAGCCCACCGCACGCGGCTTCCCCGCAGCTTTGAGCGCCGCCGGGACGGCGACCATGGACGCGTCGCGGTCGTTGTGACAAGTGCCGAAGGCGTCGTTGACGTACGCATCGCCGAGTGCGGCAATGGCCGCGGCGAACGCGGGGTCGTTCTTCTGCTCGCGCGGATCGAATCGGAGGTTTTCGAGGAGAATCACCTGCCCCGGCTTCAGCGTGGCGACCGCGGCGGTCACCGACGGGCCGACGACTTCGCTCCCCGCTTTGGCCACGGGTTGCCCGAGCAGTTCCCCGAGCCGCGCCGCGACTTTGTCCATCATGAGATGGACGCGTTCTTCCGGCGTCGCCTTGTCGGGCCGGCCGAGGTGGCTCATCGCCACGACGGACGCACCGGCCTTCAGCAGGGCTTGGATCGTCGGCAACGCACCTTTGATCCGGCGGTCGTTCTTCACGGCGCCGGTCTTCTTATCCAGCGGCACGTTGAAGTCGACGCGGACAAGGACGCGTTTGCCGGCGAGGTCGCCGAGGTCGGTGAGGGACTTTTTGGGCATGGGTGGATCGGTAACCAGTATGCGGGAGTTTACGCGGCCACGGTCGAAGGCACCGATCGTAGCTCGCTGATATGCAGGATCGAGACGTTGGTCACTTGATCGGGCAACAGGGGATCGTGGGGATCGATTATGCCCACGATGAGGAATCGACGGGTGACCATGTACATCTCGGGATGATGCACATCGTGCACTGCACCCGAGGATGTTACGATGCGAAACGGAACGAAGGGGACTTCACGGAGTCTCACCGTAACATCGGACGCATGGATCACCGGACTACCCCCCCGAGAGTTACGCCTTCGAAATCATGTACTTCACCAAGTCGACGCAGCGGTTGCTGTAGCCCCATTCGTTGTCGTACCACGAGATCAGCTTGAAGAACTTGCTGTTCAGTTCGATGCCGCTGCCCGCGTCGAAGATGCTGCTGTGGTTGTCGTGGATGAAGTCGCTGCTGACAACCTCGTCGGTCGTGTATGCCAGAATGCCCTTCATGTAGGTCTCGGATGCTTTCTTCATCGCCGCGCAAATTTCTTTGTAGCTCGTCTCTTTCACCGTCTTCACGGTGAGGTCAACGACGCTGACGGTCGGCGTCGGCACGCGGAAGCTCATCCCCGTGAGCTTGCCCTTGACTTCGGGGATCGCCAAGCCCACGGCACGGGCGGCGCCGGTGCCACTCGGAATGATGTTGATCGCCGCGCTCCGGCCGCCTTTCCAGTCTTTCTTGCTGGCGCCGTCGACGGTCTTCTGCGTGGCCGTGTAGCTGTGCACGGTCGTCATCAGGCCTTCCTCGATCCCGAAGCCTTCCTTCAGCAACACATGGACGACCGGGGCCAAGCAATTCGTCGTGCAACTGGCGTTGCTGATGATCGTGTGGGCTTTCGGGTCGTACTTCTCGTGGTTCACGCCCATCACGATGGTGATGTCTTCGCCCTTGGCCGGGGCCGAGATGATGACCTTTTTCGCCCCGGCTTTGATGTGCCCCATCGCCTTGTCGGCGTCGGTGAACAAACCGGTGCTTTCGATGACGTACTCGACGCCGAGTTCGCCCCACGGCAGGGCCGCCGGGCCTTCCTTCACCGCCAAGCACTTGATTCTGTGCCCGTTCACGATGAGCACGTCGTCTTCCGCGACGGACGGGCTCGACTTCTCGCTGCTCACTTCGCCTTTGAACCCGCCTTGCGTCGAGTCGTACTTCAACAGGTAGGCGAGGTTGTCTGCCGGAACGAGGTCGTTCACTGCAACGACGTCCAATTCTTTGCCGAGCAGGCCCTGCTCGACGAGCGCCCGGAACACCAAGCGACCGATGCGCCCGAACCCGTTGATACCGATCTTGACCGCGGCCATCGTAATCTTGCTCCCGGCGAAAGACCCGCGTGGCGACCTGTGGCCGGTCCACAACCCGGTCCAATCGATAGCCGCCCGTCTGGGCATCGCTATTGGATAAGGTATGGTTCACCCGCGCTCTGTCGAGTGCGGCTCGGCCCGTCGGAGTAGAATGGCCAACCCCGTCAGGAGATCCCCATGCCCATCACCGGAATCGTTCAGAATGGCCGGGTCGAATTCGACGCGCCGGTCACGTGGCCCGACGGATCGCGGGTGACGCTCGCCCTCGACGAAGACGAGGTCTACGAATACCCGCACCCGATGGCCCCCTACGACCGCGAAAAAGAAATTGAACTCCTGAAAGAATCCATCGAGGACATGAAGGCCGGGCGAGTCCGCGACGCTTTTGAGGTGCTCGATGAACTCAGAAGGGAGTTGGAGGAAAACGTGGAAATGCAGCGGGGCATTCGATGAGAAACTTGGATGTTTCCCCGGCTGCAGCGAAGGACATCCGGGGCACAGGTCACTGGCTCCGGAAACAATACCGGCTCACCGTCTCTCTGAGCTGGACCGATGCCATGTTCGCCGCGTTCCAAAAATTGGTTCGCAATCCCGAGATGCACCCGGTCGCCGAAGAATTGGACTTCGGCGAGATCGTCTTCCGAGAGATGATCGTACGACGTTTTCGCGGAGTCGTGTACCGGATCCTGTACAGTTTCGACAATACCACGGTGACGATCCACCGCATCCGCAACGGGTGTAGCAACGATTCTTGGAGGTGTGTGGAACTGGGCTGGGCCTGGGGTCATCGAACGCGGATGTGGTATTTGCGAGATCGTCTCGTCGTGCTTCTTGGAGGCGTTCCCGGCATTCGTCCAAAAGCGATTGTTCCAACACCCCGCCTCTGTAGGTTCGGGGATTTCTTCAAATCGTATGACACAAGTCATTGCTGACCAATAGGATCGGTCACAAGGACCGTTTCGGCTCCGATTCTTCCAATTCTTTTAAATGGTTCCAAAGCGGGGTGTCACACACTCTGTTGGAAGCAATTTCCCGAGGTGTTTTCGATGCGCATCGATGTCGCGCCAAGAGTCACCTCTGAACACCACCTGCGAGGACAACCTCCAAAAATCGTTGCTACACCCTCCGCAACTCGTCTCAAGATCGCTTGACGGAAGACAATTTTTGAAGCCGCTCAGCGGTGCATCGCTATTCAAACCATAAGTAATCCTTCCCAAACAGCGCGAGTACCGACGATGTCCAAAACGATTCGAGTGGCCGTGACCGGGGCCGGCGGCAACGTCTCCTACGCAATGCTGGCCCGGCTGGCCTCGGGCGAGGTGTTCGGTCCGACCACCAAGGTGATCCTGAGCTTGCTGGAAATCCCCCGCAAGCCGGATTGGACGGCGCCGAACCCGAGCGCCCGCCAGCCGATGGACATCGCCGAAGGCAACGCGATGGAACTCCTCGATTGCGGCTTCAGCACGCTGGCCGACGTAATCGTCACTGACGATGCCAGCAAGGCGTTCGACGGCGTGAACTGGGCCCTACTCGTCGGCGCCGCACCGCGCGGGCCGGGGATGGAGCGAAAAGATTTGCTCAGTTTGAACGGGCGCATCTTCGTCGGCCAGGGCAAAGCCCTCGCGGCGAAGGCGGCGACGGACGTACGCATTCTCGTCGTCGGTAATCCGTGCAACACGAACTGTCTCGTGGCCTACCACAACGGTAAGGACATCCCGCGGGATCGCTGGCACGCCATGACGCGGCTCGACCACAACCGCGCCGTCTCCGCCCTCGCCGTCAAAGCGGGTGTGCCGAACGAAACCGTCACCTGCGCGACGATCTGGGGCAATCACTCCAACTCGCAGTTTCCCGACTTCACCAACGCCAAAATCGGTGGCAAACCCGCGACCGGAGTCATCGCGGATCGGGCTTGGCTCGAAACGACGTTCGTCCCGCAGTGCCAGAATCGCGGGGCGGCGATTATCAAAGCTCGGGGTTTGAGTTCTGCACTCTCCGCGGCGAACGGAGCCATCGATCACGTCAAGACGTTCGTCACCGGCACGACCACCGGCGACTGGACGAGCGCGGCCATTGTCTCCAACGGAGAATACGGTGTGCCGACAGGTCTGGTGTTCGGCTACCCCGTGACCGTGGACGGGTCGATGAATTGGAAAGTCGTCGAAGGTTTGAACTTCGACGGCTTCGGCCGAGCCGCGTTCGATAAGACCTTGGCCGAACTACTCGAAGAAAAAGACGCTGTGAAAGACTTGCTGCCGAGCTAAAAAGGCCGGCCCGCTTCGTCCGTGAAGCGGGCCGGGCCGACCGACGCGTCCTTGCGTCGGTCCCACGGCTGGCATCGCGAGCGCAACCCGTCCTCGACATCGGCGAAAGCGTTTTGCCGATGTCGGGGGTGAGCATCCCTGCCCGCCGCACATCCGTGCGCGGCGTGGGGTTGCGTTTGCCAGAGCCGTGGTGAATCGTTTCGCCGACGACCGGGTATGGCCCGGCGGCGGCGGTAAGCGGTCAATTCCGAAGAGTGGTGAAACGTCTGAAGAGAGCACCCCGGCGGAATCCCGCAGCGGTGCAAATCGAGTCTGGGGAAGTTCCACGAAGGCGATCTGGTAGGATCGATTCCGTCATCCCTTGAACTCCGGTACGAGAACGATTTGGACAGTCACAAGGCAGTAGATTAACGATCCCACGCGATGGGGCAAGCGGAATCTTGCGACAAGGCACTGTCAGTGGGATTGCAACGATTATGCCTGAAATAACAGTTGTTCCGATGAATTCGATTTTATCGTTACCCACCCGTCAATACGAATCGGCCGAGATATCACACTAAGAACGATCCCGCTCGCTCGACGCAAAGCCTTTCCCGATCGCGTCCTAAGTCGACGATGATCGCACGATGAGGAAACCCGTTCAAAAAAGAAAAAACCTCCACCTGTGCCGTCCGGGACAACCTCCGGGAACCCGTCCTTGAAGTGGAGACCTCACGCCCGATTGCTGGATCCCATTACAATCCGACCCTCGCGGGGCGGGATGGGCTTGCAGGCCGCGGCCGTTTTGAGAAGGCCCCCGAGACGGTTTTGTAGGTTCACCGAAAGACAAACGCCCGTCACGAACACTGCAGAGGCATCGAAATCTTAGACGCCGCCGGCGCGCGAAACAAGGGCCAGGTGGCGACGGTTCTTCCTGAGAGCGACTCGGCCCTGCCCACAGGGGCGAAAAATGGTCGATCCGAGCCACCCGGACTAGAATTCCGGGAGGTTGATGTGAACTCGTTCCGACGATCGAAGGAATTCGATATGGCATTGTCCCTTCTTGTGCGCACCGCGCGGTTCGCGGCGACGGCATCCGCGATGATCGCGTTCGTATTTTGCACCGATAACGCGCTGCAATCGCAGGCCAAGAAAGCCGATCCAAAGCCCGTCGGCGAAATCTTGAAGCCCGCTCCCCGGCCGAAGAAGCCGGCGCTCACCGCGAGCCAGCTGCCTCTGGAATTCGCCAACGGCGAGCGCATTGCCTTCGTCGGCAACACCACCGCCGAGCGGATGAGCCTGTACGGCCACTTTGAAACGATGCTGCACTTCCGCTTCAAAGAGAAGGGCCTTGTCGTCCGCAACTTCGGCTTCCCGGCCGACGAAGTCGGCCAACGTCAGCGCTCCGCCGATTACACGCACCTCGACGATCCGCTGTACGCTTTCAATCCGGATACGTTCTTCTGCTTCTTCGGCTGGAACGAATCGTTCAAGGGCCCCGAGGGAATCGAGAACTTCAAGAAGCAGTACGAAAAGTTC
>JANXTU010000221.1 GCA_025352235.1 Fimbriiglobus sp.
CAAACCCTCCCGCCGCGGCTTTTTCGCCGCCTCCGCCGTCGGGGCCACCGCGCTCTCGATGACGGCCAAGAGCTACGCCGAAGTCAAAGGCGCTAACGAAGCCGTCCGCATCGGCTTTCTCGGCGTCGGCGGCCGCTGCCAGCAGCACATCGACGTCATCCTGAAAATGCAGGCCGAGAAGAAGGGCGTCCGGCCTGTCGCCGCGGCCGACGTCTGGGACGGCGACCAGACCAAGGGCAAGGGCAAAGGCCAAGGGCTATTTCCCGCCGCCAAGCGGATGGAAATCGAGAACGACAAGAAGCACGTCAGCAAAGACTACCGCACGATCCTCGACCAAAAGGACGTGGACATGGTCGTGATCGCGTCGCCGGACCATTGGCACGCGAAGATGACCATCGACGCGCTGGGCGCCGGCAAGCACGTCTACTGCGAAAAGCCGATGACGCGCACGATCGCCGAAGCCCACGCCGTCGTGGACGCGTGGAAGAAGACCGCCCTCACCATGACTGTCGGCGTCCAGAGCATGGCCGACCCGACCTGGCGCATGGCCAACGAGTACATCCGGGCCGGCAACATCGGCCACGTGATGCAGGGCCAGACCAGCTACTATCGCAACAGCACCGTCGGCCAGTGGCGCTACTACTCGCTGACCAAGGACATGAACCCGTCGACCATCGACTGGGACATGTTCCTCGGCCATAAGTTCGAAGTCGCCGGGGAGAAAGTCGGCCCGACGCCGGATAAAGTCCCGTTCGACCGGGCCATCTTCGGCCAATGGCGCTGCTACTGGCCATTCGGCGGCGGCATGTTCACCGACCTCTTCGTCCACCAAACGACGCACCTCATCGCCGCGATGGGTGTCCGCTATCCGAAGCGCGTCGTCGGCGCCGGCGGCATTTACATGGAGTACGACACCCGCGACGTTCCCGACGTGGCCACCGTCGTCGCCGACTACGACGAGGGCTGTCAAGTCATCATCACCGCGAGCATGGCGAACGATCACCGCATCGAAGAGGTGATCCGCGGCCACACCGGCACCCTCGTGTTCGAGAGCAAGGCGACGAAGAAGGACGATCCGAAATCGCCGCGCGAGTTCGGCTTCACGATTCTCCCGCAGGGCATCGGCGGCACGCCGAAAGGCCCGGGCGGCGACATCCCCAAAGACGGCGAGTTCGTTTCGGGCGGCTTGAAGGGCGACGACACCTACGCCCTCTGGGTCAACCACCTGAAGTGCATCCAAGACAAGAGCCAGGACACCTTCAGCACCCCGGCGCTGGGCGCCGCCGCGTTCAGCACCGTGAACATGGGCGCCCAAAGCTACCGCCAGGGCAAGGCCCTCTTCTGGGACAAGGAAGCCCGCAAGCCCGTCGAAGCAGATTCGACTTGGGCCACGCAGTGGGAAGAGCGCAGCAAGAAGCGCGGCAAGCCGAACCAGATCATTGGCTGGACCGGCGGCGATAAAGGCAGCACGCTGACTCCGCCCGAATACCAAAAGCTCGAAGGCCCGTGGATCGATGGTAAAGACCCGGCTGGTTGATGCCAATTCGGATTTGCGATTGCGGATTTCGGATTGAAGACAACCCTTCGATCCGTGTTCGCAATCCTTTTCCGATTCTTTCAATCCGAACTACGCAATCCCAAATCCGAAATGCCCTTATTTGACGCCTTCCCCGAGATCACCAAACGGCGCGAACCGCTCGCTCCGTATACGCACCTGCGCATCGGCGGGCCGGCGGAGTGCCTCGTCCAACCGCGGACGACCGACGAACTCAAGGCCGTGCTGCGCTACTGCAAAACCAAGTCGATCCCGCTCCGGATGCTGGGCGGCGGGTTCAACCTGTTGGTGAACGACGACCCGATTCCGGGAGTCGTGATGCGGCTCACCGGCCCCGAGTTTTCTTCGATCGAAACGCAAGGCAAGACGATCCGCGCCGCCGGGGGCGCGCAGCTCTTCGACCTCATCGCCCATTCGGTGCGGTCGGGGCTCGGCGGGCTCGAAACGCTCGTCGGCATCCGGGGCACCGTCGGCGGCAGCGTCCGCTGCAACGTCGGCGACCGCAGCGGTGAAATCGGCGCCTGCGTCCGCCGCGTGGCCGTGCTCCACGACGACGCGAGCGAACTGATCCGCACCCGCGATGAATTGACCTTCGGCCTCCACAGCAGCGACCTCGACGAACCGGTGATCCTCTGGGTAGAATTCGAATTGACCCCCGAGAATCCTCGGGCCGTGCTGAAGCGCATGACGAGGGCGTGGATCATCCGCAAGGCGGCGGAACCGCACAGTTTCCAAGCCGGTGTCCGCCTGTTCCGCGACCCCGCCGGGCTGAATGCCGCATCGCTCATCGAACGCGCCGGCCTCGCGAAATTCCGCGTCGGCAGCGCCGAGATCAGCGACCGCAACGGCAACTACGCCATCGCTCACCCCGGCACCACGGCCAAGGATGTGCTGAAACTCATCGATCACGTCCGGGCCAAAGTTAAAGACTCCGCCGGCGTGACCTTGGAACGTGAACTCAACGTCTGGTGACGGGGCCGATCATGGCCAAGCGCAAAGCCCACAAACTACTCCAGCCGCGTCGGAATGGGGCGGCTTGGCACCTCCTCAAAACTGCGGTCAAATCGCTCGTCGCCCTCGCCCTCGCATTCGGCGTCCTCGCCGGAATCGCGTGGTTCGGCACCCGCGCGGGAACCGGTGTCGCACCGAACGCCCGCTACACCGTTCCCTTCGCCGACATCGAAACCGCCGCCCCGCCGGGACTCGATCGCCGGAGTTTCCTTATGGAAGTCCGGTATCTCAATGACCTCCCCGAAACACTGCAATCCGTCGATCCGAAATTGACCGAACAGTTGAAAGCCGCGTTCACCAAGCACCCGTGGGTCCGCGCGGTCGACGGGATCGCCGTCGCGGTCGATGGCCGCATCCGCGTCGAGTTGCAATTCCGGGAACCGGCGTTGGTCCTCCTCATCGGCCCCGAGTCCGTGCCGCGGGCCGTCGACCGCGACGGCGTCTTACTCCCGGCGAGCGCCCCGACCGCGAATCTCCCCGTGTTCCTGAATCGGCCCGTGCCGATCTCCCTCGCAGCCGGGCAGACTTGGCCCGACCCGGATGTGCGCCGCGCGGTCGAACTCGCACTCCTCTACCCGTGCGAAAAAATCGAGCGAGTGACCGGGTATTGGAACCTGACCCGGGCCGGCGGCAAAGTGCTGCGGATCGCCCCGCCGTGACGGTCGTACAATATCGTGCATCGATTCGTGGCAACGATTGGATTCTCCGATGCAAACTCGGTTCGTGATCGGTATCGACCTCGGCACCACCAACTGCGCCCTCGCGTTCGTCGATACCGGCGGCGACCTGCGCTGCCAGACCTTCGCCATCCCGCAAGTGGTGAACCCCGGCGAGGTCGCCGCGCGCGACTTGCTGCCGTCGTCGCTCTACCTACCCGGGCCGAACGAGCAACCGGCGGGGGCGCTCAAGTTGCCTTGGGACGCGAACCGGGATTTCAGCGTCGGCGAGTTCGCCAAGAACTTCGGCGCGAAGGTGCCGACGCGCTTGGTCAGCAGTGCGAAATCTTGGCTCGGACACGCCGGGTGCGACCGCCAAGCGCCGATCCTGCCGTTCCGCGCCGGCGAGGCCGACCGCAAAATTTCCCCCGTCGACGCCTGCACGCGGTACTTGAAACACTTAGCCGAAGCGTGGAATGCGGTGCCGACGAACGCCATCCCCGAGCACAAACTCGAAGCGCAAGAGATCATTTTGACGGTACCGGCGTCGTTCGATGCCGCGGCGCGCGAACTCACCGTGGAAGCGGCCCGCGCCTCCGGGTATGAACACCTGACGTTGCTGGAAGAACCGCAGGCCGCGTTTTACGCGTGGCTCGACCGCAAGGGCGATCACTGGCGGACCGAGGTGAATGTAGGCGATCTCGTGCTCGTCGCTGACGTCGGCGGCGGGACATCCGACTTCACCTTGATCGAAGTCGGCGAAGAGGGGGGCAACCTCGCGCTCACCCGGCTCGCCGTCGGCGATCACCTGCTGCTCGGCGGCGACAACATGGACTTGGCGCTCGCGTACACCATTGCGGCGGAACTCGGCAAAGCCGGGACGAAACTCGACGCTGGGCAGATGCTGCAAATGACGCACGCCGCCCGGCAGGCCAAAGAACAACTCCTCGCTGACAAGTCGTTGCCATCGGCGGCCGTCACCGTGTTGGGCAAGGGGCGGTCCGTCATCGGCGGCACGGTGAAGTACGACCTCCCCCGCGCCACCGTGGAGAAGGTCCTCGTCGACGGTTTCTTCCCCGAGTGCCCGCGCGACGTGGAACCGGCACGAGAGGGAAGTGCCGGGTTGCAGGAACTTGGGCTGCCTTACGTCTCCGATGCGGGGATCACCAAGCACCTCGCCCACTTCCTGAATCGGCAAGCCGAGGCGCTCGCCGGCCGCGAGAAACCGCCAGGAAAGAAGAAGAAGGCGGATGCCGCGATCCTGCCGACGGCGGTGCTGTTCAACGGCGGGGTCTTCAAAGCCGATCCGCTACGGAACCGCTTCCTCGGCGTGTTGGGGGCGTGGGCGAAATCGGCGAAGGCCGAGGGCGTGCGCGAACTCTCGGGGGCCGATCTCGACCAAGCCGTGGCCCGCGGCGCGGCCTACTACGGCTTGGTGCGGCGCGGCAAAGGGGTCCGCATCCGCGGCGGCACGGCCCGCGCGTACTACATCGGCGTCAAAGTCGCGCGCCCCGCGATTCCCGGCATTCCGGACGAATACAAGGCCCTCTGCGTCGCCCCGTTCGGCATGGAGGAAGGCTCCGAAGCCGACATCCCGCAGCAGACCTTCGGCCTCACCGTCGGCGCCGAAGCGACCTTCCGATTCCTCGGTTCGACGATCCGCCGCGACGATAAACCGGGCGCGACCATCGATGACTGGCAAGGCGAAATCGACGAACTCGCCCCCGTGAAGGTGACGCTCGACGGCGATGCGAAAGCCGGCTTGGTGACGGTCCACCTCCACAGCAAAGTGACCGAAGTCGGCCAGCTCGAGTTGTGGTGCCAAAGCCGCGACGGCAAACAAAAGTGGAAGCTCGAGTTCAACGTCCGCGAGAATGCGTGAGCGTCCGCAACTGACATTTCGAATGCGGTCGCACATCCGGTAGTCTGTCGAAAATGATTCCAGCGCCATTCCACACACCCTCCCGTGGAACCATTGCAAAAAGCTGGAATCATTTCCGACTCGCCGGAGTGACCATGCCCGCACTCGACTTACAACTCGTCCCGATGGATTCCGCGGCGTCCGTCTCAATAACGGAAGCGCACCCGTGGCTCTGGGACGGCTTCTTGATGCCGGGGGACGTCACGCTCCTGACCAGCCAGTGGAAGACCGGGAAGACCACGCTTTTGGCAGGCCTCCTGCGGAATTTCGGCTCGGGAACACCCTTCCTCGGCCGCGAACTCCGGCCCGGCCGGGCGTGGGTCATCTCGGAGGAATCGCGCTCCCAGTGGGGCGAGCGACTCCGACTCCTGCCGATCGGACCGCACGTTCAATTGCTCGCGCGGCCGTTCCGAGGTCGGCCCACACACGACGAATGGAATTCGCTCATCGATCTCGCCGTGGAAGCCGCGGCGACGACGGGCCTCGACCTCGTCGTGATCGATCCGCTGGCGTCGTTTCTGCCGGGCCGGTGCGAATCGGATTCGGCGACGCTGCTGGAGGCGCTCGTGCCGCTGCACCGCCTTACGGCGGCGGGCGTCGCGGTGCTGCTCTTGCACCATCCGCGCAAGGCGAAGTCCGAAGCGGGGAGTTCCGCGCGCGGCTCGGGGGCGCTGCTCGGCTTCGTCGATTGCTCGCTCGAACTGACCCGCTACAGCCGCCTCGGCACCGACGCCAAACGCCGGCTGATCCTCGGCCAATCCCGCCGCGAGGGAACCCCGGCCCGACTGGCCTACGAATGGAATCCGTCGACCGGCGCTTTCGCGGTCTGCACCGATCCGCGCGAGCGCCAGTTCGAAGAGAATTGGCAAACGGTGCTCGGAATTTTGAAGGATCGCACGGGGGGAATCACGCACCGGGAGATCGCGGAGGTCTGGCCGCCCGACGTGGACAAGCCCGGGCTCAGCACGCTCTACGGTTGGTTGAATTTGGGATCCGACCGCAAACTCGTCCGCCGCGTAGGGAGGGGGACGAAAGACGATCCGTGGCGCTACCGCCTGGAAAACGAGGACGACGAATACCGCGATCGCGGGGAGCTACCCCCGCTGAAACCGCTGCGGTGGTGAGTGTGCAGCATTAAATCAGTTGAACGTGCGATGGGAGTGGTAAAAGTATCAGTGGGGCAACGAGGTTCTGGAAGATCCTGGAGAAGAGCATGCCGAGACGATTCCGAATCCCACCCCCAGTGATTGAGGATGATGATCTCGAATGTTTTCCCCATGGTCCGCTTCCCCCCCCCTTCAACTGTGGGGAATTGTTCTGTGAACGTCGGTGCGGGACGGGGCGACATCGGTGCACTATCACCCTTGGCGAACGGACATGCAACTCTGGTGCGTCGTCAAAAAGGTGAGCTATGAAATGGTACCCCCACCGCGCGATATGGCGCGACCATTGGCACTCACTGCCGGAATACTGCTTTCCAGCCGGATTGGCGCGTTGAGCCGTCGAGTCTTCAATTGGCCAGTCAAAGCTGGAGGGCGACTGACTGTGGATTGCGATGGTGGCCCTGCCGAGTTTGTCGGAGCCGTGTGGTCGTCGGGAGATATTTTCGGTGTCGAATGGCACCGCTTGGACATTGATGCGGACAAGTTTGAAAAAGAATCCTCGCCTACAGCTCCTCTGCAATAGCTTCTTGCCCATACCAAACCCGTTGACCGACTCCTGAACTGCGACTACTATCACGAGTATGATCGCCTTCACTTTCAATTTCGAGAAGACACTGCAATCATCCGGCGTGGTGCTCGGGCGGCACCACGGACGGATGGAGTCGATTCGACTGCTGAAAATCCTGTACATTGCCGACCGAGAACTGCTCGCGGAAACGGGTCGGACCCTCACGGGCGACCGGGCCGTGGCCATGAAGAAAGGCCCGGTGTTGTGCGGGGTTTACGATCTCATCAAGGGGACGTCCCGAGACGCGACCGCTTGGGATTCGGTGATCCGCACGGATAAGTACGAAGTGGTCCTCACGGAAGCACCGGTCGGCACCGGCAAATTGACCAAAGCCGAAAAGCAGAAATTGCTCGACCTCTGCGAACGCTACCGGGATACGGACAGCGAGGATTTGTCCGAACTCACCCACGGCTTCGCCGAGTGGGCGGATGTCTTCGATCCGAAGAACCCCGCGTCGTCGTATCCGATCGAGTGGGAAGCTGTGCTCGCCGCGCAGGGGGAGGGAGACTGGGCCGGCGAAGTCGAAGCCGACCAACGCGAGCGGCGACTGACGGACGCCTCATTCGGAGCGTAGCGTGCTACTCGGCGATACCTTCGTTTTCAAATCGGGTAGCGACAAGTTCCACTTGTGGATCGTGATCTCCGATCCTCTGATCAATTCCGACGATGTGCTCCTTGTGAACTTAACGACCGTGCGCGGCGTCAAATTCGAGGATTTGTCCTGCGTGTTCGATGCCGGCGAACACGAGTGGATCGTCGCGAAATCGTACATCGATTTCAGCTATGCGCGGTTCTACTCAAACGCCCACCTCGACAGGATCCACAACGGGACGACCGTGCGAGTGCACGCTTCCTTTCCCCCGCACCTGCTGCGGAGAATACACGACGGAGCCGCCGCGACGCAGAACTTGGAATTGGGATACCTCGATCTGCTGCGAGACCAAGGATTCGCTTGAGGAAGGTGATCGCATCTCTCAAAACTGAATTCGCAGCGCCGCCGCGAAGCCCACTTCGACTCGGTCTGAGAGTATGGTGTTTTGGTTGCAACCTTGGCCGAAGTAGCGACCGAAGGCGTAGCCGAATAGAGTGTATCGAATACCTCCCTGCATCGGACTCCCCAAGCCCACAACCCCGTGAAGACCATGCCCGATATCGCCATCAATTCGTTCCTCCGCGAGCAACTCGCCGACTTGAAAACCAAGGGTTTGTATAAGTCCGAGCGCCGCATCGAGACGCCGCAGAATCCCGGCATCACTGTCAACGGTCGGCCGGTCGTCAACTTCTGCGCGAACAATTACCTCGGCTTGGCGAACCATCCGGAGATCGTGCAAGCCGCGCGCGACGGCCTCGACCAATGGGGCTTCGGCCTGTCGTCGGTGCGGTTCATCTGCGGGACGCAGGAGATCCACAAACAGGCCGAAGCGCAGATCGCGACGTTCTTCCGCCGGCCCGATTCGATCCTGTACATCTCCTGCTTCGACGCCAACGGCGGGCTCTTCGAACCGCTCCTCGGCGAGCGCGACGCGATCCTTTCGGATGAGTTGAACCACGCCAGCATCATCGACGGCGTGCGGCTCTGCAAAGCGCAACGCGGCCGCTACAAACACTCGGACATGACCGATCTGCGGGCGAAGCTCGTCGAAGCGAAGGATTGCCGGTTCAAGATGATCTTCACCGACAGCGTCTTCAGCATGGACGGCGACTTGGCGAAACTGCCGGACATCTGCGAGCTGGCCGACGAGTTCGGCGCGATCGTCGCCATCGACGATTGCCACGGCACGGGACATCTCGGGGCGACCGGTCGCGGCGCCGCCGAGGAACTCGGCGTCCTTGACCGCATCGACATCATCACGAGTACGCTCGGCAAAACTTTGGGCGGGGCCAGCGGGGGCTTCACTGCGGCGAGCGCCGAAATCGTCGACTGGCTCCGCAATCGTTCGCGGCCGTACCTGTTCAGCAATTCGGTGCCACCCTCGCTCGTCGCGGCAGGCATGAAGGCGCTCGACCTCGTCGATACCAGCGTTGAACTGCGAGCGAAGTTGAAGGCCAATACGGCGAAGATGCGGAGCGGTCTGGAAGCGGCCGGGTACACCGTGAAGCCCGGCCCGACGCCGATCTTGCCGGTGATGTTCGGCGATGCCGCCGTCGCGGGAAAAGTGGCCGAGGCGCTGCTGGCGAAGGGGATTTACGTGATCGCTTTCAGTTTCCCGGTCGTCCCGCAGGGGCAAGCCCGCATTCGATTGCAAGTTTCGGCGGCGCACTCGGACGAGCAGATCGATGCGGCGCTGACCGCCTTCCGCGAGGTCGGACGGGAGTTGGGGATTGCGGGATACTGACCGTCAGGAACGCAACGCCAGTAATCTTTTCTTCGCCCCAACGGGGCCGACTTTACCAGCCCAAGGCGGGAGCCCGGGGATCGGTTCGACCCATTCTTCCGCCCCGAAGGAGCCGGCGTTTTCCAGTGTCGGCCCCTTCGGGGCGAAGAAAAGATCATGGCTTTCGATTTCTGACTGTCCGTCGCCGCTCAATCGTCGAAGTCGTCGTCGTCGGGGTAATCGCGACCGCGGCGTCGGGTCGGGTTCACCTCGGCCATGCGGCCGAAGTGCCGTTGCGACCGCGGCATCACCCCGAAAATCAGAAGCAAAATCCCGAAGATCGTCAGGTCGAGACTCAGTGTGGCGATCAGGATTACGACCAACCCGTACCACCACATCCACGGCTTTGAACGCGGGAAGAGCAGGGGGATCGCGAACCGCGTGAAGATCGTCAGGGCGAGCAGCAGTAAGCCGATGAATTCCCAGACGCCGTCGCTGCGGTCGTGGTCGTAGTAACTGTCGTAATGGAAATCGTTGCTGAGTTGGATGACGCTGCATGCTGCGCCGATAATCGCGCCCAGCGACAGGATCGTACAGAAGACCCGGAAACAATTCACGACTCACGGCGTCGACAAAGGCAGTTCGGATGGAGGCGCGGGCTCCGGTTCCAAGCGTCAGTTCCGGACCGGCTCATCGGGTTCGACGACCCGCCTCGCCCGGGCCAACGGCCGGCGTGCCGCCGGCGAGGGCTCGACTGACAGCGGCTTGTCACCATCATCCGTAGGCACGGTCGATCACCCCCACGCTGCTCGGCAAGACCGGGTTCGGCCGACCGCCGACGTCGTACACCATCGAATGCGGGTCGATGCCGAGGTTTTTGTAAACCGTCGCCAACACCCACGGATACGGAATCGGCTCGTTCTTGGCTTCCCCGGCGCTGCTGTCGGTGCTGCCGATGACTTGGCCCATCTTCATGCCGCCGCCGGCGAGGAGCGCGCCGTTGACGCGTGCCCAGTGGTCCCGCCCCGCATCTTTGTTGATCTTTGGCGTCCGGCCGAACTCGCCCCAGACGACGACCGTGCAATCTTGATCCAAACTCCGGGCAGACAGATCTTCGATCAGCGCCGAAATGCCCTGGTCGAACGTCGGCATGTGTTGTTTTAGGTGCTTGAAGTTCTGGCCGTGCGTGTCCCAGAAACCGTACCCCAGTGTCACGACGCGGGCCCCGGCTTCGACTAAGCGGCGGGCCATCAGCAGTTGCTCGTTCCACATCGGGGCGCCGTCCCCCATGTGCTTGGGGCTCCCCTTGCCGTACCGATCGCGCACCGATTGTTTTTCTTTGTTGAGGTCGAGGGCGTCGACCATCTTGCTGCTCGTCAGCACTTCGAAGGCCCGGTCGTGGAACGTCTCGGCACCCACCGTCGAGGCTCGTTTGATGCGGTCCATCCCTTCCAGCAGCGCCTTGCGGTCGCCGAGCCGGTCGGCGGTCACGGTCAGCGTCTTCATCACGGCCACTTCCTCGCCGTCGACCTTGACCGCCGCGGCTTTGCTGCCGAGCATCGCAGGGCCGGCGGAGTTGTACGGCTTGTGCTGCATCGTCGGCGTGAGGTCGACGAACGCGGGCATCACGGGGTCGGTCTGCCCCTGCAATTTGGCGACGACGCTGCCGAAGTGCGGCTTCTTGTCGCGCTTGGCCGCGTCCATCGGCGTGCCCGTGTAGCTCATCCAACTGCTGTGTTCGTCCGGCTGACCGACGATCGACCGGATCGTGATGAATTTGTCGTTGATCGCGGCGAGCTTCGGCACCATCTCGGTGAACTGCACCCCCGGCAACTTCGTGGCGATCAACTTGAACTCGCCGCGCAGTTCGGGCGGGGCGTTCGGCTTCGGATCGAAGGTGTCTTGGTGGGCCAACCCGCCCGAGAGGTAGACCATGATGACCGACTTGTGATTCTTCTTCCCGCTCGCCGCTTCGGCCTTCATCAAGCTGCCGAGGGTGAGGCCGCCGAGCCCGAGGGCCCCGATTTGCAGGAACGACCGGCGGGGCAGGCCATCGCAGAGCCGGGCGGACGAACCGAGGATTTGCAACATGGCGGGCACCGGCGGGGGAAAGCGAATCGGGCGGAGGGTATCGACGATGCAATGATAGCGTAGGTTGAAGATCACTCAAAGTGGATTTTGCCACACCCCTATTTCTGATTCCACCTCCGCAGGTAGCCCCGGCCCAATCGGTAACCGCCGTAGAGCAGTAGCAACGGCAGCAGAGCAAAGCCGGTGCAGAGGGCGCCGACGCCCCAGTAGGTCGTCACGACGGTGATGATTTCGTGCGGCGGTCGTTCGATGGGGAGTTGACTGGCCGATTTCGAAAAGTAGAGGTCGTCGGTGCCGACACGCGGGTCGGACGGATCTTCAAATTCGGTCAGGTGCCAGTCCGCGGTCATGGCCTGGAACTTCCCGGCCGCGAGCGCCGGGCCGATGGTCGCCGCATCGACCGGCTTCGACCAGACCGCCTGCCCCGCGAAAGGTTTCGCGTCCGCGACGGTGCCCAAACGCCCTTCGACGCGCGCTTCGGAGAGGACGAACAACCGCAGGAGTCGGGAACTGTACCGGCCTTTGCGCGGCGGCTTTTGGTCGAGTGGCTCGCGGTACGGGTAGACCGGCACATCGGTTTTGAAGCTGATCCGCACGGGCGTATTCGCCGAATCGGTCGTCGGGTTGCCACCGGCGACTTTGAAAGCCGCGATGTACCAGCCGAGCCGGATGTATTCCGCGAACCACGCCTCGAGCGCCGGCCGAGTGCTGTAGCCGTTCTCTTTCAGCCACGCTTGCAACACCGGGACGCTTTCCGCTTTCAACACGCTGGCATCGAATGCACCGATCCGTTTTTGTTCGATGACCCGGACACCGATGGGCATCGACATGCCGGCGGAATCCCACTTGGCCGCTACGCTACCGCCGGCGCATCCTATGCCCGGACCTTGTCGCACCGTGCGATGCACCGTGACCGGCTCCGTGATTTTGCCGAGCATCGGGAAGATGGCGGCGGAGGCCTCCGCGAGTTCCGGTTGGCTCGGCGTCGGCACGAAAAAGCCGAAGTCGGCCGAGGTCGTATCGAATTTGGCGAGGCGCAAGAAATGCTCGGTCTTCGTCGCGGCATCGTAGACGATCAACGCCGTCTCACTGGCGACGGTGGCCTCGAAGTCCCGCGGCGCAGCGATCCCGCAAGCGCGGACCGGATTGGCCGAGGGAATCCACACCAACAGCCCCGACAACAAAACTAAGGTGATCCGGATGGCGGACATGGAGTTTCTCTCGATTGCCAATGAGGCAATCGCCATCCTACCAACGACCTGGCATGATTTGAGCAACATTTCCAAGGCAGTCATTTGACTTCTCAAAATTGGAGCTTATATCCATTTGTGTACGCAATTTCACACCCTGTGAGGAAAGCGATGGTTTCGCCTTGCCTAATTCAATTTCTTAGCCTACTGTAACTGCACTGATTGCCAACATAGGTTTATGACCATGCGAGCACGCTTTCTTTTTGGATTGTTGCTTCCATTCCCCTTGATCTTCACCGGTTGCGGTGGGTCTTCCCAACCGACGATCATCACAACGACCAGTATGGTCGCCGATGCGACCAAGCGAATTGCCGGACCGCATTGGAAGGTCGAGTGCCTAATGGGGCCGGGGGTCGACCCACACAAATACCAGCCTTCGGCGAGCGATCTCGGCAAGTTGTCGAACGCGAAGCTCGTGCTGTTCAGCGGGTTGCATCTCGAAGGGAAAATGGTCGATGTCCTCGAGAAGCCCGCGAAGGGGCGGAAAGCCGTCGCCGTGACGCGGGGGCTGGCCGACAGCGACCTCCGCGCGGCGGAGCCGGGAGAGACGATCCACGATCCGCATGTTTGGTTCGACGTCCGCCTTTGGAAGAAATGCGTCGCCGTGATCGCCGATGAGCTGTGCGAACTCGATCCGGAACACGCGGCCGAATTCCGCGCGAATGTCGAGGCGTACTCGAAGGAACTGGACGACCTGCACGGGGAGATCCTCGAGAAGGCGGCGAAGCTGCCGAAGGACAAACGCATCTTGGTGACGAGCCACGACGCCTTCGGCTATTTCGCCGCGGCCTACGGGTTCGAGGTCCACGGTTTGCAGGGGGTCAGCACCGCGACGGAATCGGGTACACAGGACGTGGAATCACTGGCCCGCGTCATCGGCGAGAAACGCGTCCCGGCCCTATTCACCGAGACCTCGGTGCCGAGCAAGGGCCTCGAAAAAGTGTTGAGCACGGTGAAAGAAAAATACAAACTCGATGTGCGTTTGATCGCGGGGGACGACGCGCTCTACTCCGATGCCCTCGGCGAAAGCGGTTCCAGCGGGGCGACGTACATCGGCATGGTCCGCCACAATATCGACGCGATCGTGAAGGCGCTTTCTCAGTGACCCCAGCCATCGAAGTCCGCAACCTGAGCGTCGCCTACCGCGACAAACCCGCGCTGTGGCAGATCGACTTGACCGTGCCAAAGGGCTCGTTGGTCGGCGTCGTCGGCCCGAACGGTGCCGGGAAGACGACGCTGCTAAAATCGATGCTCGGCCTCATGCGCCCCCTCTCCGGCGACGTGCTCATCCACGGGCGACCGTACGCCTCGAACAAACGCGCGGTGGCGTATGTCCCGCAACGCGGCTCCGTCGATTGGGACTTCCCGACGACCGTGTTCGACGTGGTGCTCATGGGCACCTACGGCCAACTCGGTTGGTTCCGCCGGCCGGGTACGGTCCAAAAGAATGCGACCCGCGACGCCTTGAACAAAGTCGAAATGCTGGATTACGCCGACCGGCAGATCCGCCAATTGTCGGGCGGGCAGCAGCAGCGGGTGTTTTTGGCGCGGGCGTTGGTCCAAGATTCCCCGGTCTACTTCATGGACGAACCGTTTCAGGGCGTCGACGCCGTGACGGAGCAAGCCGTCGTCGAACTCCTCCGCGAGTTGCGCGGCCGGGGTCGCACGGTGCTGGTCGTCCACCACGACCTGACGACCGTCCCCGATTACTTCGACGAGGTGGTGCTGCTGAACGTCAAAAAAATCGCGAGCGGCTCGATGGCGGCGACTTTCACGCCGGAGAATCTGCGGTTGACGTACGGGGATCGCGTGCGAGTCGGCACGGGCCAGTAGCGGAAGTCGCCAGACTTCCGGCCTGTGAACGCACAGTTTCTGAATCTTCGTAGCGGAAGTCGC
>JANXTU010000261.1 GCA_025352235.1 Fimbriiglobus sp.
GGAGATTCCCAAACAGAAGAAAGACTCCGGAGACTCACGTCCCCGGCTCGCCGAAGAGTTGGAGTTCCTCGCCAAAGAAGCGCCCGACAACATCTTCGTCCGCGATCAGATTGTTCCCAAAGTCATGCGCCGGCTCGTCGCTACTGGGCAGGCGGATGACCTCGCATTGTGTTTGAAGTTCGTCAAGGACGTCTCCGATACCAACACCCGCGAGAAGGCGTTGGATGGATTGGTCGCGGCGCTGGCGAATCAAACCGTGAAACCCCCAGCGACGTGGGCCGCGTTACAAACCGAGTTGCGTAAAGATCAACGGCTGGTGAGTTTGGTCAACAAACTCTCCGTGAGCTTCCGCGATCCGGCGGCGCTGAAGCGGGCGTACGACACTTTGCAGACTGGGAAGACTTCGGACGAACTCGTCCAAGCCCTGCGCGAACTCGTTCAATTGCAACACCCCCAAAGCGCGATGCTCATCGAAAAGATTCTCCGTCGCGAAGAGCAAGATTCCGCGCTGCGGCTCGAAGCGGCCCGGCAACTCGCCAACGTCAACGATGCCAAACTCACTGCGACGGTGCTCGGGTTTTGGTCGAAGTACCCCAAAGAACTCCACGCCGATCTCGCCAATAGCTTGGCCGGCCGAAAAGAAGGAGCCAAGGCGCTGCTGACGGCCATGGGCGAGAAGAAAATCGAACGCACGGTTCTGACGGACAACACCGTCATCAAGATGCAAGCCTTCAACGATAAGGACATCAACGCCCTCATCGAGAAGGCCTGGGGCCGCACCCGGCCGACGCCGGACGAGTTGAACAAGCTGATCGACAAGACCCGCAGCGAACTCTACACGTCCCCGGCGAGCTTCGCGAAGGGCAAGAAGGTCTTCGAGGCGCAGTGCATGAAGTGCCATAAATTCGAGGGGCAAGGCCAGGACGTCGGCCCGCCGCTCGACGGCGCCGCGCGGGATATCGAGTATCTGCTGGCCAACGTCATCGACCCCAACCGCGTCATCGGGGCGCCGTACTTTCTGCGCACGGCCAACACACTCGACGGCCAAGCGATCCAAGGTTTGCTAGCGGAGGAGGACGACAAATTCCTTACGCTCAAAATCGAAAACGGCGTTCTGAAGAAGATCGCCAAGGCCGACCTCGACGGGCCGGTGAAGATCACGGAGAAGTCGATGATGCCTGAGGGGCTGACGGCCGGGATGACCCCGCAAGACTTCCGCGACCTCCTGCGCTACGCGATGAACAGCCCGTATTTGACCGACGTGACCGTGGCCGGCAAGCCGATGTCGGTTGGCGTACCGGGCCGCATCGCGGTGACGAAAGGCGGAACGATCGATGCGAAGTTCACCGCGACCAAAGAACTCAAGACGAAATTGCTGATCGGTTCGAGCGTCGCGTTCACCGTGGAACTCGACGGCAAATTGATCGGCAAAGGCACGGGCAGCGGAAAAGCGATCCAACCCGACACCGAAGGCTTCGAGGTGACCCTGCCCGCCGGGGAACACACCTTGCGGATCATCACCGGCGAAGCCGAGGCGGTGCTCTACGCCCGCTTCTTGGACCCGGAGCGCAAGCTGAGCTACCCCGAAGGGAAGTGACGGGCGGCGGCACCTTTGTCACTCCCCCAGCGCGAAGACCAGATAGCGGCCGGTGCCGCCGCCGGAGCGGAAGATGGCCTTCGGGCCATCGTAGGGGAAGACACCGTCCCAGAGGGGCGTCAGCTCGGGGATGGGGTCGCCCGGGGCACGGCCGGGGCGGTAGCGGCCGACGTGCTCATTCCGGGTGTAGTCCGCGTAGGGGTGATACGCGTATTCGACCCATTCGAGATCGCTGACCAAGTAGCGCGCGGCCCGGTTCGACTGGCGTTCGGCGCGCACGATCGCATCGGCGTCGGGGCCGATGCTCTCTGCCGTGTGGACGTGCATGAAGCGCAGCCCCGGCCGGACGCCGAGTTGCAAATACAGCGGGTGCGTCCCTTCGTCCCAGCAAATCAATTCGCGGTCCTTCACGCCGCGCTCGCGCAAGAAGGCTTCGACCTCGCCGAGCTCTTCCCAACTCGTCGTAGCGACGTGGTGGTGGCACTTCTTCAACCGGTCTTTCAAGCGGGCGTCGTCCGGCCCGGTCGTCGGCGTGCGGAACGCGTCGAGCCAGCGTTCCCCGAAGCCCGGTTCCGCGAGGGGGTGCCGGTATTGCAGGTCGAGCTTGGCCAAGCTGATCGGGCCGTTGCGGAACGCCTCGCCGATGGCGGGGACGTCGTCGCCGAGGCGCAGCATCAGGCTCAGCGACGCGATCCAACCCAGGGCGAAGGCGGGGAGGCACCAGCGGTGCGACGCCCAGAGGGCCATCATCATCAGCGTCTCGACGACGTGGACGTACTCGAAGGCGCGCTGGAAGACCAACGACTCGAACGCCCAGACGACGTAGACCCAAGCGAG
>JANXTU010000274.1 GCA_025352235.1 Fimbriiglobus sp.
CCCACCGGCACCGCCCTCGAAGGCGATGACTACACCGGCTTGGATACCAATAACCGGACGGTGACCTTCCTCGACGGCCAGTCCGACGCCATGCTATCGTTCGGGACCATCGACGATACCCTCGTCGAACCGACGGAGACGTTGATCGTCGGATTGACCGGCGCCCCCGGCTACACCATCGTCGGCGACGCCGCGACCGTGCTGATTTACGACAACGATTCGCCGACGAGCCCGCCCACAGGACCACCGCCGGCACCGGCGCCGGTACCCGTTATCGACTTCGATCTGGACGTGAACGCGAACGGCAACTTGACCGACGCGTTCGACCGCGCCGCGAATTATCTCCCCGGCTACGAGGGGCCTACCGCGATGGTTTCGCGGGGCAACAGCTTCAACATCCCGACCTACACCTCCCAGCGGATGATGCTGGTGATCGACGGCCTCGGCACGGACACGCCCGGCCTCGAGTGGGTCGAGTTCAAAATCGTTCAGGTGTCCTACCACCCCGGCTACGCGCAGAACCGGACCGACCCGAGCGTCGAAGGGACTGCGAACGACGACGACTACTCGTTCAAGCGGGACGGGGATTACACGGCGATCACGATCGTGCGGAGCCCCAACGCGGACGACCCGAACAAGCCGAGCGGTCTCCCGGGCCGGGAGTTCGGCGGGAAGATGGAAGCCGGCAAGACGTGGGTGAACTTCTACTGCAAGGATTACGCCGGGGCGTCGCGGCTGCGGGCGACCCTGCACTACTCCGACGGCCGGCCGGATGAAATGTTGGCGCTCTCGGTGCCGCTGGACGACGACGTGAACGGGCCGAACAACGTCGGCGACGGCATCGCGGACAAGTGGGAGATCGCCATGGGCCAGCGTTGGACCGCCCAGTACGGGGGTCCGGCGTTGACGACCCAGCAGGCGCTGGCGAAGTTCAGCCCGACCGACGACAACGAAGAGGCTGACCCAGACGGCGCGGGCGCGTTGGTGGCACAGGCCGAAACGGGCGATGCCCACACGGTGAAGGAAGAGTACCGGGGCTACGTCCTCGACGGCGGCGGTCTGAACGGCGCCGGGGCCAACGGCCACGCCGGCGGGCACATCCGCCTCGACCCGGCCCGGAAGGAGATTCTGGTCGAGGTGGATCGGGCGGCGGTCGTGAACAACTTGCCGGGCGCCGGCAATGATGTGAACGCGAAGCTCAAGACAATTCTGAACGGCGCGTCGGGCGTGTTCAGCCAAGCGACCCGCGGGGCCGGTATCTACATGTACTAGCTCATGGATGAGGATGCGTTGGATCTGCCCAAGAATAAGGTGGACACTCCTCTATTAAGAAAGGCCGCTTGGGCCGCCTCGCGCGACACGGTAGCGGATCGGGCTGTTCCGACGCCACAGCGCCTGGCGACGGACTTCCTACACTTTCTCTTCGTGGACGAGAACGGCATGGCCGGCGGATCTGGTGCTGTGACGAATCTGGTGGCGAACCAACTCCAGCAGCGGAGCTCAATAATTGCTGTTTCTGACTTGAAGGTCTTCCAAGTGGCCTCTGGTCTACCCAGTTTCAACGAAATGGTCATCACTACGGTCGCGCACGAGATCACTCATCTCTTATTCAACGTACAGGATGATCCGTTTAATATGGAGTGGCACACGACCGCTGACGAGTCTGATTTGATGTACAAAGAAACTCTTAAAGCAAACAACGAGTTGATCACTGTCAAATTCTCTGCGGTTCTGCAAGGTGTTCTCAAGGTAAAAAACAACCAGGCGCTAGTTCTGTGACCAGTGTAAAGTCGACTACAGATGGAGAACTGTCATTGTTACTATTTGGCTTGCTATGACCATCATTAACGCGAACGCGTGGTTGTTCCCCGCCTCCGCCGATAAATTCGGGTGGGGCCTGCGGGTTCGACCCTTGGAGTTTTGGCGCACGTATCTGAGCAAAGAAAGCGTGTACCATAACCAGTTGTCTGTCGTACTCATCAATCGAAGTGACAAACGACAGGACTACACACCGTTGAAAACGGCCCGACAAGTCGGAGAGCTGCAAATCAGCATTGTCCATTCCACTGGAAAAACATTGAAGTCAGAGGGTTATCGCTATCTTCTCAAAGTGAATGCTGAACGACCGAGCCTAGATGTCGGCCAATTCGCTAGGTTCGACTTCAGTTTCGAACATTTCGGCTACGATGAATTGTCCGAGGCGGGGGAATACGAACTCCGCGCCTCATTGAAGACGGCAGAAGGACTGATCGTCGCCCCCGCCGTTAAACTCAAAGTAATCGAACCGGACGCAGACGATATCTTATTCAGCCAAACGATCCCGTTAGAAGGCTATCAGGCGAAGTGGCCGAAAGAGAAACAAGACCGGGCGGTGTTGCAGCAGATCAAAATCGGGGATCGCATTTGGCTGTTCTACCGCAAGTTCCTAAGTGCTGAAAATGGCGGCAAAGTGACCTTCGCGTACCGGGTCGCCGAACTCTCCGGCAAGTGCGAAATGAAAGTGGAAGGGGCCTTCGGCGATTGGAACCCGCTGACGATCACTTACAAAGCGGCCCCGTATCACAAATTCACGACCACGCTCGTTATCAATTCGGTCGACGGCAAGCCGTGGACGGCCGAGGAAGAGAAGCATCGGCAGGAGAAGCTGAAAAAGCCAGCGCCGGTGCCGGAGAAGAAGTAGCCCCCATCCTTCCGCCTCGTCATTTCACCCCAGCAAGCGTCGGTCGAGGGCCTCGTAGTCGGCGGTGCGGACCACCTTGGGGAAATCGCCCGGGCGACTCACCCGACTCCTGACGGAGTTCGGCACGCCCGGTTCACCCGTACTTCTTCACTTCTGCCTCGAACAGGACCTTCAGCTTGTTCGCCGCCGCGTCGTAGGCGGCGGGGTCGTTCCAAGTGGCGCGGGGGTGGAGCACTCCGTCGGGGACGCCGTCGCATTTTTCGGGGATGTTCAAGCCGAAGATCGGGTCGGCGGTGAACGTGACGTTGTCGAAGCCGCCGGTCATCGCGGCTTTCAGTAAGGCGCGCGTCCAGGCCAGTTTCATGCGGTTGCCGACGCCGACCCCGCCGCCGCTCCAGCCGGTGTTCACGAGGTAGACCGGCACATTCCACCGCGTCATCTTCTCCTTCAGCATGTTCCCGTACACCTTCGGCGGCAGCGGCATGAAGGGCGCGCCGAAGCAGGTGCTGAAGGTCGCCTCGGGTTGAGTGATGCCGGTTTCGGTGCCGGCGAGCTTGGCCGTGTAGCCGCACAAGAAATGCTGCATCGCCTGATCGGGGGTCAGTTTCGCGATGGGCGGCAAGACGCCGAAGGCGTCGCAGGTGAGGAAGAAAATTGTCTGGGGGTGGCCGCCCATCCCGGAGAGTTCGCAATTGGGGATGAAATCGACCGGGTAAGCGGCGCGGGTGTTCTCGGTGATGACTTCGCTGTTGAAATCGGGGGTGCGAGTCTCGGGATCGACGGGTACGTTTTCCAAGACGCTGCCGAAGCGGATGGCGTTCCAAATCTGCGGCTCGCCGGCCTTCGACAATCGGATCGTCTTGGCGTAGCAACCCCCTTCGATGTTGAAGACGCCGTCGTCGCCCCAGCCGTGTTCGTCGTCGCCGATGAGCCGGCGTTCGGCGTCGGCGCTCAGGGTCGTTTTGCCGGTGCCGCTGAGGCCGAAGAACAGGGCCACGTCCCCGGCGGCGCCGACGTTCGCCGAGCAGTGCATGCTCAGCACGCCCTTCATCGGCAAGAGGTAGTTCAGGATGGTGAAGATCGACTTCTTCACTTCCCCCGCGTAACCCGCCCCGGCGGCGATGACCAGTTTCTGCTCGAAGCTAATGGCCACGACGACCTCGGAGCGGACGCCGTCGCGGGCCGGGTCGGGGTGGAAGTTCGGCGCGTGCAGGATCGTCCAATCGGGCTGGAAGTTCTCGAGTTCCTCGGGTGTGGGCCGGAGGAACAAACAGCGCGCGAATAAGTTGTGCCAGGCTTTCTCGGAGACGACGCGGAGGTGGATGCGGTGCTTCGGATCGGCGGCGGCGTGGCCGTCGAAGACGAAGAGCTCGCGGTTTTGGAGGTAGGCTCGGACGAGATCGGCGAGCCGGGCGAAGACCGCGGGCGCCATCGGCTGATTCACCGGCCCCCAATGGATGTGCGGTTCGACCGACGCTTCGCGGACGAGGAATTTATCCTTCGGCGAGCGGCCGGTGCGGGCGCCCGTGAACGCGGCGAATGCGCCGGTGTCGGTGAGGATGCCCTCGCCGCGGCGCAAGGCGGCTTCGACCAGCCCGGCCGGGGTCAGGTTGCGGTGCAGCGGCCCGGCGGACGGGATACCCGCGGCCCGCAAATCGAAGGGGTCGGACATGGTGGGGCCAATCGCGGGGTTTCGGTCGGGCGACGCCGGCCATTGTATGATCCGCCCATCGCGGGGGGCACCTCTACCCCCCGATGGCATGCATTGTCCGCAGCGGCTTCACGAACTTCGCGCTGTTGATCTCGTGCCCTTCCCATTTGTCGAGGACGTTGGCCAACAGCGCCGCGCGGATCCCCGCGTCGTCGCCGGCGCGGATCAGCGGCTTCACGTCGACCTCATCCAGGGCGAACAAACAGTTGCGCAATTTCCCCTCGGCCGTGAGGCGGATGCGGTTGCAACTCCGGCAGAACGGGCGCGACACCGAAGCGATGATGCCGACGCGACCGCGGCCGTCAGCGTATTCGAACTCCATGGCGGGCGAGCGCGGATCGTAGTCGGCCGCCGGGGCGAGCGGGGCGACGCCGGCTTCGAGCCACTCCAGCAATTCGTGGGCGAAGACGACCTTCTCCCGCTCCCACACATCAGCGCCGATCGGCATATATTCGATGAAGCGCAGCTCGAAGCCTTCCTCGCGGCAGAACTGCGCCAACGGCACGGCATCGTGCTCGATGAAGCCGCGGATGGCCACGGCGTTCACCTTGATGGGGTCGAATCCCGCCCGCTTGGCGGCCCGCAATCCGGCGAGTACCAGAGGCAATCCGTCGCGCCGGGAGAGTTCGAAGAACCGCCCCGCGTCGAGCGTGTCGAGGGAGACATTCAACCGCCGCAGCCCCGCGTCGAAGAGCGCCCCGGCCTGATTCGCCAGGAGCAGGCCGTTGGTCGTCAAACCGATGTCGGTGATCCCCGGCACCGCCGCGATCATCTTCACCAAGGAAGGCAGGTCGCGCCGGAGCAGCGGCTCGCCGCCGGTCAGCCGAATCTTGTTCACGCCGAGCGTCGCGGCGACCTCGACGAAGCGGGTGATGTCTTCGAAGCTCAGCAAAGCCGATTTGTCGAGGAAGGTCACGTCCTCCGGCATGCAGTAGGTGCAGCGGAGGTTGCAGCGATCCGTGACGCTGATGCGCAAGTTGTTGTGGATGCGGCCGAAGGTGTCGACGAGCGCGGTCATGGTGGCGTGGTCCCGTGCACCCACTCGGCCGAGCCGTCGGGCGCGTTCTCCTGCTTCCAAATCGGCACGAGTTCTTTCACGGTGTCCATGATGAACTCGGCGGCGGCGAAGGCCTCGGCCCGGTGCGGAGTGCTCACGGCGACGGCCACCGCGATGTCGCCGACGTCCAATTTCCCGAGCCGGTGGACGATGCCAACCCGTTTCAGCGGCCAGAGCTGTCCGGCGAGTGCCGCGACTTCGCGCAGTTTCTGCTCCGCCATCGGGGCATAGGCATCATACTCCAGATGGACGGTGCGGACTGCGCCCGTCAGTTCGCGAACGGTGCCGAGGAAGAGCACGACCGCCCCGCAGAGGGGATCGCGCACGGCGTCGAGCAGGGCACCGGAGTCGATGGGATCGCGGGTGAGATGGATCATGGAATCAACCCCCGCTGACGGGCGGGATGACCGCGACTTCGGCCCCGTCGGGGACGACGGCGGAATCATCGGCGAACTCCCGATCCACCGCGATCCGGGACCGGGCGAGCAGCGGGGCCAATCCGGGATGACGGAGGAGCAAAGCTTGCCGAAGGTCCGCGACCGTCGCGCCGTCGGGCAGGTTCAAGTGGATCGAAGCCGCCCCCGCCAATTCGCGGGCCCCGGCGAACAATTGGACGATCACGGTGTCGCTCGGGGTAGTCGTGGGTGCCGAAGGCATCGTCATCGCGTTAATGAATGGCATTTCCACGATAAAAATTGTAGGCAACGTCTGTTATGACCCGCTCGGAACTCCTTCGGGTTGAGCACTGGGAGCTACGACCTTAAACCCTTTCGGGAGTGTCAGCCGGAAAATGCTCGAACTGGCTTCACCACTGAGGATGCCGGAAACGCTCACCGGTAAGCGGTCGCGGTGCCCATTGCAAGCCTGTTTGTATTCCTCTTCGGATAAGGTGAACCTCACCGAACGTTTTTGACCGCTTACAACTGCGATGACGGTGACATCCCCCTGAAATGGGTCGAACAACTCTGCCGGTTTTGCATGCAATCCAGTGATTGGACCAACGACAACTTGTCGACGATGCTCGATCCGCTTGAGCTCTTTGCCGACCGCACTTAACAGTACGATCTCTGGCTGTGCGAACGTTACCCCGTGGCGAAGTCGAAAGGGTACTCTCGGTAGAGCCTTCGACCAGCCAACGCCGATGTCTACCTCAGCGCGCTGATCCGCCACGGATAGTTCCGCCAATGCGTCACAGAGGTTCGCACTGATGCCTTGATCCGTGTGTTTTGCCATGCCGCTCGTGTCGCCCTGCTCGAACGCTGTCTTCAGAGTGTGAACGGCCCGCATCAGCGTCAGTGTGACCTGTCGTTCAAACGGAGCGGCGGAAACGGCCAAAGATTCGACTTCGTTCGCCGTCGCATCATCCGTTGGCGGCAGATCGGCGAACGTCTTTTGCAGATCGGGCGTCACTGGGGCGGCGAAGGTGGCGGTATACCCATCGCCGTTCCGCGACTGACCCATCAAGCAGCGATTCATAAACTGCGGGACCCGACCCGCCGTCGTTGTGCGGTAGAAGGCTCTCGGCTCTTGTGCGCTGCACGCGGCGTAGGTGAGCACCTGCTGCCCCGCCTGGAACAGTTTCACCCCCAAATCGATCGGGAGCGTACCGTTGGACGCATCGTGCGAGCGAAGCCGGATGTGAAGAATATCCGCGGCCGGAAGCAATAGATCGTGCAAAAGTGCGGCGGGTTCCCGCTTCTCCGAGGACGCCAATTTGATGACGGCATCCCGCATGCGGAACGCATAATCTGGGTCCGAATCCGAGCTGGGCAAGTGGATTTGCGTGAGACCATCCGTCGGGTGATTCAAGACCGGCCCGCCGCGCTTCGCCGTACGAGACGACCAGCCGGAACGCGCGGCGAACAATCGCACTTGCGCCGTTGTCAGCGATCGAAGTAGGGCGGTAGGGAGTTCAACCACCATAGACCACGTCTTCATCCATTGAGAGCCTTTGAACCACTTCCCGGAGATTCGCAGGCGTGAGAATGTTCGCTTCGGGTAGGTATACTGTAATGCCGGAACGGTTGGGTGTCGCTGGAGCGTCCCACAAACTGACCCAGTAGGCGCAGCGGCGAGCCGTCAGCGCGTCGTGATCCAGCGTGAGCCATTCCACCGCATTCTCCGGCAAGAATAGAACAACGAGCAATGTCGGAAATGGGCCGCTGGGCACTCGGAGTTCGTCGTACCTCTCCACATCCTTGAGGAAGTATGAAAACTTGCCGTTCTCCTTTGCCGGGGTCGCCGTCGTCGCCTTCAATTGGATCCGCAGATCGGCGTTGGTATGCACCGAGGCTTCGTCGAACCGCTCCTTCCAGCTCACTCGCGCATCGACTCCCGCGCCGTCCACCAATCGGGATACGACGACTTCGCAGGCGAACCCGGCCTTCGCTGCAACCGCGTGGAGATAGGCATAGCTCAATTGTTCGATAATGTCGTTCTGAGTGAATGGCACTGCCGAGTCCTTCTGAAAGCATCTACTGCCGGTACTGAGGTACGGGCGGTCTATCACATCGTCGCCTCGTACGTCACCGTGACGTTGGTCGTGATGCCGCCGCGCGGGGTCCACGCCGAGACGAGCTTCGCCCGCACCGGCTGGGCCACCGCGACGAAATCGTCGAGCAAGCGGTTCGTCACTTGTTCGTAATAGATGCCTTGGTTACGGTAACGCTGCAAATAGAGTTTCAGCGATTTCAACTCGACGCAGACGGCGCCGGGGGTGTACGTGTAGGTGAGGGTGCCGAAGTCGGGTTGCCCCGTGAGGGGGCAGACGCTCGTGAATTCCGGGCAGATGATTTCGATGGAATAATCCCGCCCCGGCGCGGGGTTCGGGAAGGTATCCAATTGCGCGGCCGACGGCGTTTCGGTGAAGAACATGCGGGGTCTCGGGGGGGGTCAATAGACGTCGTCGTGGGTACCAAGGGCGAACAAGCGAATTGCCTCGGAGCCATTGTGCAGCATGACTTCGAAGATGATGCGGATGTCATAGCCTGCGGAACAGGCCCAGTAGGCCGAAAGCTTGCCGCTGAGTTTGTGCGTTCGAAGAGCGGGTTGAAACGCATCCGCTTCCAATTCGGCGAGCGTCGCCAGAATATTGGGTTGAGTGGTCGGATGCCTCTTAGCCCAACGTCGGGCATCGCGGTCGAATCCCGTCGTGTACACGAGTTCGCGTTTCACGAGAACATCTCATCCGCGATTTGTTCGGGTGTCATGACGCGGTAATTCCCCGCCGCGTAGTCTCTTCGTGCTTCTTCCGCCGCTTCCCACATCCGGGCGCGATTCGCTTCGATGCGGCGCGTGCGGGTCAACTCGTAGAGTTCCTCCCGATCTTCTTCGCTTAGATTGTCAATTGCTTCCAACACTTCGGCGAGCGATGCCGCTTGCCGGGTCTCCACCGGCATCTCGATAGTCTGCACCGAATTCAACGTCGTCCGCGTCATCGCTTCGCCTCCGTCGTGTTTGCACTGTCCTACATCGTATCCCCCCGTCCCCGGAAGAAACAAGCCATGCCCCGCGCGGTCGTGTCGCTCAGCGGAGGTCTCGCCAGCGCGACCGTGCTTGCGTTGGCGACGGCCGCCGGCGTTGGGTCCTAGGATGCGATTCCATTATTGTAGCGGGGCGATTTCCACGAGCCCGCCCGGTTGCACTTCGACGGTGAGCGAGTGGCCCTCGAGCATCCGTAGGCCGACCAGGATGTCGTCACCGAGTGCGGAGGCGAGAACAGATCGCCAGGCGCCGTTCCAAAATACAGTCGCGGTGAACTGCTCGAATCGGCGGATCGTCCCGTCGGCCAGTTTCAATTTTCCCTCCGCACCCAAGACGAGCCCGAGGGTGGCGACGAGTTGCGGCGGTATCGTCAGCGACGCGGTGAAACCCGTATCGATCACGGCGTTCACGTCCATTTGGTCGCCGTGCGGCCCGCGCAAAATCAGCGGGACGAGGGGGCCGCGGTCGAGGGTGACGGTGCCCCGGATCATCGCGCACCCGCGAATCGGTAGGCCGTGGCCCGCCCGGCCATCATCAACCAGAGTCGGCCGGATGGGCGACGGACCCGCAACCGCGTGACGGCCGAATAATCGTCCGCGTCGATTTCGTATTCCCCACTGCCGACATCAATGGCGATGAATTTGCCGTCGTCCTCCGGTCGGAGGATGGGGCGGACGTTCCGCTCGAATAACTCTTCGCCCAAGCGTTGGATTTCGTCCGAGCCGCCATGAGGTATCACCGTGGTCATGCGGATTCTCCGGTCTTCCGAGGATCGGATCGTTCCCCTATACCTACATCGTATCCCCCATCCCTTGGAAGAAACAAGCCATGCCCCGCGCGGTCGTGTTGCTCAGCGGAGGCCTCGACAGCGCGACCTTGCTCGCGCTGGCGAAGGCCGACGGCTACGAGCCGTTCGCGCTCAGCGTCGACTACGGTCAGCGGCACCGCGTCGAACTCGAGCGAGCCGCGGAATGGGCGGCGGCGTGCGGCGCCGTCCACCGCGTCGTCGCGCTCGACCTGCGCGGCATCGGCGGATCGGCGCTCACGTCCGACGCGGCCGTGCCGAAGGATCGCACCGACGCGGAAATGAACGCCGGCGTGCCGAGCACGTACGTGCCGGCGCGGAATACGATCCTACTGGGCATCGCCCTGGGGTACGCCGAGACGCTCGGGGCGCACGACATTTTCTTCGGGGCGAACCGACTCGATCTCGCCGGTTACCCCGATTGCCGGCCGGAGTTCTTCGCCGCCTTCGCCGCCTTGGCGCACGTCGCGACGAAAGCGAGCACCCAAGACGGCCACGGTCTGCGGATCCACACGCCGCTCATCGCAATGACGAAAGCCGAAATCATCCGGATGGGCACTCGGCTGGGGGTCGAGTTCTCGCGGACGCTCAGTTGCTACGACCCCGACGCCACCGGGGCCGCCTGCGGCCATTGCGATGCTTGCCAACTCCGACGGCAAGGGTTCGCTGATGCAGGGCTCGACGACCCGACGGTCTATTCCGCTTGACCGATCCCCGCCGCGTCGCTATTCAGCCGGCTCTCGCATTCGTATCGTCGTCGAAGGATCGTCCATGGATGGGCGGCGCATAGTCCGATGGTTCGTCGGTCTCGTCCTGATCGCTGTGGTCGGCTCGGGATGCCAGCTTTTCGCCCCCCGAGCCGCCCGCGAGCTGCTGGACGGCCGGCGGAAACCGGTCGGCCCGCCTCCCGCTGTTGTCCATGCCGACGGCGAAACGCCGCTGACCTACCACACGCGGCTCATCGACCAACCGGCCGGGAGCGACTATCTGAACGCCGGGCTTTGGGCCGACGTCACCAATCCGCTCACCCACGAACAGACGACGCTCCTCGCGGTGAACGGCTTGCGCCTCGGTGTCATTTCCAGCCAACCGCCGCAGGAACTCGAACGGCTCGCGACCTCGGAAGCCACCTGCCTGAGCCCGACGTTGCGGAGCGCCCTCGCCGGGCAACCGAAATTGATC
Source organism: Fimbriiglobus sp. (assembly GCA_025352235.1). Classification (GTDB taxonomy): domain Bacteria; phylum Planctomycetota; class Planctomycetia; order Gemmatales; family Gemmataceae; genus JALHQU01. The sequence goes on from JANXTU010000274.1 coordinate 10,919, forward strand.
CCGGTGAACGGGCCGATCGACCGATGCCGCTTGGGTGTGACCCACGCGGTGACCGCTGCGGCGGAGTCGAAAAAGTACGAACTCGTCGAATGCGGCTTGGCCCTCACCGCGACACCGCTGCCCGACGACAAATTGAAAGTCCGCGGCGAATTCCAGATCCAGCACGGCGAGCGCCAACCGTGGCTCCGACCGACGGCGGACGGCTCCGGGTTCGCCCGCACCGACCAGCGCGCGTCGGAATCGTACCCGGCCCTCGCCTTCGAGGTGATTTTGAATCGGTCGGATCTGCTCGTCGTCGGCGCGACCGACGACCCCGTCGAGAAACTGGGGCAAGCGTTCTTCTTCGCCAACTCCGTCGACCGCATCCGCCAGCGGGTCTTGCTCGTTCAGGTCGGCGGCGTGGAGACCGGCCGGGTCGACTCCCGATCGAGCGCCGCTCAAACCGGCAAGGGCTTCCTCGCGGCTCGGTGACTCCGCCCGATACAAAGATCGCATGGTCACCGAATTCCTCGCCAACGCCCGCGCCGCCCTGTTGCGGGAACGCGCGCCCGGCGGATACTGGCTCGGCGAATTGTCGCCCAGCGCGCTGTCCACGGCGACGGCCATCTTCGCATTGAAATCGTCCGGGAATCCCGCATTCGCCCCGTTGGTCCAAGCCGGCTCGGATTGGTTGATCGCGAACCAAAACCCCGACGGCGGCTGGGGGGATACCCCGCTCAGTTTCAGCAACATCAGCACGACCTGCTTGTGTTGGGCCGCGTTGGGCGATGACAACCCACTGTCAGTGGAGCGGGCCCGGGGTTGGATCCGCGCGAGTGCCGGCACGTTGGAACCAGCGCCGCTGGCGAAGGTCATCGCGGACCGCTACGGGAAGGACCGCACCTTCTCCGTGCCGATCTTGACGATGCTCGCCCTCGCTGGCAAACTCGGCCCCGACCCTTGGACGCTCGTCCCGCAACTCCCGTTCGAACTCGCGGCGCTCCCGTTCTGGTTCTTCCGCATCGTCCAACTGCCCGTGGTCAGCTACGCCCTGCCGGCGCTCATCGCCATCGGGCAGGTGAAGCACTGGCACCGGCCGACGTGGAACCCGCTATTCCGCATCCCGCGTTGGCTGGCGAAGGACCGCACACTGCGGAAACTCCGCGCGATCCAACCCGGCACCGGCGGCTATCTCGAAGCCACCCCGCTCACGGCTTTCGTCGCCATGAGCCTGATCGGCGCCGGGCACGGAGATCACGCGGTCGTGGCGGAATCGCTGCGATTCTTGGTTCAATCGATGCGGTCCGACGGCAGTTGGCCCATCGACACCGACCTGACGACGTGGGTGACGACGCTGGCAATCAATGCCTTGGGAGAAGTCGAGAGTTCCGCGGCCGTCCGCACTTGGCTCTTGAAGCAGCAGTATCGAGAAGTCCACCCGTTCACGCGGGCCGCGCCGGGCGGTTGGGCTTGGACCGACCTCCCCGGCGGCGTCCCCGACGCCGACGATACCGCCGGGGCGCTGCTGGCCTTGAAACACTTGGGCGAACCGGATGACACCGCACTGTCCGCGGCGACTGCGGCGGTCGAGTGGCTGCTGGACCTCCAGAACCGCGACGGCGGCATCCCCACCTTTTGCAAGGGTTGGACGGGCCTGCCCTTCGACCGCAGCAGCAACGACCTCACGGCGCACGCGCTCCGGGCCTGGTTTGCGTGGCGCGATCAACTGCCATCGAAACTGCGCACCCGCATCGATCGCAGCGCGGCCCGCGGCCTCGGCTACTTGGCGAACACTCAGCGGCCCGACGGGGCGTGGGCGCCGCTCTGGTTCGGCAATCAACACGGCGCCGACATCGAAAACCTCACTTATGGCACAAGCCGGGTGTTGCGCCTCGGGTCGGCGCTGCCGAAGGATTGTTTCGACCGCGGGTTCGCCTGGCTGCGGGCGAATCAAAACCCCGACGGCGGTTGGGGCGGCCGGGCGGGGACGCCGAGCAGCATCGAGGAAACGGCGCTCGCGCTGGACGCCCTGGCCGAATTGCCCCTCGGCGAACCCGGCCGGCGCGGAATCGAATACCTGCGGATCGCCACCCGCGACGGCACCCACTTCCCGCCGAGCCCCATCGGCTTTTACTTCGCCAACCTCTGGTACTACGAGAAGCTCTACCCGCAGATCTTCACCGTGGCGGCACTGCAGCGTTGCGAATCGGTTGCGTTATTGACGTGACGGTCGGGTGATCTTCGCCCCGAAGGGGCCGACTTTTACAGCCCAAGGGCGGGAGCACCTGGGTTCCCGGACGGGCGAAGATCACCCGGCCGGCTCGCCAAGGGTGTAGCAACGATTCTTGGAGTCGTCATTCCAGCGTCAACCCACCCACCCTACCGTGGAATGACGTCCGATTTTCGGAACGACCTAGGCGCCGCAAGGACTTACGTCCGATTTCGGGTGTCATTCCATGGTTCAGATTCCCAAGTCGTTCACCGAATCTCCAAGAATTGTTGCGATACCCCCTCGCCAACTCGGGCTTGCCCGGGTTGCCCGGATTCGGTATTCCCCCGGCACGATCGTATTGCGCACTTTCCACCGAGGGATTCCCCGTGTCTATCACCGCCGTGCCGGCCGCCGCTAAGAAATCGGGTTTCGGGGTCTTCAAAGCTGCGCTCGGGGGATTCGCGGGCCTGGCCACCGGGGTCATCGGCGTCTACGCCACCGCCCTCGTCGATCAGGTCGCCAAGCCGGGCAAGCCCATCGCCAACTTCGAGGTGCGCGCTGAAGGGCTGACTGCGAACTTCCAAAACCATGCAACCGGGCAAACCGGCTGGTGGGACTTCGGCGACGGCTCGCCGCTCGAACCGTTCGAACCCGAGAAGAGCGTGGTCCACACCTACGCCAAGCCGGGGAATTACTCGGCGAAGCTCACCGTCCGCAATTTCTTGATGGAAGAAAACGACCGCAGCGTGCCGGTCGATCTCGGCGCGGCCAGCGCGGCGGCCGGCGGTCCGGCCATCAACGATTTCACCGTCGAACCGATCGGCGGTTACGCCACGGCCCCCGCGACCTTCCGGCTGCGCGGCGAGGTCAAAAACGTCGAGCGCGTCATCTGGGATCTCGGCGGCGACAAGCTCGAAGTGACCGATTCGCCCGGCGTCTTCGAGAAGCTCATCGTCATCGAGCGGCCCGGTACGTTCCCGATTCAGATGATCGGCCTCGCGGGGAAGACCCCCGTGCGGAAGATGGCCAACGTGACCGTCGCGGCCCCGTCCAACGGGGCCTTCTCGGTGGTCCTCAAAATCACCGACAGCGGCTCGCAGGTCGAACGCAAAGAGATCCAACAAACGGTCTCACTGGCGATCCCCGCGAAAGATCCGAAGCCGGTCGAGCGAGTGTTGACTGCCGTCCCGGGCTTCACCATCGCCGAAGCGAAACTCGGCAAGGTGGCATCGCCGGCGCTCAAGAACGTGAAGGTCGAAGTCGCGGCGGACAAGAAGAGCGCGAAGCTGACCGCCGAGTGGGCCAGCAGCGGTGACGCGGCCCAAAAAGCCACCGGCGGTTCGGACGTGATGGTCCCCGTAACGTTGATCCAAGAGAAATCGACGCCGACGAACCTGCCCATCGCGATGCTCGCCTCGGCGTTCACCGGCGAAGGCGGCTTCGTGATGCAAAACTCGACGAACCCCGCGCGCTCCGCGTCGATCGAACTCCCACCGTCGCCGGCGGGCTTGTCGAACACCTCTCGCAAAATTCAACTCGACATCCAAGAAATGATCGTCGGCAAAGGCGTAGCGAGCATCGGCAAGATGGAAGACTTGAAGCTGCCGTTGCGAGCGTCGATCACCTCGCTGTCGACGGGCCAGGTCTACATCGTCGAAGCGTCGATCCAGAAGAACGGCTCGCTCCGCGTCGTGCTGACGCCGCACCTCGGCCCGAAGTTGTAAGGGCCGACGCGGAGCAATGTCGCCTTTCGCTCCGCGAAAGGTTGGCATCGGGATTGCTCCGGTTCCAAATCGACACTGTCTGCCGGACCTGCCTTTCGCGGAGCGAAAGGCGACCATGCTCCGCATAGCATTGCAGCCCCGGCTGCTGGCTAGAGCGGATCTCAAAATTGCGTGGCGGGTGTTGCGCAAAGCCCTTCTTACGTGGCGACAAGTTTCCAACTTAGTTGTCGACAAGAGATTTGACAGGAATTTCCGTTAATGCGGTGCAACTTCGGGTTTTCTCGTCGACAAGTTGGAAACTTGTCGCCACGTAAGAAGGGCTTTGCACAATCCGGAAGTGCTATGTAAGCGTGTTACCCGCTCCAATCTCCGACCACTCACTCACACCCCCATCCGGCTCGCCTGTTGGAAGAATTCCCAAATCCGTGCGTTCGCATCGAGCGCATTCGACGGATCCCCGCCGATGCGTGGGTTCAACAATCCCCGACCGCCGGGCCAGTGGTGCCCGAGGCCGGGGATCGTGACGGTGCGGAAGGCCGGGCCGTATTCCGCTTCGACAATCCCACCGGCTTCGGCGATCCGCTGGGGTGTCGGTTCGTACCCGAGGCCGACAGCCCATTTTTCGAGGGTACGGTCGATGCCCGGTCTCAGCACCGGTTGTGGGAACCACGGCAAATCGACGAATCCTTCGACCTTCGGAATCAGCGGATCGCGGTCGCCGATGAGGAACAGCGTCGGGATCGGCCGCGACGGCTTCGGGGCGTCGAGCCAGCAGTGCCCGGCCACCGGGGCGACGGCGCGGATCCATTCCGTCCGTTCCGCCGCGAAGCGGAAGGCCATGCCCGCCCCGTTGGAAAAACCCGTCAGGTAAACGCGCCGCGGGTCGGCTCCGGTCCGCTTGACGGCGTCGCGGATCACCGCTTCCAAGAAACCGACGTCGTCGAAGTCGGTGTGGAGTTTGTCGCCGGGGCGGGTGCCGCCGTCGTTCCAACGCTGGGGATTGCTGAGGAACTTGGCCGGCGCGTTCGGGTTCACCGGCAGTCCTTCGGGGAAGGCGACCGCGAATCCAGCCCGCTGGGCGAAGTCGACGAGGCCCGTTTCCTCGGCGGCGAGCGCGCCGGAACCGCCGGTGCCGTGGAGCATCAGGACTAAACAGACCTCACCCCCCGGCCCCCTCTCCGAAACAGAGAGGGGGAGGTGGTTGCGCGCAAGCCAGTAGCGCCGGGGGCGTTCGTCCCGAGAGAGTGCGATGGATTCCACGGATTCAGTCAACGGATTGCGCCGGCCCCGGCCAGTGTTGTCCAACGGAAGCGCGGGCGACGGTGTTGCATCGTCGGGGGGCAGTTGGGTATTCTACAAGTAGAAATCTTCGTGCAGGAGTGGCGTCATGGGTGCGTTGCGTCGGAATTGGCTCGCGGGCGGGGTGTTCGCACTGGCCGCCCTCGGCTGCTCGAAACCGGCCGCGCCCGTGGCCCAAGTCGAGCCAGTGCCCGCGACGGTGCGGACCGAAGCCGGAGCGCCCACGACGACCGCGAAGCCTTGGGTGCCACAGGTCGGCCCCGATTTGCTCCCGGCGCCGGAGCCGATGCCGACCGTGCCCATCCGCCCGATGCCTGTCATTCCGGTGGCCGAGTTGCCGAAGCCGGTGATTCCCCCGACGGTCGCGGTGCCGGTCGTGCAACTGCAGCCCCCGAAGGTCGATCCGCCCAAAGTCGAGCCGCCGAAACCGACCGAGCCGCCGCCGAAAGAACCGAAGAAGATCACCTACCCGGAGTTCGTCGATGGTAAGCCGTTGGGCGACTGGATCAAGCAATTGAACGCCGCGACGCAGCCCGATTCGCAACAGCGCGAGTTCGCGCTGCGGACGCTGCCGCAGTTCGGGCCGACGGCGCGGCAACGCTCGATCGTGCCGATCACCGATTTGATCTACAAAGACCCCGATCCGGGGGTGCGCATCGTCGCGATCACGATCATCAGCAACATGGGCTACGACATCCGCGAGCAGATCAAACCGGCCGTGAGCGCCCTGCGGACCTGCTTGGCCAACACGCTCGACGGCAGTATCGTCCGCCTCTTCTGCGTGCGCTCGCTGATGTCGTTCGGGCCGGAAGCGGTTTCGGCGATCCCGGAAATCCGCAAGGCCGGGTTCGACCCCTCGTGGGAAACGCGCATGGCCGCCGCGACCGCCTTCGGCCGCATCGGCGCGCCGCCGACTGAAAAGGGGGAGCCGAACGACGCCGCGGCGAAGTTCCTGCTCAACACGATGCTCAAAGATGCCTGCGCCGGCGTGCGGATGGAGGCGATCCAAGCCCTGTTGCAAATCGGGCCACCGAAGCCGAAGAACCCGGAAGACTACGCCAAGGACCTCAAGCTCTACGTCGAGCCGGTCGAAACCCGCATCCGGCTCGAGAAGGACAAAGGCATCCTCTGCTGGCTCTATTTGCTCAACGTCATGTACGACGACCGCACACTCGCCGAACACGTGAAGAAGATCGCCTCGTACATCAAAGCCCCCGACTCGCCGATGGTCCGGATGCACGCGATCAACTCTTGCGCCGCCCTCGGACCCAAGGCCGCACCGGTGATGCCGCAACTGATGGAAGCGTTGAACTACGACGAGCCGGAACTGGTCATCGCGGCGATGTCGGCGCTCGCGCAGATCGGCATGGAAGCCCGCGGTGCCCAACCGGAGCTGGAAAAGATCGCGAAGGGCTCGAAGGATCCGAGGAAGCCGGAGGACGCGTCGAAGGACTGGAAACCGGACCTCACGCTCCGCCTCGTCGCCGAAGATGCGATTTTATACGTGACCGGCAAGAAGAAGCTCGCCGACCTCGAGACGCCCAAGAAGGATAAATAGGAGGAGCGAGCGGAATGCTTAAAGGTGGCACCGGCGTCTCATGGCGGGACCCCCGCACTTCCGTTGACCCATCCACCCCGTTCGCTAAAACACCCATTCTGTCCGTTCCGCGGTACTTCAGTGGAGTGTCGGTTCCATGTCGCATTCGATCACGCGCCTGTACGGGTTGGGTCTCACACCGGGCAAACTGCGCGGCCTCCAGCGCATCAGCAACCCGAACGGCACGCTGACCATGGTCGCCACCGACCAGAACAGCTCCATGATCAACATGATGAAAGCCGCCCTCGGCGCGGAACCGACCTACGACGAAGTCGCCGACGCCAAGGTCATGCTCTCGAAGGCCCTCTCGCCCTTTTGCAGCGGTCTCCTCGTCGACGGCTATTACGGCTACGCCAGCACCGTGGCCGCGCACGCGGTCCCGGCCAGCACGGGCTTGCTCGTCCGCGTCGAAAAATCGGGGGCGACCAAGAACAAGGCCAACGCCCCCTGCGGCGAAGTCGAACCGGGCTGGGGCGTCGCCAAGATCAAGCGCGCCGGCGCCGACGCCGTCAAACTGCTCGCGCAGTTCGAGCCGGATGAATCCGACTCGGCCGAGCGCAACTTCCAATTCACGCTGCAAATTTACAACGAGTGCATCGCCCACGACATCCTGTTCTTGCTCGAGCCGATCCACTTCCCCTACGGCAGCGAAGACGCGAAGTCGCCGAGCGTAGTCGCTCGCAAAGCGAACACCGTCATCGAGAGCGCCCGCATCCTCGGCCGCCTCTGCGATGTCTACAAATCCGAGTTCCCCGGCACGATGGGCGTCGAATCCGACGCGGTGCTGATGGACAACCTCAAGAAGCTGAACGACGCCTGCCCGAAGCCGTGGGTGCTGCTGAGCGCCGGCGTCGATTACGACGTGTACAAGAAGCAAGTGGAGATGGCGATGAAGGCCGGGGCCAGCGGCATCCTCGGCGGCCGGGCCTTCTGGAAAGAGTTCTTCACCTACAAGACCCCGGCCGAACGGCAGAAGTTCGCGGACACCGAGTGCGCCCGCCGCGTGAAGGAAACCGACGCCATCGTGAAGACCGGCACGCCGTGGTTTGCCAAATACGGCTACACGACGGAAGACCTCGGCCAGATGCGCGCCGCCGAAGGCTGGCACGCCCGCTACGCCGGCGGCACCGCCGGTGCCGCGGCGAAGACGGAAGCCGGCGGGGTGTATTGAGCGTTGTCCTTGGATCACGGGTCACTTCGCCCCGACGTGCAGGGCGATGCTGCCGAGCATCAGGGGGCGGCTGCGGACGGCGCGGAAGCCGGCGCGGGTCCATTCTTCGGTCAGGGCGGGGCGGCGGGGGAAGTTCACCGTCGTCTTCGCCAAATACTCGTAACTCGCGCGGTCGCCGCCGACCATCCGCACGATGTTCGGCATGACGAACTTGCAATAGATGTAGTTCCCCGCGCGGAAGGGCCAGAAGCCGGGGCGGGACGTCTCGACGCAGACGAACCGGCCGCCCGGTTTGAGCACGCGCAGGATTTCCCGGTAGGCCGCGGGGCGGTCGCCGACGTTGCGCAGTACCCAGCCCATTAAGACCACGTCGACGGAATTATCCGGGAGTTCGGTCGCCTCTGCGGAGCGCACGTCCAGTTGCGGTTCGATGCCGGGGAAGGCCTCGCGGATGCGGCCGTCGGCGACGCCGAGCATGTTCGCGGAAATGTCGAGACCGATCACGCGCCCGCCGGGTTGAGCAGCTCGGTAGGCCGGGATGTATAAATCGCCCGTGCCGGTGCCGAGGTCCAACACCGTGTCGCCCGGCGCGATCCCGGCCGCAGCGATGGCCGTGCGGCGCCAGCGTTCGTCGGCCCCCCAACTGATGAGCCGGTTGAGGCGGACATACTTGGGGGCGAGGGAATCGAACATCCGCGCCGCGAAGCGCTCGCGCTCGCGGCCCGTCAGGGAGGCGCCGTCGACGGGGAGGAGCGTATTCATAGGAGTTTAACCGTCGATTCGCGGTGGCGATAACCGTGCGGCTCAGCGGCCCAGTACTTTCAAAATCTCGTCCAACCCCCGCGTGTTCAGTACGTCGGCCGATGTCAACCAGCCCCGGCGGGCCACGGCGATGCCGTAGGGGGTCAGTTCTAGATCGTCCGGGCTGTGGGCGTCCGGGTTGATCACGAGCTTCACGCCGAGGGCTTTGGCGCGTTTCACGTAGGTCCATTCCAGATCGAGCCGCGACGGTTGCGCGTTGATCTCGATGAACTTGCCGTGCTCCGCTGCAGTGCGCAGGACTTCATCGAGATCGATTTTATAACCGGGCCGGCGGAGCAGCAATCGCCCCGTGGCGTGGCCGAGCATGGTCGTGGCCGGGTGGCGCAGCGCCTTGCAGACGCGGGCGGTTTGCTCCGCTTCCGGCAAGTTGAAATGCGTGTGGACACTGGCGACGACGTAATCGAACCCGGCCAGCATTTCGTCATCGTAGTCGAGGGAACCGTCCAAGAGGATGTCCGATTCGGTCCCCTTCAAAATGCGAAAGCCTTGGAGTTTCTTGTTGAGCGCATCGACCTCGGCCCACTGCTCGCGGACACGCTCGGGGCTGAGGCCGCCGGCCATTTTCAAACTCTGGGAGTGATCCGCAACGCCGAAGTATTCCCAGCCGAGGGCCAGGCATTTTTGAGCCATGACTTCCAACGTCGCGGTGCCATCGCTGGCCGTGGTGTGGTTGTGGAACACGCCGCGAAGCTCGCCCCGTTCGATGAGCTTCGGGAGTTTCTTCGCCAGCGCCGCTTCCACCTCGCCGGTGTCTTCGCGCAGTTCGGGCGGGACGTAGTCCATGCCGAGTGCTAGGTAGATGTCGGCCTCCGTCTTGCACTTCGCCGTGATGGCGTCGTCGCCCAGCCCGTACTCATTCAGGCTCAAACCGAGTTCGATGGCCCGTTGCCGGAGGCGGATGTTGTGCTCTTTACTGCCGGTGAAGTACATCTGCGCGAAGGGGAACTGCGCCGCCGTGACAACGCGCAGATCGGCGTTGAGCGTGATCGCGTCGGTGCCGACGCCGAGTTTCGCCACGATGCTCGACTTCGTCGGCCCGTGCCCGATGACCGTGACGACTTCGGGCAGCGCCACGAACGCATCCATGATCGGGCCGGCATCGTCGCTGGCGACGAGGATGTCGAGGTCCTTGGCCGTCTCGCGCCGCCGCCGCAGGCTTCCGCAGAGTTCGACCATCTCGACTCCCGGCAGCAAGCGGATCTGTTCGACGAGTGCCATGCCCAGCGGGTAGGCTTGGTCGAAGCGGACGCGCTTGCCGAAGGAGTCGAGCAGGGCGATCCCTTCGAGGATCTTGTCTTGCGTCTTCTTCCCGAAGCCTTTGAGGTCGGCCACGGTCCCCGCTTCGCACGCGGCTTTCAACTGGGCGATGGTGTCGATCTTCAATTCGTCGTGGAGCGCCTTCACCTTCTTCGGCCCAATGCTCGGCAGGCGCAGCATGTCCACGAGTCCCGGCGGAACCGAAGCGCGCAGCTCGTCCAAGTAGTCCAGCCGCCCGGTCGTGGCCAAGGTGATGATCTTGAGTTGCAGGGCCTCGCCGATGCCGCGGATATCGTCGAAGTGCTCGGCCGCAACGCGGGCTTTGAAGTCCCCATCGAAGCCGGCGAGCGCCCGCGCCCCGGCCGTGTACGCGCGGACGCGGAAGTCGTTCTCGCCCTTGAATTGCAGGAGGGTGCCGATTTCCTCGAGCGCGGCAACGACTTCGTCTTTGGTCATGGGCGGACGCTCAGCCATTCTGTTTCGGTGGGATTTCGCGCCGATCGGTTGTCCGGAAGTTATCGACGGGGGCCCGAGGAACGGAAACCGTGGGCTTGGAACTGTCTACCAAGAGGTTTTGCTTCCACTTCGGCCACTGACTGACAACGGCGTTCGCTATTTCAAACTGTTCCAGCAACTGTTCCCGGCTCATGTTCGACCTCGATTTTGGCCATTCGCTTCACGGCCTCAACGTAGAGTTTAACCGAATTCGTCTCGTTTTCTAGGTACGATGTCGGGAGCATGAGCACCCTCAGCCGGGAACTTTCGAGACGCCACTCGGATTTTAGCCCGGTGCGATGGTCTTTGCGGTCAAGGCTATAACTGGAGCCCAAATTCATCGAAAACAAATCGAAGAATCGTCTCGGTCCGATTCCGACGAACGCGTCGAATTTCACGAGCCCTTGACCCACCAGCCCATTCTCTCCGACGAGGGCCACGGAGTCTTGGTGGAACTCCAACGCCTTGCTCTTGGGATAAGGTTCCACGTAAACGACCCGCTCGACGCCGGCGGCGACGATGTGCTTCGCGCAGTTGTGGCACGGGAAAGTGGTGCAGTAGAGTGTGGTGCCGACAGTCGATAGGCCGTTTCGAGAGCAACAGAGCAAGGCTTCCATCTCCGCGTGGACGACCCGCCCGTACTCCGTCAGATCCCGCAGTGGGCTGTTCTCCAACAATTGCGTCAGCTTGTTTGAGTCGAGCCCTTGCTTTTCGCCATCCTCGACGATCTGCTTTATGATTCGAAGCTGCACGGCCCGGTTGGAGTCCCCATCCGCGCGCGTAAAATCCCGCCCGTCCGGATGATCTTCGATGCGACCCGTTTGAGCATTTCGCACTGGCCAATAGAGCCCGCCGCCCGCTTTGGGGCAATCGTTGGCGCCCGTCGACAGGATTTGCGAATTGCGGGTGACTACGGCCCCGACTTGCCGCGACATATCCGCCGATCGGAGTGCCGCCGCGAAGGCCATGAACATCGCGTGCTCATCGAATGTCGGTGTCACGAACGGATTGCCGAACCAAACGGAAACGATCCTGGTCACATCGCAGCGCAGTTGATCCTGACTCGCGGTGATCCTGACGAAGAAATCGGCCATGTGAAAAGTCTTGTTCACACGCTGCCCGCGGGTGACTTTGGTCTCTTCTCTGTCGCGTCCGATCAAAACCTCGGCTTGCTCCGCCGACATCACTCGAACATTGATAAGGTGCTCGATCCGGCGCTCCAAATCCGAATGGATGCCGATCAACAAAAATCCCGATGGGTAGATCAGCCGCAATCGGGTCACTTCCTCTGGGCGTTTCAACGAATCGATGATGTAGGCGGTCTTGGGCGATTTTTGAGCGTTGCCGTTGTCTTTGTTTCGTTTGGCGAAGATCTCCGCAGCGGCGCCGAATGCGAGAATCGAGTTGTCTTCGCTCGATTCCCGAGCCGCATTCCCAGCGTCCATCAAATTGGTGATTCGGTCGAATTGGTTGTTGCCGTGAGCGGGGACTGCGCAAAGCGCCGGAATGACATCTTGGGAAAGCTTGATTTCGTGAACGGTGTAACCCGCGACGCCCAGACTCTCCTTCAGCAAATCGACGACTCGTTTATTTTCGGTGCCGACCGCGCTCACCAAACCGATGACGAGTTCCGAATCGAACTGTTCTTCCATCGGGGACCTCGGACGCATCGGCTGACGTTTTCATCGTGTTAATATACCGAATTGACACCGGATGTGCATAATCGCCCCGCTCGGGCCAATCCGGCTTTCTCCCGGGCTCAGCCGCACAAATGGACTAGGTGCCGGAGCATGTCGCGGACGGACACGACACCGACCGGCTGGCCGCCGGCGGTGATGGGGAGATGGCGGTAGCCGCCGCCGTCCATCTTGGCGAGGGCGAGGGCGAGCGGGTCGCCCAAGGCCGTGGTTTCGGGGCGGGGGGTCATGAACTCGCGGACGGGGCGGCTGGCGAAGTCGGCGGCGCCGGCGACTTTCGTGAGGAAGTCGCGCTCGGTGAGGATGCCGGCGAGTCCGCCGGCGGCGTCGAGGACCAAGAGCGCCCCGACCGAGCGCGAGAGCATCTTGGCGATGGCCTCGCCGAGGGTCGCGTCGAGATTCACCGTCACCGGCGGCTTGGGCTCGAGCACCGAGACGGGATCCCGGAGCAAGCTGGCCTCGACGCGGTCGGCCGGGAGAGGCCGGTCGATGGCCATGAGGTCGAATAGGCAATTCGAGCACTGCTCCGTGCCCGGCAGATTCAACTGGCCGCAGACGGGGCAGATCATCGGCGTTACTTCTTGAGGATCTTGATTTCGACCTTGCGGAAGTCGATGGGGTGGCTCTCGGATTGCAGCGAGATGGTCCCGCCCTCGATGAGCAACTTCTTGTCTTTGATCAACGGTTTGGCGTCGGCGTCGCGGTCGTCGTATTGAATTTGTTCGTATTCGATGACCATCTCACCGTCGACGAAGTGCTGGGCTTTGCCGCTGCCGTGAACCTCGGCTTCGCAGACGACCCAATCGCCGTCTTTGTAAGTCTTCGACTTCGAGTTGGTGCAGTGCGTTTGGTAGAGTTTGCCGCTGTAGACGACGTTGGTACCGGGGGTGCAGAGGTTACCCGTCGGCCGGGGGTCTTTGCCGTTGCCGCCGAGCAGTTGCACTTCGATGCTGACGGGGAATTTCTGATCCTTCGCCATGGTCTTCGGGTCTTGGCCGTGGATCATGATGCCGCTGTTGCGCAACGCCCAGCCCGGCCCGCCTTTGACCTGCTCACCGACGAAGCGGTACTCGACGCGGATGCGGTAGTGGCTGTAGCTTTCTTTGAAGAAAAGGTGGCCGAAGTTCTCGTCGAATTTGTCGTACTTGTCGTAGCGGACTTTCAGCAGGCCGTCTTCGACGCGGAAGGTGTTGGCGTGGTTGTCGCCGAGTTCGTAGCCCTTGATTTTGGGCGTCCACCCGTCGAGGTTCTTGCCGTTGAACAGGGGGATCCATTCGTCTTTGGGTTTGTCCTCGGCGAGGGCCGGGGCACCGAAGGCGAGGGCGACCAAGAGAGCGAGCGGGCGGCGCATGGTGGGAACTCCGGCGGATAGGAGTGAAGAGATGGAGACATCATACGGCGCGGCATCCGTGCGGATGGCGAGTCGGCGGAGACGGGAGTACTCACGCCGTGCCGCTCGCCCAAACCGATTCCTGTTCCCGTTCGCGAAGTCTTCGTCAGACCGCCCGAATCCCGCCGGTAGATCCCCCGCGTCAGTTCTCCCAATTCCCCGCGGAAAACCCCTCTCGGGCCGTCAGGGTTTCGCGCACCGCTACAACCCGCCCGCGCCAAGCGGCACAACCGGCCGGCCCTCGCGCACCGGTGGAATGGGGAGGATGCGACCACCCGGTGCGGCCGGTGGAAGCGCCCGCGACTCGGCTTGTTTTTCAAGCTTACCCCGCCCGCTCCACTTGGCCAAACCCCCGGAGTAGGGCATCTTGTAGTCAGCATGTCGAACACCGTCGTCGTGGGGACCGCCTAACGGAAAGGCGGGCATGATGACGGGGACGATGCGGAACCCCGAAACGGAGCGGATCATGAGTATGCGATGGGTCAAAGTGTGTACGATGACGGCGGTGCTCGCCGGCGTATTCGGGGCCTCGTCCCTGTTCGCCGCGGACGAGAAGAAGGCCGACCCGAAGCCGACCGGCATGGTGGAAGTCCCGACGACCCCGCCGGTCACCAACGGCGTCGTCACGGGCGGTTGCGGCCCGGTGTACCAGACGATCAAAGTGACGGAAATGGTTCCGACGACGGTCGCCGAAACGCGCACCGTGTGGAAGAACGAACTCCGCACCGAGTCGTACACCGCGCACCGGAATGAAATGGTGGCCGAGCAGCGGACGCACAACGTCAAGGTCAACAAGATGGTTTCGGAAACCGTCATGGAGCCGCGGACGAGCTACGTGAGCAAGCAAGTCACGACGATGGAGCCGCGGACGAGCTACGTGAACAAGCAAGTCACGACGATGGAAACCCGCACGGTGACGGAACGCGTCCCCGTGATGAAAACCGTCACCGTCAACGAGACGCAGTACACGACCGAGTCGGTCACGGAAATGAAGTCCAAGACGGTTCACCGCTGGGTGTCGACCCCGGTGACCAAGGAAGTCGGCCCGCGCCTGTGCGACCGCTTCAAGGGCTTCATGGACCCGTGCAATCCTTGCAGCGTGCCGTGCCCGCGCACGGTGACCACCTGCAAGAAGGAACGCGTTTGCGAAACCGTCTGCGAACCGGTCACGGTTTGCAAGAAGGTCGCCCATTGCGTCCCGGTGACCAAGCAAGTGTGCAGCTACGAGTGCGTGACCAAGACCATCCAGTGCCCGGTGACGACCTGCGTCAAAGAATGCGTCACGACCCAGTGCCCCGTGACCCGTTGCGTCAAAGAATGCGTGACGACGATGGTCCCGGTTTGCAAGACCCGCTGCGTCTCCGAATGCGTCGCCCAAACCTGCACCGTCAACGTGTGCAAGTCGGTGCCGTACCAAGCGACCCGCACGGTGTGCGTCCCGGTGTGCAGCACCGTGACCGTCAACGTCTGCAAGATGGTCGCCACCTGCGTCGAGAAGCAAGTGCTCGTCTCGAACGGTTGCTGCGCCGCCCCGGCTTGCGGCCACAGCGGTTGCGGGTTCAAGGGCTTCGGCCTGAAGGACAAGCTCACCGGTTGCTTCGCCAAGATCCGCAGCCTCGG
>JANXTU010000296.1 GCA_025352235.1 Fimbriiglobus sp.
GTCGGTCAGTTTTACTACCCGGTTATGGCCAGAATTGGCCACTTATTGCAGTTCGACGACGAATAACATGGCCAGCAATGTCCAAAGTCGGTTGTTGATGGCCATCATCGAACCGGCAACTTCAGAAGCCTGAAGCGTTACCCAGAAAGTTTTGCCACACTCAATGGTTTCAACCGGGCACATCATCGGGTAGAATCCGGCTATGACCGCTACGCGCAAACCACCTGCTCCGACTTGGCCCCGCCTCCTCACGGCGGCGGATTTAGCCACGATGCCGACGTCGTTGCCGGGTGGGGATGTCCGGTACGAACTCGATGACGGAGTGCTCCTCGTTATGGCTCCGCCCGGCGGCGACCACGGTCGCAAACAAAACAAAGTTTGTACCCTGCTGACGAACGAAGCCGAGTCGAAGGGACTGGGTCACGCGTACGGCGAAGTCGGAATCGTCCTGCGCCGCGGGCCGGATCGTGTCCCGGGCGCGGATGCGGCATTCCTAACGACCGATCAATTGCCGGCCCGGTATTCCCGCGAGGGCTATCTCGAAACGATCCCCAAGCTGATCGTGGAAATTCGGAGTAAGAACGACACGCTCCCCGAAATCGAATCCAAAGTCGCCGAGTACCTCGCGGCGGGTACGGTCGAAGTCTGGGTGCTCGACCCCGACGCAAAAATGATCGTGAAGCACACCGCGGCCGGCGTCGCAATGCTGTCGGTCGAGGAATCGCTGACCTCCGAATTGCTACCTGGGTTTCGTGTCGCCGTCTCGCTTTTCTTCGCCGAGTGAGGCTCGCGTCGAATTCTATCTGACCGGTGGACCGCAGGGATTCGGCAGCGATACAAAATAGTTTCAGCGGGCATCGCGGCCGGCGAAATCGAACCTAAACTGTTGGTGCGCATGGGTTCTACCCGAATTCGCAATGATTTCGCGGGAGGGTGGGGCGCTTTCGGCCGAAATCATTTTTCCGAAGCCAACCCGCGCTAGACACATCGGAGGTGCGACGTACCATATGCGGAACCCCCCGCGAGGCCCATCCGTGCGCGACGACTTGGCCGAGCCCGCCTTCCAAATCCTGCTGCACGGGATCAAACTGCGCGACCGCGTGCTGGCCGGGGAACGGCCGATGCTCGGCACCGAGCAGGCCAAGCTCAAAGGGTTCCTCGGTTCGTCGAATGCGCCGAGTCCGTGGGGGAGCGACAGCGATCCGACCCATTCCATCGCCAACCGCGACCGCGAATTCCTGGGGCTCCGGTACACCCTCACCTGCTGGCTCGACGAAGTCTTGATCGAAGCCGGGTGGAAGGAATGGGACGAAAACAAGCTCGAATCGAACCTCTTCCGCACGAACATCCGCTACGGCAACTTCTGGCAGCAGGCCCGCCTCGCCGAGGCGATCCCCGCGACCGCCGACGCCCTCGAAGTGTTTCTGCTGTGCGTTTTGTTGGGGTTCCGCGGCGAATACGGCGAGAACCCGAGCACGCTGCGCGAGTGGGTCGACTCGACGCGCTCGCGGGTGTCGCGCGGCATGAACAAGGAACTCGCCCCGCTGCCGGAGCAGACGCCGGTGTCCAACGTGCCGTTGCTGCTCGGCGTGGAATCGTACCGCAAGATGACGCAGCGGTTGGTGGTGGGGATTCTCTTCGCGATCCCGGTGGTCGTGTTCCTGACCGTCTACAAATTCGGTTGAGGCTTCCCGGGATGAACTTCATCGCGTCGATCGGTCGCTGGATCCTCGGGGCCGTGGTGCCGATGTTCGCCCCGCCCGTCAAGCCGGTGGGCTTGGCGTGGTTCGTCCACATCGTGCTGCTGGCCGCCGTGTCGGTCGGGCTTTACTACGCGCAAATGCACTTCCGCTTGACCAAGGAAATTGGCAAAGGGCCGGACGCATTGCGGCCCTTCTGGCTCGTCATCTTGTTCCTACTGGCCTACTCGCTGGCGTGGGCGACCATGTGGCTCAGCGGCTTGCTCGCCCCGCGACAAACGACCGCCATTTATCCGGACTTGGACGAAGCCTGGGACGCCATCAAGAACTCGCTGGAAAAGGCCGGCATCGGCCTCGCGGATACGCCCGTGCTGCTGGTGCTCGGGGAACTCCCCTCGGGTTACGATGCCCTGTTCCGCGCCTTGCCGCAGGGGTTGTCGGTGAACGGTGGTTCCCCCAGCGGCTCGCCGTTGCGGGCCTACGCCAACCGCGATGCCATCTATCTGACGCTCGAAGGGGCGACACTGCTCGGCATCCAAGAGACCGGCGAGATTCTGCTGTCGAACGCGCCGGATCAATCCATGGGTGGCAGTTTGGCGAGCATCGGCGCCGGGGCGAGCATCGGCATCGGGAAGTCGGTCGGCATGAGCATGGGCGGCGGAGCCGGCGGGGCGCTCCAGCAGATTCAGAAACTGATCCAAGCCGCCCGCCAGCAAGGTCGCCCGCTGACGGACGACGAGAAGGATCAAATCCGCCAGCTCTCGGGTTCCCCCGAGGCCTCCCCAGCAGCGTCGAGCCGGGCGGGTTCGACCGGTTCGGTGTTGCAAAACCCGCAGATCGTCGCCGAGACGGCCGACCGGCTCGCCCACGTCTGCAATCTCGTCGCGGGGGCGCGCTGGCCCCTCTGCCCGATCAACGGGGCGATCTTGACGATCCCGATTTCCGCTACCGATCGCGATGACGGTGCCCAACAGTGGGGCCTGGTCGCCCGGCAAGATCTCGCGGTGATCGAAGACGTCTTCCAATTGCAGTTCCCGGTCTTTGCCCTCGTCGGCGAAGCCGAGACGCTGCCGGGCGGGGCGCTCTTCTTCGAGCGATTCGCTGTGGATAAAGGGAACCAACGACTCGGCAAAAGCTTCCCGTTGAATCCGCAGATTCCGCTGGAAAACTTGCCCGACGCCATCGAAGAGAACGTCGGCTGGATCTTCGGGAATCTGCTGTCGTACTGGTCGATCCGCCTGACGCGTACCGATAGCAGCAACGTCGCCCACGACACCCGCGACAACGGCTTGCTGGTTCGCTTCCGCAGCGAATTGCTGAAGCGTTCTTCGCACCTCGGTCGGCTCGTCAGCCGGGCGATGACGACGGGGGATCGCATGCCCGTCTTCGGCGGCTGTTATCTGTCGGTGATTTTGAAGAGCGCCCCCGACCACGCCAAATTCGCCCGCGACTTCTTCAAGAAAGTGCAAGATTCGCAGGGGTATGTCGCATGGACCGACGAAGCGCTGGCCCGCGATGCCGGCTACCGCAGCCGGACGATGCAGGGGTATGTGCTCCTGGCGGTCGTGCTGGTGGGGGTCGCAGCCTTCGCGGGCTGGACGATCTTCGGCGCGGCGCACAAGCCGGGGGCATGAGGTGGGACACTCTGGCGGATCGCTGACCACTTTCTGTTTCAAAATCTTGAGAATCGAACCAGTTTTCAGCACTCAGCGATCAGTTCGAGCGGTTTCTGAATCTTCGTAGCGGAAGTCGCCAGACTTCCGTGCTTTCATCGGAAGTTTGGCGACTTCCGCTACGATCAAATCGAAAATGCTCCATCAGCAAAAAGGCCGACGTCAATCCAGTTCGTCTTCGGGCAGGCACTTCGGCAGCTTGACCGTGAACGTGGCCCCTTTGCCGACGACGCTTTCGACGCGGATGCGGCCGTGGTGTTGCTCGATGATCTGCCGGCAGACGCTGAGCCCGAGTCCCGTGCCGCCGCGGCCGGATTCGTCCGGAGCTTTGGTGGTGAAGAACGGCTCGAAGATTTGCCGCAGGTTCTCCGGCGAGATGCCGACGCCGTTGTCCGCGATTTTGATTTCGACCGTGTCGCCCGCCGCATTCTCGCCGACGTCGACCCGCATCCGCCCGCCGGTGGGCATCGCTTGCCGCGAGTTGATCACGAGGTTCACGAGGATTTGCTCGATCTGCCCCGGCACGATCACCGCCACGGGCCGGCCGTGGAAGCGTTTCTCGAGTTGGACGCGGTGCTTGCCCAAATCTTTCTCGGTGAGCAGGAACACCTCTTCGACCAGCGCGACGATGTCGGTCCGTTCGCGTTGCACCGAGTTGTTGCGGGCGAATCCGAGCATGCTGTTGACGATGCCAGAGGCGCGCTGGCTGCTACGCAGGATTTTTTCGAAGGCTTGGGCCTGCGAGGCGGCGTTCTGGTTGCGGCTGCCGATCTTGGCGTAGTTGATGATGGTGGCGAGGATGTTGTTGAATTCGTGGGCGACGCTCGAAGCCAATTCCCCGACGCTGCTGAGGCGCTGGGCTTGCAAGAGTTGCTGGCGGAGAGCCTCCGTCTCGGTTTGCGGATGGGCGAGGACGGGCGGGGCGAAAACGTCTTGACTGGTCATGGAACCCATCCCTCGGCCGCGGGCGAACATCTCCGTCTGGCAAGAGGTATCGGCCGCGCCGGTTGTACCACTTCATCCGAAGCGCGGAATTATGAAGGCCGGAAAACCGAGGGAATCATTGGAGCGTCAAGATCAATTTCCTCACGCCTCAGAACGGACCGCGCCGGGGATTTGGGCGGACTCGACGAGCGCGGAAACGGTGTCGGGAACCTCCAAGAGGCTCTCGGCGTGCCAAAATCCGTCGTCGCCGGGCACGAGTTCGGAGACCGAGGCGTTGAAAACTTTCCCGACCTTCGACCAATCGCCGAGCGTCCAACCCCGTAGCAGCGTCAACAGCAAGACTTTGCAAACGATCCCGTGCGCCACGACGACGACCCGCCCGCCCGGATGGGCCTCGACTACATTTCGCCATCCTTCGTGCAACCGCACTTTCAAATCGTCGAACGACTCGGCCCCGGTCGTGGTGTATGCCGTGTTCCCGCCCGACCATTCCCGAACGGTTTCGGCCCACGGGCCGACCGTCGGGTGGAAGACCATCCCGCTCATCGGGCCGATGCTGCGCTCGCGGAGCAGGTGTTCCTGGAACTGGGGCACGGCGCAATCGCGGGCGATCGGCAGCGCCGTTTGGATCGCCCGAATCATCGTCGACGACACGACCGCCGTCGGCCGATGGGCGGCGAACCATCGGCCGAGGGCTTCCGCTTGGCGAAAGCCGAGCTCGCTCAAGGAAACGTCCGACTCGGAGCCGTTGAAGACGTGCGGGGCCGTCGTTTCCGCGTGGCGCAGTAGCCAGACTCGCTCGGGCAATGGCATTTCGGTCGATCTCGGTGAGTTCGCTTCTAGGATGGTGAGCACAAGTCCGTCCGCCCATGTTACCGGTCTATCGCTACGGAATCGATTTGGTGGCCGATCTTGATCATTCGGGGTAATGCAATTACCGAGGCATTCCGCGCCACGGTCGGCGCCGGTTCCTTTCCTTTCCCGGAGTGGCACATGCGTTTGAAAATGGGTTGGATGGCGATGCTCGCGTTTTGCGTCGCGTTCGCCGGTTGTAAGAACAAGGCGCAAGTCGAGGCGGAAACCGCCGCCAAGAAGGTGGAGCAGGACAAACTGCAAGGCAAGTGGAAAGTCGTCTCCCGCGAAGGGGATGACGAAGAAGGCGAAGAACCCGCGGCTCCGAACTCGTACTACGTGATCGACGGGGACATCTTCAAATTCGTGTACAAAGGCGCCGATGGCAAAGAGGAAGAATACAGCCGGAAGAAGCTGTCGTTCCCCGCGGACAAAGATCCGAAACAACTCGACATGACCTACGTCGACGAGTCGGGCAAGCCGCTCAAGGAAGCCAAAGTCAAGAAGGGCTTCACCGGAAAGAAGAAAGTCACGACGACCGAAATGAAGGACGTCGCCATTTACAAAATCGACGGTGACAAACTGACGATGGCGATCAGCTTCGACGAGAAGAAGCGACCGACCGGCTTCACCGGCTCGAAAGGATCGTCCAGTTACGTTTTGACCCTCGAGAAGATCAAAGACGGTAAAGAACCGGCCGTGACACCCGCGACCAAGGTTATCGACGAGACACCCGCGACCAAGAAAGCCGAAACGCCCGCTACCAAGAAAACCGACGAAACGCCCGCGACCAAGAAAGCCGAAACGCCCGCTACCAAGAAATCGGACACGCCCGCTAACAAGTAGTCGCGAAAACGCCCCGCAATCGCGGGGCGTTTCTCGTTCTCATCCGAAGAGCAACAGCACGTTCCACGGCGGGGTCTTCTCGAACTCGCAACCCATTTCAAAATGCTCGCCGGTATCGGTGCAATTCCGAATGATCACCGTGACCCACGGCGTCGTCTCGGGGGCGTGGTTGGCACGGATCTGCATCGAGCTGCCCGGGGCCATGCCCGCTTCCAACGCGAGTTTCAGTCCGCCCGTGGAACGGTCGAGTACGTAACCCGGATTGGTCCCATTCTTGAACGCCGGCGATGTCGCCATGATCTTGACGAGCGTCCCCTCGCGGCGGACCGATGCCCGGCGATCCGAGAGCGACGGCGTTTCGCTGACCCACGACGACATCGGGCCGCGATTGGCCAGCGCCGGGACGATCGATTTTCGGCGGTGCCCTCGAAACAGCAGGAATACCACTAAGAGTACCGCGATCGCGACCAGCACCGGCAGCGAAAAAGGCATGTTTTCCGGCGAGAAGAATTTCGCGATCATGGTGGTTCGTGGGGCGTGCCGGTGGTGGGCGGGGTCTGCTATCAACTTAGAACACGGTTAGCGTCGGCGTTGGAAATGCGCACGAAAAAACCCGACCTTTCGGGGTCGGGTTTTCTGGGGCCCGCCGATCCGCAGCTCGCTACTTCGCGCCGAGTCGGAAGTTCATCTTCTCGGCGCTGGCGGACGTTTCCACTTTGCCCCAGTTGTAGGTGAACGTCACGTGGCCCACGGCGATGACTTCGCCGGTGCCGGGGACGACCTGCAATTCGTCGCAGGAGCCGTCGCCGCCGGGGGTCATGAACCGCACGTGACCCGAGGCTTTCAGGGTCGACCAACGCTCGCCTTTTTGCGTCGGCGAAGCGACATCGACTTTATTCGAGACGACCTTCAACACGACGTCTTCGCCATCGCGGACTTCGAACTTCGGGTTGTTCTCGTCCATCTGCAGCGTGACTTTCAGCTTCTTCTCCGATGGAGCCGTCGATGCCACGGGCGTGATCGGGGTCGGCAACGTCGGTGTCTGGATCGGCGCGGATCGGACTGGCGGCTCGATCACTTCAAGGAACGGGTTCGACTTCTTCGCCACCGGTTGGGTCGGAACCGGGATCGGTTCGAGAACCGGGCTGAGGGGAATCGGCGCCGTACTCGGCAGTGGCACTTCTTGCTTCACCAACTGCTTGTCGAATTGTTCTTGGGTCACCAACGGCCCACTGAACATCGGCACCAGCGCGGGGGTCGGGAGCAACTCCGGGACGGGCGCCGGGGCCTGGGCCGCGACCGCCGGCACTTCGGCCGGTGTGGTCACTCCGATGTAGGGGATGATGGCCGGGGCTGGGGGCACCGGCGACACGACCAAATCGACGACCGGGATTGCCGGCGTCTCCGGCTTGGGCTTCGTTTCGGCGGAGCCTTTCGGTTTGGCTTCCGGGATCGACGGATCTTGACGGGCGGCCGAATGGCCGACGGTCCGGCAGGCCGGTTCCGCGAGCGCCGCAAAGCCGCACACGGAAAGGCCGAAGACGCCCGCGAGCAGTTTCCAACGAGTCAGAGTCATGAGGCACCTCAACCGGGAGGGTGGGGTTTCCACCAGTTCGGGTCGCGGCGTATAGCTGGGGAATCCCCGTCTGTCAGCGCCGGTTTTCGGGGTGGAGCAACTCGCTTTTCTGGGCAGATGTACCGGATTCGGGGGGGCCGACGAAAATCCCTCGTGCAATCGGCGGCGGTCTTGACACGCGCGCGGTGACTTTCGGAGTGTCCGAATGCCCCCGAAGCCAGCCAACCAGTGAGTCACGATGAGATACACGATCGCTCTGGCGATAACCGGGATTCTGTTCTTCGGTGGCGCGGCCCGCGCGCATCCCGGTCACGAGCACGAGTACCCCGAGCCGACCCCGCGGGCGAACCCGAGCACGGCACCGTCCGCCGTACCGGCGGCTTTCGCGGGCGGCGCACTGGCGGTTCTGGCGGTCGTCGGGCTGATGTCGCGGCGGAGAGGGCTCGGTTTAGCGGCCGGGGTCGCGGCGATCGCACTTGTCGCTTCGTGGGCCGCGCTCGCCGCACCCGACGACAAGAAAGTCCCGCCGACGCAAAAGCACTTCGAGCCGTTCCGCGACAAGTTGGAACTGCGGTCCGACGACAATTTCGTCTACGTCGGGTCGAACGGATTCCCGGATCACCCGATGATGATCGGCATCACCGCGTGGCAGCAGCAGGTACCACTGCCGCAACCGTACACGGGCAAGAACTCTTGGCAAATCCCCCTCAAGCCGCGGTTGGCGGACAAGCCAATCTCGGCGAAGACGAGCCTGTACCGCGGGGCGATCGCGCTCGCGGTGAACGGCGTGCCGATCTTCAACGCGCTGAACAACCGCGGGGAGGACGCCTTCTTGGCCGGCGAATTGGACGAGTACGGTGGCCACTGCGGCCGCGGCGACGATTACCACTACCACATCGCCCCGGTGCACTTGGGTAAGATCGCCGGCCAAGGCAACCCCATCGGCTACGCTCTCGATGGCTTCCCGCTGTACGGGTTCACGGATGCGGATGGCAAGGAGCCGAACGACCTCGACGAGTACAACGGCCGCATGGAGAAGGACGGCTACCGGTATTATTCGACGAAGAAGTACCCGTACATCAACGGGGGAATGCGCGGCGTCGTGACGGTCCGCGGCGATGGGATCGAGCCCCAGCCGCGCGACGCGCCGGTGCGGCCGCCGGGCCAGCCGCTCCGCGGGGCGAAGATCACGGACTTCACCCGGGACGACGACAAGAAAACGTACTCGCTCAAATACGAGCTGCGGGGCAAGCCCCTCTCGGTCCGGTATACGATCGGCAAAGACGGGACCTACGCCTTCGTGTACACCGATGGCGCCGGCAAAGAAACGGCGGAAACCTATCGGCGGCGGGAGGGCAAGAACGGCCCGCCCAAGAAAGACGAGCCGAAGACAGAGCGGCCGGCGCCGAAACCCGCAAACAAATTCAAGCTCACCAGCCCCGCCTTCGAGGGCGGCGGCAAGTACCCGATCGAGTTCACCGGCGACGGAGACGGCGCCTCGCCGCCATTGGCGTGGAGCGGTGCGCCCGAGGGGACGAAATACTTCGCCCTGCAGTTGTGGCACAAGCCCATGCCCGATCGAGACGAGATCAAGTCGTATTGGGTCATCACCGACATTCCGGCCGCGGTCACCGAGTTGGAGAAGAACACGAAAGGCGTCGGCCAAGCCGGTTACAACGACAAAAACCGGACCGACTACGACCCGATGAAATCCAAAGGGCCGGGCGTCAAGGACTACCACATCACCTTGTATGCGCTCTCGGCGAAACCTGAGTACCGCGTCGAGAAAGTCACCCGGGCCGACCTGCTCGCGGCCATCAAAAACATTACGCTCGCGGAGAGTACGCTCGACTACAAGTACGAGCGGATCGGGAAATGAGCTCGGCCCGGTCGGCCGCAGAATCTCGCAGAAACCGCGGCGAGCCAATTCTCGGCGAAGAAAGGTTTCGCCAACGCCGCCCCGTGTTCGCGGCGGCGTTGCCGGCTCCGGAGCCGGAAGTCGTCGTGCGGGATTGAATCAGTTACCGGGGCCGACCGGGCCACCCGGTCCATTGCCGGGGCCACCCTGACCGGGGCCGGGTCGGAATTCCTTCTTCGGCGGCGGCTTCTTATAAGCCGATTCCGGCGGGGTCTCATACCGCGTTTCCTTCGGCGGCGCGTTGAACTCTTCGACGTGCGGCACGCTGGTGTCGTATTTTTTCGAAGTCCGCCAACAGCCCAGCTCCGCCCCCGTGGTCAAGAGCAGCGCGGCGATCCATCCGAGTTGGGCTGTCCGTCGCATGATCCACTCCCACCGTGCCGATGCGGGCGGAAATAACAGGCACTGCGTCAGACGACAAGTGGAAATCGGCGGGGGAATGACTTGTGAATCCAAGCCAGGGGAGGCACCTGAAATCGGACGTAACTCCTTGCCGCGCTAGGTCGTTCCGAAAGTCGGACGTCATTCCACGATAGGGTATGTGGGTTCACGCTGGAATGACGACTCCAAGAATCGTTGGCACACCCATCGGCGGGGGGTGTAGCAACGATTCTTGGAGTTTCTTAGGAATGGCCTGAATCCGCAGGTTATGCCCGGGATGACGCCGGGAAGGAATTGACCGTTGAAAGCAGTTCATGCCGAGCATGAATTGCGAAAAGCTCCAAGAATCGTTGCTACACCCT
>JANXTU010000330.1 GCA_025352235.1 Fimbriiglobus sp.
CCGGCGCAGATCAGCGGGAACGGGATCTCCGCGCCGGGGGCCAGCACAAACGGCCGGTGGATGTGTCCGTGCACCCAGAGCGAGATGCCGCAATCGACGGCCGCTTCGAGCGCGGCCGCGTGATCGCGCAGTCGGTGGTTCGCGCGTTCGATTTGCCCGTGCGCATCGCGCAGCGGGTAGTGCGTCACGAGGATTCTCGGGCCCGGCGACAAGCGCGCGCAGAGGGTTCGGAAGCGCGCCAATTGCTCGGCGCCGATGGTCCCGCTTGACCCGAGGCCCAAGCGCTGGTAGCTGCTGTTGACACCGATCAGCCAGACCGGGCCGACCCGCCGGGCGAACGGATACTGATGGCCATCGACGCGTTCGCCGACTTGCCACGGGGCGAAGGCACGCTCGAAGCCGCCCGCGCGGCCCGCGTGCCGGGTGTAATA
The DNA here is from genome assembly GCA_025352235.1 of Fimbriiglobus sp. Taxonomy (GTDB): domain Bacteria; phylum Planctomycetota; class Planctomycetia; order Gemmatales; family Gemmataceae; genus JALHQU01. The sequence continues at coordinate 432 of JANXTU010000330.1, forward strand.
ATCGTGATTGCCCGGGACCGCGAAACCTAGTGGTAGCGTCGGATCGTTCACGTGCAAGCGCGCGGCCGCATTCGCGAATTCCGCCGGCAGTGCCAGCATCGTCGCATCGCCACTGAACACGATCGCATCGGGCGGATTCGAGCGGATCTCGGCGAACATCGCCTCGACGATGGTATTCGCATCCCGAAAAGTCCGGCCGCGCCCCGTCAACTTCACGCTCACGAGCCCGACGAGTTTCTTCCCGAGCAGATCGCGCGGCCGCCAACCGCGCAGGGCGCCGGGGAAGTGAACATCGCCGAAGTGGACCAGATTCAACGCCATGCGACTAAAATATGGACGACCCTCTCCGCCGTCACCGATGGTGCCCCATGATCCGCTTCGATTTCACCGGCAAAGTCGCCCTCGTCACCGGCAGTTCGCGGGGCATCGGCGCGGCGATCCTCCGGCAGTTTTTGGAAGCGGGCGCGACCGGAATCCTCCACGACTTCGACGATGCAACCGGAAGCAATTTGAAAGCAGCCCATGCGCTGGCCGCCGAGTTCCCCGGCCGGGTGAAGGTGTTCGCGGCCGATGTCCGCGATGCGGGTGCCATCGAGGGGATGATGCAGTCGGTTCAAACCGAATTCGGCGGACTCGACATCCTCGTGAACAACGCCGGCATCTTGAAAGACCGCACCATCCGCAAGATGGCCCCGGACGACTGGCACAGCGTGATCGACACGAACCTCACGGGCGTGTTCCACTGCTGCAAGTACGGTGCGGATATTTTGCGAGACGGCGGGCGGATCGTCAGCATCGCCTCGGTCGCGGGGTTGCACGGCATCCAGGGCCAATCGAATTACGCAGCGGCGAAGGCTGGGGTCATCGGCCTGACCCGAGTCTTGGCCAAGGAACTGGCCCGCCGCAAGATCACGGTCAACGCCATCGCTCCCGGCATCGTCGAAACCGCGATGATGGGCGATATCAAACCCGAGATGCGGGACGAGTACCTCAAACAGATCCCGCTGGGCCGCTTCGCCCAACCGGCGGATGTGGCCCACACAGTGCTCTTCCTTTCCAGCGAGGAATCCGGGTACATTACCGGGCAAGTGCTGCCGGTCACGGGCGGCTGGTTGGTGTAACCAGAAGATCGAACATCGAACGAGTTGCATCGGCAGATGGCCGGGTGTAGGATATCACAATATTGCGATGGGACATTCGAGGCGTGTTTGCGTATGCCACCAACCGCGATTCGAGTCTTTCGCACCCGACTAGGCCCAGTTCCACTGCTGGACTGGCTCGTGAAACTTCAACGACTGGAAGCGAGGGCGTATCGGAAAAGCTTGCAAAGAATCCTCTTATTGGCGTCGCTCGGAAACGAATTGCGGCGCCCCCTCGCGGACTTATTGCAAGACGGAATCTACGAACTCCGAATCAAAGTCGGACGTGTAAACTACCGAATTCTGTACTTCTTCTGCGGTCCGAACATCGCGTGCTTGTCACACGGACTGGCCAAAGAAGGAGCTGTTCCCGCGAGCGAAATCGAGACGGCCATTCAGCGGAAAAGATTCGTCCTCAGCAATTTGGATCGTTACACGGCCGAGTGGGAGATGTGAGCATGGCGAAAACGAAAAACTTCGAGAATGTCATCCGGGCCAAATTGGCCCTAGACTCGGATTTGTCGGCGTCAGTCGAGCACGAAGCCTTCCATGCAAACATCGCCATGCAAGTCTACGAATTCCGGATCGCCGCCGGTTTCACTCAGAAGGAATTGGCGAAACGCGCCGGGACGGTTCAGTCCGTCATCTCGCGTATCGAAGACGCTGACTACGATGGTCATTCACTGGCATTGCTCAAACGCATTGCGGTCGCGTTGGGTTTGAAATTGGATGTGAAGCTCGGCTTACCCACCGGGGCCAAACGCCGGGGCAAGGTGGCGTCGACAGCGTGATCCCGAAGCCAAAAAATCCCGAGACTCTCGAACGGATTCGATCCGAACAAATCTTCCACGACCGACAGGCCGGGGAACGCGGCGAGAGCTTTCGCGCCGGTCGGGCCGATCTGCGCTTCGATGATGCGGACTACCTGGATCACGAAACGTGGATCCGCCCCGCGTTCGCGCAACTCGGCGAGGTGCGCGGCAAAACCATCCTCGATTACGGCTGCGGGCACGGCATGGCCGCGGTGACACTGGCCCGCGCCGGGGCCCGCGTGCGCGCCTTCGATCTCTCGCCGGGGTACGTCGCGGAAGCCGAATGGCGCGCCGCTGTCAACGGGGTGTCCGTCGAGTTCCGCGTCGCCGATGCCGAACACCTGCCCTACGCCGATGCCAGTTTCGACGCCGTCTGGGGCAACGCGATCTTGCACCACCTCGATTTGCACCGGGCCGGGGCCGAACTGCATCGCGTGTTGAAACCGGGCGGGGTCGCCGTGTTTTGCGAACCGTGGGGCGGCAACCCGCTGCTGAACTTCGCCCGCCGTCGCTTGCCGTACCCCGGCAAAGAGCGCACGCCCGACGAACGGCCGCTGAACCGCCGCGATCTCGCGCCGCTGCGGGCGCACTTCCCGAAACTGCATTGGCGCGGCCACCAAATGTTCGGCATGATCCGCCGGGTCGCGAAGTCGCGTTGGCTGCTGACGCCGGCCGACGTCGTCGATCGGATCGCATTCGGGCTGTGTCCGACGCTCGAAAATCTCGGGCGCTATGTGGTGCTGACGCTGCCGAAGGGGTAATCTAACTCTGCTATGGCACCCGCCCCATCGATCTCCCGATCCGCCCAAACCGCGCTCGCGGGGTGTGTCCTCGCGCTCATCGCGTTCGCTCTGTTCCGCCTCTATGCCCCGACGGCGGCTCGACCGACCGAAGCGGCGCCACCGCGTCGGCAAGTCGATCTCAACCGCGCCGACCGCCAAGAACTGATGCAAATCCCCGGCCTCGGGCCGAGCAACGCCGATGCGATCCTCGCCCACCGCGCCGAACGGGGGCCGTTTGAAAGCCTCGACGATTTGACCCACGTCCACGGCGTGGGCCCCAAGACGACCGAGAAGGTGAAGCCGTGGTTGCAACTCGGCCCCGCCGAAGAACCGGTCGAGCGATTGGAGCGAAAGCCGGTGATCCCGACTTCGCCACTGTCAGGGAAAGCGAAGATGCTGGCGACCGATGCGAAGATCGACGTGAATGCGGCCACCGAAGCCGACTTCGTGCGACTCCCCGGCATCGGGCCGGCGCTGGCCGCGCGGATCGTGTCGTACCGGGCCAACGCGGCCTTCGCCACCGTCGACGACCTCCGCAAAGTCAAAGGCATCGGCGTCAAAACCCTCGACGCCATCCGGCCGTTCATCGCGGTTGGGAAGAAGTGACCCAAAGCCCGGCGAATTCCGTCGCGGACCATCCCACGATATCAGACACTTGACCATCTCCAATTTCGACGATCCGCAACACACCGTCTTGTCGTCGTGCAACATCGACAGAGAAAAAGGGACTGGGAATACAATCCGCGCAGATACGAACCACATCGGGCACATGCCCATCCGAAGAAGCATGTGCGATTCCACGAAGTACGAAATACCGAACTTCGGAGTCGGCTGTAAAGTCTTCAAATCTCCGAATGCAAATGCCACCTTCGATTCGACCGCGATACTCGCGCAATTCCTCTACCACGGCCGGCCCGTCGGATGGGTCATGGATTACCGAGCCGCGTCGTGACTTGAGCGACTTGACGTAGTCCTTTATGAAGTACGATCCCCAGTTTAAAGCACGCAGCTCAGCAACGAGATCGGCATCCGCTCCAACGATCTTCGTTTCCGGCGTGAACTCGACTATGAGCGAATACCAGTTCGGGAGATGGTGCGACCCGAGATATTCCCGCGGGCTGACCAATGGGATACCACCTGCACTATCGATGGCCCGCACGAGCGTCGTGTATTCGTCTGCGGTTGTCATCCAACCTCGATAGACAACGGTACTGCCATGCGGCACATTCCGCAGTACATCGACTCCTGTCAAGACCCTGTCGCAAATGAGGGATGCAGATAAACCCGATCGGATGATCGCGGCATATTGATCCAAGAAGGTTTCATCGGGCTCATTGGGTGTGGAGCCAGTTGGAAAGAGAAAATGATACATCGTGACCATTCTCCCCTTCCTCTGCGATCCCTTCGGGATCGATATTCATCCCTGCTCAATCCGGTGGTCTTCGACCACCGGCTAACTTCTTCGATCCCTCCGGGATCAAGAACCGATCCTTCTGGGATCGGTTACCCGATCACTTTCCGCACCCGCAACAGAACCGTCGGGTTCACGGCTTCGAAGCGCAGACTCTCGAGTTGTTCCACGCCGCGGGACAGGTTCATCAACAAGACATCGACCGTCGTTGCTAGTCGCTTTAACACGGCGTAAGTCGCGCTGATCATTTCTAGGGTGCCGACGTTGGCGACGAGCCGGCCGCCGGGGCGGAGGGCCGCGTAGCTCGCTTCGAGCAAGCGCGCGACTTCGCCACCGTTGCCGCCGACGAAGATCGCATCCGGCGCGGGCAGCGCGTCGAAGACACCGGGGGCCGTGCCGAAGATCGGCTTCACGTTCGGGATGCCGAAGGTGTCGAGGTTCGCCTGGATCAAGTGGTAATCGGCGCTGTCTTGTTCGATGGCGTAGACGGTGCCCGGCGCGACGAGTTGGGCCATTTCGATGGCGACGCTGCCCGAGCCGGCGCCGACGTCCCACGCCACGTCGCCGACGCGCAGGTCGAGTTGGCTCAGCGCCACGGCGCGGACTTCCGCTTGGGTGATCAGCCCCGTCTTCGGGCGCGACTGGGCGAAGAGATCGTCTGGGTTGCCGAAGCGGCCGAGTTGTCCACCGGTGCGCGGCCGGTCGGGTCGGTTCGGTTTGCGTTTCAAGATGAAGACGTTGAGCGGATCGAAGCGCAAATCTTGAATCTCGGAAAGTTCGCCCTGCGTGATGCGCTCGTCCCGGCCGCCGAGGTTCTCGCAGACGAAGCCGCGGAAGTAGTCGATTCCGCGGGCGAGGAGTTCGCGGGCCACGCGGTTCGGCGGATACTTCTCGGAGGTGAACAGACCAACGGTTTCCGCGATGCGGATCTTGTCGAGCACGTCGTCGAGCGCCTTCGCCGAGAGGTCGGTGAGGTAGGCTTCCTCCCACGTTTCCTTGAGGCGGGCGAAGGCGAGTTGCATACTGCTGACGTGCGGGACGACTTCGAAATGATCGGGGCCGACTTTGTCGCAAAGGTAGCGGGCGGTGCCGTAGAAGAGCGGATCGCCCACGGCCGCGACGGCCATGCGCTTCTTGCCGAGGTTGGCTTTGAGTTTCTCGACGACCTCGGGAAGGTCGGTGCCGATGCGGACGCGCTCGGCCGTGAGTTCGGGCAGCAGTTTCAGCGCCGCCTCGGATCCGAAGACGACCTCGGCCGAGTTCAACCAAGCCGCCGAACGCGCCGACAGGCCGGCGAGACCGTCCGGCCCGATGCCGACGATGGGGATTTTTGGGTGTTCCATAGTGGGGCTGTTATACGGGCCGGGGCCGGGTGCGGATTCGCCCGGCGTGTTCCCCCATCGGGATGCAGTCGAAATCCTTCTGCAGTCGATCGAAGAATTGCCCGACGAGTTCGAGCTTGCCGGCGTGCGGTCGCTTCATGGCGGGGAAGAAACCGAGGCGGTCGGTGTCGTCCGATCCCATGAAATCGAGCGGGTGCAGCAGCAACGACAATTCGGTGCCGGTCGCCCGACACAAGAACAGCGCCGTCCGCCAATAGAGCTTTGCGATCGCCCGGCTGTAACCCGCGAGGTAGAGCAGGTACGAGACGTGGACGGGCACTTTGAAGATCGGCATCGTCGTCACGGGGATTTCGAGCAGCGGGCCGCTCGGCGTTGTCCACTCGAACGGTTTCAGCGGCCCGAAGCCGTCGGTGAAGCGGCCGAAAAGCTTCATCCGCTTGGCCCGCTCTTCCGGTGACAATCCCTTGGCCGTGGCCAAATAATATAATCGTGCCAACGGGCCGAGGAATGTCGGGAACGTACTGCAATCGTAGGCGTAGCCGCGGCGGGCGAGAACGTTCAACAGCGTCGGCGAGTGGCTGAACCCCGGACCGCGGAAGCCGGTCGGCTTGACGCCGGCCGTTTCAATCGCATCTTCGGTGCGTTTCAACTCGTCTTCGATCTCGGCTTCACTGTAGAGACTATTTCACAACAGTTTATTGAGTGCGATGAAGGCGCAGGCGAGGAAGACGAATCCGTCGAAGCGTTGGATGGATCGTTCGAAGCGGGTGACGGTGCGGCGGTAGCTGTGGAGCCAGGCGAAGGTGCGTTCGACCTTCCAG
>JANXTU010000355.1 GCA_025352235.1 Fimbriiglobus sp.
GCAGCGGCTCGGCGTCAGGCCGGCCAGGCACATCGCCACCTTCAGCGGCGTCCGGCCGCGCACTTCTTTTTCGTCCCACAGCTTCGAGAAGATCAACAGCAGGTTCAGCGTGTCTTGGCACGAGGGCATCCGCACGGCGGCGCTCCAGCCGGGGCCGTCGAGATAGCTGACGCTCACGCTGAAGGCGTCGGTCCAATGCTCGATGGTGCGCAGCCGCGCGGCGGCTTTGTGGATCAAGCGCACCATCACACCGCGGGCACCGAGGTCGGTGCGCAGCTCCGGGGCGAGGATGTGCGAGTGGCTGACGGTCCGCCGGCGCGTCGGCGCATCCGGGATGTCCTCGCCTTTCAGCAGCCCGTGCCAGCGCGCGGCGTGGACCTTGCTCCCCCAGACCACGGCCAAGGACCGCATCGACAGTTCCGTCAGTTGCGCGGTCTCGGTGATACCGTAGCGTTGGAATCGTTTCAGCATCTGCGAGCCGATGCCGGGGAAGTCGTCGAGCTTCAGCGTGTGCAGGTTCTTCGGCAAATCCTCCGGGTGGAGGAAGGTCAGGCCGTCGGGCTTCATCATGTCCCCGGCGACCTTGGCCAGCATGATGTTCGGCCCGACGCCGATGGAGCAGCGCAGGGTGTCGCCGGCGGTGGCCTTGATTTCGCGCTTGATGGCGCACGCGATGCGGGTGGCGTTCTCCGGCTTGCGTTCGTCGCCGATCAGTTGACAGGCCATCTCGTCGACCGACATCACCTTGGTGACGGGGACGCAGCGGCCGACGGCCTTCACGATTTTGGTGTGGACTTGGCAGTAGCGCTCGGGCCGGGCCAGCACCAGCGCGATACCGGGGCAGAGCTTGCGGGCCTCCCAGACCGGGGTGCCGGTGCGGACGCCCATCGCCTTGGCTTCGTAACTCGCGGCGATGCAAGAGCTGGTTTCGGCGACGACCGGCACGACGCCGACGGGCTTGCCGCGCAGGTGCGGGAAGTCCTGCTGTTCGACGGAAGCGAAGTACGCGTTCATATCGACGAAGAGGTAGCGCAGTGGCATGGGCGTCCCATCGCACGTTATGTTCATAAGTGAACGTAACATACTTATGGACAGAAGTCAAGACGTCGGGCCGATTCGGGGGTTACTTCGAGCCGTACACGTCGCGGATGCGCATGATGAAGGGCCGGCTGATCGCTTCGTATTTGCGGAACGTGTCGCGGCCGATACGGTAGACCTCGGTGCGTTCCTCGGCGATGACGCTGCCGTTGCGAGGTTCGTTCGTCACGAGCGCGCGGTCGCCGAAGAAATCTTGCACGCCGAGTTCCGCGACTTTCGTCGGCCCGAACCCGGCATCGCGCTCGACCCGCACCTTGCCTCGGCGGATCAGGTAAAACTCGCTGGCGTCGTCGACCGGGTCGCCCTGCTTCACGATGGTTTCCCCGGCCGCGAAGACCTTCACCGGCAGTGTCTCGTCGGTCGACAAATGCAGCGGCACCGGCAAATCCGGGTGCAGGCCAATGCAAATCCCATCGGCGATGGCCTGCTGTTGCTCCGGCAGAATCGCGGCGAAGAAGGCGGCTTTGCGCAGCCCTTCGGTGACGAACAACCGCTCGGCCACGACGACGTTGGACACGATCCGGCCGCGTTCCATGTGGACGATGCGGTCGGCCCGGTTCATGATGCGGGCGTCGTGCGTCACGATCAGGCTCGTCGCCCCGGTCTCCACGGCGAGCTCCTTCAGCAGCACCGCTTGCTCTTCGGTCAGCCGGCCGGTTTCGTCGTCGTGGTCCCCCGGCTTGCGGACGAGCTTGGCGATTTCGTCCGGGTCGCGGGCCCGGGCCAAGTTCTGCAACAGTGCGATGACGGCCAAGCCGCTGTTGGCATCGAGCGCCGCCGTCGGTTCGTCCGCAAGGATCAACTTGGGCCGGTTCACCAAGGCTCGGGCGACAGCGACGCGCTGGCGCTGGCCACCCGACAGGCCCGCCGGTTTGTAGTGCATTCGCTGGGCGAGGCCGAGGTAGGTCAGCAGTTTGCGGATGTCCTCGTCGGCCGCGGCGCCGCCCTCGGTGAAGAGCTGCTGGGCCATGCGGATGTTCTGCACGGCTTGCAACGAGTCGAACAAGTTGTGCCGTTGGAAGATGAAACCGATGAGCCGGCGCACCTTCACGAGGTCGGCGTCGGACGACCCTCGTAGGCTGCGGTAGCTCCCGGCGAGTCCGTCCCAGATTTCGATCTCGCCAGACTGCACGCCGCGCAGGCCGCCGATGAGCGTGAGGATGGTCGTTTTGCCGGAGCCGGACGGGCCACTCATGATGACGAGTTCGCCGGGCATCACTTCGAGGTTGTTATCGAAGAGCACCTGCGTTTTGGCGTCGCCGGAGCCGAAGGTGTGGTTCACCCCGCGGAGACGCAACAGCGGTTGCCCGGCGGGCGGGACGGAAGTCGGGGCAGGTGTCATTTCGCCTCGGTTCTCGATGCTGTGCGACGACTGCGGCCATCGAACATCGTATCGCGCCGTTCGCCCACCAGCATCGCCGCGAGCGCCAGCACCAGCGAGAAGGCCGCCCAGAATAAGTTGCCGAGGGCCATGAAGGTGTGGTTGTCGGTGGTGGCCGATTCGATACCGAGGGCGAAGAAGACCGTGACGGCGATGACTCCGCCCCAGCCGAGCCAGCGATCCCCGCGCCGGGGGCCGTGCAAGCCACGCGACGCGCAGACCGTCAGCGGCGGGATGAGCCAGACGAAATAGTACGAGAAGGCGTACGGCGTCCCGATGACCATCAGCAGCAACAGCAGCGAGAACTCGAGGGCGTCGGTCCGGCGTGTGCGGTTCGCCCGCGGTGGCAGGACGAGGATGAACCCGAGCCCGAGGAGCGCGGAACAACCCATCAGGACCAAACTCGCTTGCTGGTAGTTCAAGTCCGCGAGGTTCACGTACTGCGGCGGGATGTTGATGTCGAATGCGTCGGCCTCGGCGTTGGCCGGACGGAGGTAGCGATGGCCGACGCCCAAGAGCGATTGGTTCCGCCAACTGACGCTCTGTTCGGGGCGCTGGCCGACGCCCTTCTCGCCGCTGCGGAAGAGCATGCCGTCCGCCCAAGTTCGCACTTCGATGAGGTTGCGTTCGAACCCTCGTTGCGGGGCGGGGACGACAGCGATTAGCAGTGCGGTGACCGCGACCATCGCCCCGGCCGCTTTCCACTCCCGACGCCACAGCAGGTAGACCAGCACGATGGCCGGGAAGGCTTTGATCGCCGTCGCCAGCGCGAACAACCCCCCGGCCCACGCCCAGTAGCCGTTCCGCAACAACATCAGCCCGCCGAGGATCAGCACCATCAGCCCGAGATTGGGTTGACCGAGCGTGAACATGTCGGCGATGAAAAACAAGCAGACCGCCGCCGGGATCGCGCGCAGCCATAGCGAGACCACCGGCGTCCCCGCGACGAGGCGCACGCTGAGTTCGATGGCCAAGAAGACACTGATCGCGTTGAGCGCCAGCAGCGCCAACACCATCCCGGTCGGGCCGAGATGGCTGAGCGCGCCGAGGGCGAACCCGGCGAAAGGCGGGTACATGAACGGGAAGACATCGCCGTTGGTCGGGTACAGATCTTCGCCGTGCAGGAACTTCTGCCCCGTCTTGTACCAGAGGGGGTAATCTTTGTTCCCGCGTTCGCCGAAGACGTTAACGACCGGCGCCGCCGCGCAACCCGCCACAACGAGGGCGAGCAAGAGTGCCTGCACGGGGCGGGATGGCGGGTTGAATTTCCAACTCAAAGAGGGCGACTCCGTTTCGATCGTCATGTGTGGACGGCGTCGAACAGTCCGAGGGTGATCGGGCCGAAGATCATCACGGGCAGCCAGGCGGCCAGCGGCGGCGGGAGAACGTCGTGTTCTCCGAGGTACTTGCAGCCATACACCCCCGCGTAGAAAACGGCGATCACGACCAAACACAAGCCGGCCGACACGAAGACGTGGCGGTTTTGGTCGCGCAGGATGATCGCCAGCGCCAGCAGCACCATCAGGCAGCCGACGATCGGCCGCGTCAGACGGATGTGGAAGAGCACGGCGACGTTCTGCTGCCGGCCCCCCTCGGGCTTGTTCAACATCTCGTACAGGTCGTGGGTCGGGGCGTAGAAGTACCAGTTCGGCCGGCGGGTGATGGTATCGAAATCGACGTTTCGCGATTTCAAGAAGTACTGCCCCGGCCCGAGGCGTACGAGCCCTTCGGGCAGGGGGTCGGCCAACGTCTCCGGGGTGGCGTTGTACAACTGCCAGCCTTGCGAGAGCTTTCCGCTCCCTTCCGGAAGGTAGATCGCTTCCGCGGCGGTCAGGTGGATCAAGCCGCTGCTCGTGTCCGACGCGGACGTCCACTCGAATCGGGAGACTTTCCGATCGCGGCGGTAGGCATCGTCCCCGACGAAGTGTTCTTTCGTGACGGAGTCGAACGCGCCCCGCACCTTCGTCGGCTTCGCCAGCTCCGGATCGTCGCGCGGCACCGTGATCGCGTCGGCCAATCGCGGGATCAAGAACTCGGTGTTCAGCGGCGCGAGCGACAAGCTGAGCACCGCCCCGAGCAGGACCGGCCGGATGATCCGCAGCGTCGGCACACCCGCCGAGAGCTGCGGGAGGAGTTCGTTGGTCCGCTGCATCAGCGACACCGTGAACACCGCCGCGATGATCGTGATCGGTTCGGCGAGCTTGTCGAAGATCATCGTCGATTGGACGCTGTAATACCCGGCGATGTGCTTGGCCACGGCGGCGAACCCGCCGCGTTGGTTCGTGAAGTCGTTGAGGTTCGTGAAAAGGTCGATCACGATGAACAGGCTCATCAAGCAGACGAGCATGATCAGGTAATTCTGAACGAAGCGGGCGAGGTACATCCGATCGAGAATGCTCACGGTCCGCCCCCTTCCACCGGTTGGACCGGCTTGCCCCGGCGGATGCCCTTGCGGTAATCGATCAAGAACCGCTTGATGTAGTCGTTCGCTTCCGTGGCCGCGTAGGTGCCGAAGCCATTGGCTTTGAGTTCTTCGAGGACTTCGGGCAAGGTGCGATTTTCGTATTCGAGCCGGTAGATCGCCGTGAACAGGCCCGTGCGGTGCAACCCGGCTTGGCAGTGGATCATCACCGCGTGCGGAATTCCCTTGGTCCAGTATTTGTCGCGGATGCCGTCGACGAGTTCCAAAAAGTCGTCGATCACCGCGGGTCGTTGGCCCGGTTTCGGGTCGTCTTCGAGGACCCCGCCGTCCAACGAGACCGACTCGACCTCCAATCGGGCGAGGACCTCGCTCTCGCGCACGGCGGGTTTGCCGAAGGTCTGCGCGGGAATCAGCGGATCGCGGACGTCTTCCTGCAAGTTGATGACGGTCTTGATCCGGTAGCGTTTGGTCGCATCGCGGAAGCCGGTTTCGGAGAGCTGCCCGCAACGGTAAAACTTGCCGTCGGTGACGACCCGCAGCCGTTTGGAGTGTTCGTAGGTGTACCGGTAGTACAGCCCCGGCAGCCCCAACACGATGACGGCGAGCACGGCCCCGAGCAACCACGGGCGCGTCGAACGGACTATTTCCATTCCGGGAGCTTATCGGCCGGCGGGGCCGCGTGTCAACGGCGCTTCAGTCGGGGGATGTCACGCTCGATATCGGCAAAGGGGGTCGAGTTGTTGGCGGATTGCTGAATACGGATCGCTGACAACTATCGTTTCTAAACCTCAGTCCTCAGTAAAAAGCCGACCCCATTTCAGCTTGCCCGGGTGTCAAAACTTCTGGGAAATACCCTCGGCCGGGGGTATTTCGATGGTGGTTTCGAGCCGCTCGCAATCGGCAGCGGTGCTTTCGCAGAGGCGGAAAACTCGCCGGCAATGCGTTTGTGCAACAGGGTGGCGATCACGGCCGGCTCCGATATTTATAAATGAGTATACCAGTATATATAAGCTCCAATTTCGCCGAGTCAAATCGAAATGCGCGAAATGCCGATCCGCGCCGCGGGAGCCGCCGGATTCCGCGCGCATCCCTTCCCCCGTCTCGACGGGGACCGCGCGGTCGCCTACAATATCTGCGTTCAAGTCTGGCGTCGGTGGGCATTCGCCCGATCTCCCTCTCCGTTTTAAAGGGTGCCTTCATGTTCCAGCGCGCACTGTTCGCGGCCACGGTCCTCGCATTCGCTGGCCTCGGGGTCGCCGTCGCGGCCGAAGCGATCACCGTCGAGTTGAAAGACTTCAAATTGAAGTCCGCCTCCGAAGACTTCAAAGACGGCGTCGCCCTCAACGAAGGGGACGCCAAGATCGGCTTCTACACCGAAGGCACGGCCGTGGCGGCCGTCAAGATCGCCGAAGACGGCGAGTATGACATCGTCATCGAAGCGTCGTGCGACGAAGCTGAGAAAGTAAAAGCCAAGATGACCGTGAAAGTCGGCGATGAGGTGGTGAAGGAAAACTTCGAACTCAAAGTCGTCGAAGCGAAAGAGTACACCTTCACCGCGAAGTTGAAGAAAGGCGAAACCAAGCTCAGCATCGCCTTCACCAACGACGCGTACGAAGAGAATAAATTCGATCGCAATCTTTACGTCCACAAAGTGAAGATCGAGAAGTCGAAGAAGTGATTCGCAATTGCCCGGATCCATTGTCGCGACACGTTTTTCAACGTGTCGGAGGATCAATCTCCCGGGTCGGGTTCCGAAGGTCTCCATGAGTTTCCGACACGTTAGGAAACGTGTCGCCGCTAGGAGTCGCAGTTGCCCGGATCAATTTGCCGGGAACACATCGAACGGAGTTGAAAGTTCCAAACCGTTCGATTCGACGACGAAGCCTTCCAGAGAATTCATTTTGAAACAAGGCCGACAGGAAGGCCTTCACGAGGGCCTGTCTGTCGGGAAATTGTAAGCTCTCCGCGAGACGTTGCTGGATATCTTGGCGGATCGTTTCGGGCAAATCCCGGTCGAACTCGTCGCCCAGATTTCGCTGGCCGGCGATCCCCTCGCGCTGCGGACTGCGATTCACGGCGCGAACAAAGTCGCAAGTCTGGTGGAGTTCCGCCTCGCGGCCAGTCGAATTCACCCCGCATCGGTCACCCGTCCCAGGAACAGCACGGCGTTCGACGGAACGTGCCGGATCGCGAACAGGAATGGTCGGTCGGCGCGGAAGACCTTGTGCTCGATCGGCTTCCGTCCCGGGGCGGCCATCGGTAAGCCCATGGTCACCGCTGTGGCCGCAGCGGCTTCGGTGCCTTCTTCATTCACCTCGACGAACGCCTTGTGCAGGATGGCGTCGATCTTGAGCATCTCGCGGCCCGTGTGCATTCCCGTGAAGTCGGCTCGAGCGCTGAAAGCGTCCGCCATCCCGAGCGCGGCGAGCGGAGCCTCCAGGCTGTACGACGTGTTCACTTTGAACTTCGGCAGCGCCAGCTCGACCTCGGTGTTGGGTCGCAGCGCGTTCGCCGTTTCGGCGATCATCGCCACCGTCAGTTTCTTGTCGAACTCTGCGAAGGCGTCTGCCCGGCGCGGCAGCCAGACGAGCATCGACAGGTCCTTCCCCTTGTAAGGCAATTCGATGGCTTGGTACGCGTCGGTTTCGGCGTAGGCGAACTCATCGAATCGGCGCATCAACGGAGCGTCGCTCTTCGTGCCATCGAGCCGGTGGAACGGTTCGACTTTCGTCGTTTCCTTTTTGAAGGCCGTGTCCCACGACCCTTTGAAATAGATGGCGTTCGTCAGCACCAACCGCGTGAGGTCCGAGAAGTTCGCCGGCGCCACCAAGTCTTTGATTCGATCGCGCGTCCGTTTTTCGACCCAATTGTTGATCGTCTTTGCGGTCTCGTCGGGCCTGCCGAAATCGACTTCTTTCAAGCCCGCGCCGTAGTGTTTCGATGCCACCGATAGGAATTCTTTTCGCCAAGGCATGCCGGCCATACCCCAGAGTGCGTTGGCGACCGACAACTCGTACCCGCGCTTCCCTGCCCAGAGGGTATCGCAGTTGAGGGCCGCGAACAAGGATTGAAAGCCGGTGTGGATTTTGTCCGAGCCCGTCGGCAGATGCAGCACCGTCCGCATCTCGGCGAGGGTATTCCCCTCGGCCCCGGCGCAAGTCATCGACAGTGCCGCCTCGATGCTGAAGGGCGAGAAGAACATGTTGCCCGCCTCGGCTCCGAGCTTGCCGTAGAGGTCGCAGCCGAAGGCGTTGTTCGCTTCGGCCACCGCCGACGGATCCCCTTTGGGAATGCGGGGGATACCGACGCATCCCATCAAGGGGATCACGGCACCCGTAAAGAACTGACGGCGCGAGGGGAACGGCATGGCCTGACTCCGGGTGGAATTCGATCCCGGAGATAGCCGCACCGCGGTCGAGGGGCAAGGTCGTCCACGAATCGGGTAGACCTCCGGATTTTGCCACGGGGCCAGGCGGCGGTCCAGAGGTCGTTCCACTCCGGGGTGTCGTAGCGGGCCAGGAGTTCCACCAGCGGGCCGACATGCTCGACCCGCCACCTCGCCCCGGATCGCTTCATCCGCAGGTTCACCCACTGCTTGACCGCCCCTTCGACCGCGCCGATGCCGATGCTCCGTCCCGTCGCCAACCGACCGGCGTAGTCCAGGTGCGTGGGGTGGTTCGCCAAGTACGCCGACACCCCGACCAGCGGCTGCGCCGAGACCCCGGCCGGGGCCAGTGGGATCAACTCCGCCAACCAGCGGTCGACGCCCGCTTTGCCGCCGGCCAACAGCGCGCGTCGCCCGGCTTCGGTGTGGGCTTTCGCCGCGTCAGTGCCCGGTCCGAAGCCCGCCTTCACGGCGTCGCTGAGGTGCTCGACCGCGTGGAAAATATCGAGCACCCCGGCCGCCTGCGGCACGACATCGGCGGCCAATTCCCAAATCCACCCGGCGCCGTCGGCGAGCACGGAAACGCCGCTGGCCGCGGTCACGCCCAGTCGATCGGCTTCGCGGCGCACGCGCTCGCCGAAGAGGGCGCACCCTTCGATGGCGGCGACCGCCGCGCGGATCGTCGGAGCGGGTAGCCGGCGGGTCGCCCACTGATCGATGGTCGCGGGTTTGCCGTCCGAACGTCTGAGAAATAAGGCCAGTTTCACGTCGCGGTAGCCGACGCGGGTGTTGACTTTGCCCGCGTCGATCAGCAGTTCGATCTCCCCGGGCGCGGCGGCGAAGCGTCCCGCATCGGCCCGCGTCGGCCGTTCGGCGGCGGCGCGGCGGGCCGTGGCGTGGGTGGAGCGGCGGATGGTTTCGGCATCGACGGACCCGCCGCAGAGTGGCTCGAGCAGGCGCTGGGCCTGGTCGAAGGGATGGGTCACGCCGAGCAGCGAGGTGATGCGACTGGCTTGGCGGGAGAGGAAGCCGTCGACGCCCATCGCCGCGTCGGCGGGACAGCCGCCGCCGTCGGGTCCGCTGGTGTAGCGGCGGGCGAAGCGGACGGGCCCCAGTGCCGTGATCACGTTGCGGACGCGGGTGCCCCGGAAGCGGTGGCCGGGACTTTTTTTTCGCCGGTGGCGCGGGCTTGGACGGTGGCCGCGAGGTTGTCGCGTAGCAGGGCGCGACCGCGGTCGAGGGCGAAGCGTT
>JANXTU010000374.1 GCA_025352235.1 Fimbriiglobus sp.
CGGGGTAGTCCCAGGCGCCGTTGTACATGAGGCCCCAGTTCATGAACTGCGTGCGCGGATCGTGGCTGTAGGCGTTGTCGTCGAAGACGTCGCCGGCCGACATCTTGCCGAACCGGAGCGTGATGCGGTTCACGTCGACCAGGCCGCCGAGGGCGTTCGCCGCCTCCTCGATCTTCTCCTGCTCCCCGCCCAGGCCGATGGTCTGCTTCCAAAAGAGCCGCGCGATGTACGGCGTCGGCTGCGGGGCGCCGGTGCGGGTGGCCTCGCCATTGGGGAAGCCACCGAAACCGACCGAGCCGTTGACGGGGTTGCCGATACCGCCCCCCGCCGCCAGTTCGGGGTTGAAGTAGACTTCGCTATTTTCAAACAGCCGCGCCCCGAGGAAGAGCGTCGTCGTGGCCGTGGCGCGGTACTTCAGGCTCGGGTCGAGGCTGTAGGCCCCTTGGTAGGGCGAGCGGAACGGCAGGTTCCCCTGCGGGATCAGCGTGGTCTGGCCGTGGATGTTGTACCACGCGGGGGCGGCGTCCTTCTTCGGATCGTCTTTGTCCTTCGAGGGCGCTGTGCTCGGATTCTCGCCTTCCGTCACCGGCGCTTGCCCGGCGGCGCCGGCTGTGCAAAGCAGAACGCCGACGAGGGCGCAGCGATAGGAGTTTCCGAGCACGCGAAGGATCCCCGATAGCGATTGCATTCGGGGTGTAACCGGGGCACGGGGAAGTGTCAATCCGAAGGGGTCAGTGGTCGGCGGATGCGCCAACAGATTCTGGCACCGAAAGGTGAAACCGGCGGAAAACGTTAGCGCACCCCTACACTCCCGCTTGGGGTAGTCACCCACCGGACGGATCGGTATCGGTCGATGCGAACCGCTCTCTCTCCACTGTCTTGTGTGCCCGATGCGCCCCACCACGCTCCGTGGCCGATTGTCGGCTATTGCCGGTTTGTTCCTGCTGGTCGGCACCGCGGAGGGCCAATCGGTTCCGGAATCGGCGACCTCACCCGCGCCCATCGCGAAGAATGAGGAGCCGGCTGCGGTACCGCCGCCACCCGCCGTCACGAAGGTGGCGGAGGGGACGCCCCTGAACGATTATTGGCGGAACACGCTTCGCTTCGAATCGCCCGACAAAAGCTTTTCGCTGTTCGTCGGGGGCCGCTTCCAATTCGACGGCGTCTCGTATTTGACCACCCAAACCCTCCGCGCGAACGTGCCGGGCACGAACGCGTTGGAAGACGGGGTTTCGTTCCGGCGCATCCGGTTCGACGTGGGCGGGACGATCTACGAGAACATCGACTTTTACGCGCAGGTCGACTTCGCCAACGGGTTCTTGACGTCTCCCTCCGGGGGGCGGCTCACCAACTCCACCTACCCGACCGACATGTGGGTGACGTTCAAAGATCTCCCGTTCGTGGGGAACGTGCGCGTCGGCAACCAAAAGCCGCTCTACTCGTTCGAGCACATGACCAGCAGTCGATTCCTGACCTTCCTCGAACGATCGGTCGGGTACGACGCGTTCGCGGAAGGCTTCAACAACGGCTTCCAGCCGGGGATTACGATGTTCGATACCTACCTCGAGAAGCGGGGCACTTGGGCCGCCGGCGTCTTCAAGAGCACACGCAGCCCATTCGGGTGGAACGTCGGCCGCAACGAGGTGGAAGTCAACGGTCGGGCGACCTACTTGCCGGTGTACGAGGACGGCGGGCGGCAGTTGCTCCACGTCGGCGTGGGGGCGGCGCACCGCGATCTCGACGATGCGCAAGACCGGTTCCGCGCCCGCTTCGACGCGCGGAACAGCCCGAGTACGTTCTCCAGCTTACTCGCCGATACCGGCTTGTTCTTCGGCAGTCGGCAGCAACTCCTCGTGCCCGAAGTGGCGGCCGTCTGCGGGCCGTGGTCGCTCCAAGCCGAAGCCTACGCCAGTTGGGTCGAAGGGGCGACCACGGAAAAATCGGACGGTTCCCGCCTCGCCCCGCAGGGGACGGTCTTCTTTTGGTCGACGTATGCGGAGGTCGGCTACTTCCTCACCGGTGAGCACCGGGAATACAACAAGGAATCGGCCACGTTCACCCGCGTCGTACCGAATCGGCGGCTCGCTTGGAAACGCGAGGGGTTCACCGGCCCCGGTGCTTGGCAGGTGGCCGCACGCTACAGTTACCTCAACTTGAATTCCGCGGGCATTACCGGCGGCCGCGCGCACGATCTGACGCTCGGATTGAACTGGTTTCTCAACCCGAATATGAAAGTCCAATTCAATTACTTCCTCACCGCCCGCGATGCGGCTGGGACGGTCGGCGACGGCTTGATCCACGGCTTCGCCTCGCGGTTGGCCATCGATTGGTGAGACTTCGTGGGCCGAGCTATTGATCGAAGGCACACGCTCACCAGTGCGCGTTCGGCCCCACCGGCACGGCGATCTCGGCGCTGGTGGCGTCCCATTCGGTCCAACCGGTGGGCGGGCCCTCGTCGTGGAACGGCTTCAATAGCTCGTCGAACTCGGCGAGATCTTTCAGCAGGTTGAAGCGGTGCTGAACACTCTTCGGTAGGCGCAGCGCTTTCGTGTACCACGACGCCACCTTGCGGAACATCGCGCAGCCGAAGGTTTCGCCGCGCCAGTCGCAGAGGCGCACGAGGTGCGTCCGCATGAAGTGCAGACGGTCGGCGTAGGTCGCCCGTTCGCCGGGATCGCCGGTGCGGATCCACGAGTCGAGTTGGCGGAAGAACCACGGATTCGAGAGCGCCCCCCGGCCGATGGCGATGCCGTGGCAACCGGTTTCCTCAATGATCTCGGCCGCGTCTTGCAAGCTGCGCACGTCACCGTTGCCGAAGACGGGGATACGCTCCACCGCTTCGACGACGGCGCGGATGCCGTCGCGATTCACCGTCCCGCCGAAGCCCTGTTCGCGCGTCCGGCCGTGGATGGTGATCGCGGCGACGCCGACCTGCTCGAACTCCCGCGCGAAGCTCGGAGCCGTGAGGTTGGCGTCGTCCCAGCCGAGGCGCATCTTCACGGTGACGGGGATCTTCACCGCCTCGACGACGCGCCGCACGAGCTTCACGGTGGTGCCCGACGTATCGCACATCATGGCGGAGCCGCCGCCGACGCGGACGACCTTGCGCACCGGGCAGCCCATGTTGATGTCGACCATCGTGGCGCCGTACTGCTCCAGCCACTTCGCGGCGTCGGCCATTTCGTCGGCGTTCCCCCCGAAGATTTGCACGCTCAGTGGGCGGTCGTCCGGCCCCGTGACGAGCAGGTCGAGCGTCTTCTTCGACTGTTCGAGGATGGCCCGGGCATTGACGAGGTCGGTGGTGCACAGGCCGACGCCGGGGATCTCGCGCACCGACCGGCGGAAGGGATAGTTGGTGTACCCCGCCAGCGGGGCCAAGGTGAAGCGCGAAGCGAGCGCGACAGGGCCAATGCGCAACGGCTCGCGGTAGCGAGCGGGGGCGGCGGGGATGGTCGGGGCGAGCAAGGTCTTCATGGAGCAATTCTAAGCCAGTCGCCCCAAAATCAAAAAAAGTCGCTCGCCGAGCCGCAAATGCCGCCAAGGACAGAAAAGAAAATGACCAATTCCAAGCTTGTCTTGCTCTTGGCGTTTTTGCGGCTCGGCGTGAGACTCAAATGCTTTACTCCTTCGGCCGCGGATACCGGAATTCCTTCTCAAAGTCCTTCACCGTGTTCGGCGTCTCCTCGGGCGGCTTCTCGAACGGCAGCGCTTTTAGAAACGCCACCAACTCTTCCAATTCTTCTTTCTTGAGGTGGCTCGTCTTACCGTGTTGGTCGCCGGGGTTCTGGGTTGTCAGCACGTCCATCAGGGTCGCGGCCCGACCGTCGTGGAGGTAATTCGGCAGACGGTAGACGCCGAGCAGCGTCGGCGTGTCGTATTTCGGCCCCATCTTTTCGTCCGCTCCGAGGCCGGTACCGACATCGTGGAGGTTGAAGGGCTTCTTCAATTGGCTGTCGGTGTAATACGCCCCCGTATGGCACTTCGCGCACTGAGTCTCCGCGGATGCGAACAGTTTCTGCCCGCGTTTGGCGCCGTCGGTCAGTTTGTGCGGCGACAACCGCACCGGGAACGCATTCGTGTACAGGGCCAGCGCATCGAGGTCTTTGGAGCGGCCGCCCATTTTTTCGGCGAGGGCGATGGCCTCGAACGCTTTGCCGAGCTTCAACGGGCCGTCGGTCAACCCGCGGCCGCGCATCAATTTTCCCCGGATGGTGTACTCGAAGTCCTGCGATTCATCCCGGTCGGCACTCCAATGCAACGGGTGCGTGTGCCCGAGGCCGAACAGGTTCGGCGTCTTGCGGTGCCCCTCGGGATTGTGCCAAACGCGGCCGTCGGTCAGGCCATCGGGATGGCAACTGCTGCAAGCGATCCAGCGCGCCGAGCCCATCGGCGGCAGGGCGCTCTGGAAGAGTTCCTTCCCACGGAGCCATTCTTTACTCCGCACTTCCTCGGTCACGGTGATCGCGGCGAGCGACTTCATATCGGCGTCGTAGATCCCCACCGAGCGGTCGAGGGTGTTGTAGACGTAGACTTCGGTGCCCTCCGGGTTCAGCCGAATCGCGCGCGGATGCCGGCCGATGCGGGTGGCCCGACCGATGCGCTCGGCTTCGCGGTAGTCGTCGTCGAAGGTCTTCGACACGTTCATGTCGTTGGTGCCGGCGTAGATCGTGTAAAGCTTCTTCCCGTCCGGGCTCAGCGCCGCTTCCCACGGGTTCGTGATGACGTACACGTCGTTGTAGGTGTCGAGGGCGATCGACCGCCGGCGCTTCTCATCTTTTGGTTTCTCCCAAAGATCGCAGATCGAAAGCTGCGGGAAGATCGAGCCGCGGGCGTCGTGCGCTTCGACCCGGCTGCGGATGTGCGAAATGTACGCCTTCGGCCGTTTCGGGTGCAGGACCACGTGGCGGGCGAGATTGTCGGACCCGTATCCGGGCCAAGTGTCGGTGATTTTGCCGGACGCCAAATCGATGGCGTGGAGTTTGGTCGTGAAGAATTCGGTGACGAAGATCGACTTCTCGTCGGCGGCCAACGCGATCCCCCGGCAGTTCGGCCCGGCCTGGAAGGTGCGGGTGACCTTGCGGGCCGCGATGTCGATTTCGGAAACAGTACCGGGGTAGTCGTGCGTGACGTACGCGAATTTCCCGTCGGCGGTCGTCACGATTCCGTACGGTTCATCGTCGACCGTCAAACCGAATTGGTGCCCCTTGGCCGCGTCGTAGAAGTGGACGGTGTCGTCGCCGTAAACGGTGGCGAGGAACATGCCCGACTTCCCGGCCCACGCGACGCCTTCGGGGTGATCGCCGCAGGGGAACTCGTGGAGTTTTTTCCGCGACTTCAAATCGACGACACTGACGGTGCCGTTATCGGTGTTGGCGACCGCGAGGAGTTTGCCATCGGGCGAAACATCGAGCAGGCTATTGGAAGCCCCGGCGAACAGCGGCGATGCGAGTAAGAGCGAGGCGATCAGGGAGCGGAGCATAGTTCGATCCGGAGGGAAGTTTTAGCGATGGCGCCAGCCGAAGGGCTTGCGGGAGTGGTGGTACACGGCGACGATCGTGAGTCGCCCGGCGCGGAATCGGTAGATCACGGAATAGGGGAAATCGTCGACGATCTTCTCACGCGTCATCCCGGAGAGTACCGGAAACCGTTGCGGATTAGCCGCGACGGCGGCGATTGCTGCCTCGACGGCAACTTCGAATTGCGATCCCAACTCGGGGAGGATGTTGGAATACCAACGGATTGCGGCCAAATATTCTCGTTCCGCAGCGAGTTTGAAAATCATTGCTGAGACCGGGCTTCAATGATCTCACGGCCCCGCCGTTTGACCTCTTCCCACGGTGTCCCTTCGTCGGGATTCGCATCGTCATCGTCGAGGCGGAGCTGGAGGTCGGCCAAGTGCTCCGGGCTGAGACCCGTGTACGGTACGGCTTCAAACAAATGTTGCTCCAGCGACTCGTACAGAGCGAGTTGTTCGTCGCGGGAAAGCCGATCGATGCCCAACGTCTGAAGAGTGACCACGGGAGTTCACCTCGAAGAGTTCTGGGACGGTTGACCGTTATCTTATTCTACTTCTTCCCAAACTTCTTCTTCGCGTCTTCGGTGACCTTCCAAATGTGGACTTCGTAGTCCAGCCCGTCTTGGCCGGTGACCTTCTTCGTATCGTCCGGCTTCCAGTCCTTCATCGGGAAGCGGTGCGAGACGATCCGACTCCCGACTTTCAAATCCCGCAAGAGCGTCGGCCGAATGAGTTGGTTGAATTCCTCGCCCATGTACAGCATCACGACCGTCGCGTCGGCGTAGTCCTTCACTTCCAGCGCGTCCCCTTCGCGGATTTCGATTTTGTCCACGAGGCTCGCCGCTTTCACCGCCGCTTTCGATTCCTTGACGCGATCCTTGTCGAGGTCGATGCCGACGCCTTTCTTCGCCCCGGCTTTCACGCTGGCCACGACGATGCGCCCGTCCCCGCAGCCCGGCTCGAAGACCACGTCGTCTTTGGTGACCTTCGCCAGCTTGATCATCTCGTCGACGATGTCGTCCGGCGTCGGCACGTAACGGATCTCGGCTTTGTCCTTGTCAGTATCCTTGGTCAGGTCGACCGCGACTTCATCCCCGGCCGTGAACTGCACCGTGCGCGGCCGCGTCATGACGGTATAATTGTTCGGGCGCCAACGGGCCGTGAAGGTGTATTCGTAGCGCTTGCCCGCTTCGAGTTCGGGCGTGTCGTACTCGCGCGTCAGGCCGGTGGTTTTGGTCGGCTTGCTCTCGATGAGCAATTCGGAGTCTTCCGATGGCACCGACACTTTGATCTTCGACTTCACGGTTTTCGGTTGGATGGCGGAAGCGGGGGTCGACAGTGGCCCGGCGGCGAACGCCGCGAACAGACCCGTGCCGAGGATCGTCCAGAAGCGGGATCGCGTGAGTCGGTGCATGGGAATTCAACCTGCCGGGTCAAAGGGAATAGATATAATTATGGCAGAGTTAACGCCGCTTGGCAACGGACGTGCGTGGGTCTTCGATAATCATGGAGGAACGGCGCCCGTGGGTGCGGTTGCAACCCGCTGCGGCGTCGGGTATTGGCGGATCATCCACAACCTAGAGGCGACGGCCGTGTACAGAACAATCGCATTAGGACTGATGGCGTTGACGGGTACGGCGTTAGCTTCCGATCCCTTGTTCCCAGCTGTGCCAACGACCCTTTCGACCGAACTCGATGCCCTGCAAAAAGAACGAAAAGCCGCCCAGGACGAAGTCGCCACCGATCCGACGGGCGGCGACCGGGTCAAATTGCGGGCTCAATTGCTCGAAATGATCCGCCTGCTCGGCGAGAAGAAAAACTCGGAAATCGTCCCCGTCAAACCGAAGGAAGTGCCGGAATTGCCCAAGACGAAGTTTGAACTCCCGGAAAGCGGCGCCATCGACACCCTGCGGATGGCCCAGAACTTGTACAAAGCCGGCGACCTCGAAGCCGCGCGGCTCGCTTTCAAACAACTCGAAGAAAAAGTCGGCACCGAAGATCGGCTGTTCGTGCAGTACATGTTGGCCAGTTGCTTGCGGAAGCAGGGCAAGCCGTCCGAAGCGGCCGTATTGTACCGCGAAGTCGCCGAGGCCAAAGACGACGCCTTCCTGAAAGAATCGGCCCTGTGGCAGCTCTCGATGCTGAAGTCGAGCCAAGAACTTGAGTCGCAACTCGAACAATTGCGATCACGCAAGAAAACCCGCTGAAAATGTTGAAGAATCCACACACCCATTCCAACCCGGCGGCAATTCCCGTGTTAGAAGAAGTTGTCTCCGCTACGGCGGAGGCGGAAAAACTGTCTCGCCTGTCGGAACTCGGCGACCTCGATCCGGAATGCATGGATCGTTTCGCCGTCCGCGTGGGTAAACTGGAGGCGGCGTGGTCGAAGTCGACACCCGCGCAGCAGTTGCGACTCCGGGAAGCCTTCGAGGCCCTCCGCGACGCCGTGACGCGATTGGTGAAAGCGGGCGAAGACTGGATGCGCCTCGCCGAGCCGCAACTCGAACTGAGCGTGCGGTTGCAGCGTCTGCGGTTGGCGTATAGTTTGCTGTAGTCGGATCGGTACCTACACCCGGGCGAAGACACCATGGCCGTATCTTTCCCAACTTCGTTCGCCGCCGCCCTGCCATCCGGATCCCTAGCCCCCTCGTCCAATTCTCTGATTCCGCAAAGCACCTTTAGCTCCTCGTTGAACAGCGCAATCCGGCAGACGGACGCGGCGAACTCCGCGATCCCGACGACTGCGGCCGAGACGCCCGCGACGGTGCCGGCGCCCAATCTCCCGGTTTCCGAGCAGGACACGAGCCGAACCCAACAGTTGCGGTTCCAATTTTCAGGCGCGACCCGAGGTCCCCGAGCCGCAGTGGCCGCGCCGACCCCAGTTTCGACGGCGGCGGTGAGTGCGACGAAATCGCCGGCCGCGGAAGCGGACTCCGCCGTCTCCGGAGCGACTTCGCCCGTCGCCCCGACGCTGCCATTGATTCCACAAGCCACCGTCGCCGATAGCGGTCGGATCGCCGCGCAGGTGCAGGCCACGGCACTCACGAATCCGCAGCTGGCTGACCGCGGGCTGGCCCTGCCGACCGCGCCGCCGCAACTCGGGTACGGCGCGGAGCGACCGCCCGTGCTGGCGGCGGCCGAAACGACTGCGGCCCAGCCTGTCGCCGTGGAAAATCGACCCGGCGCTTCCTCGGATCGCGTCGCCACCGCGCAGATCGCCGCCGAGCAACCCCGCCCCGCCCCGGTCCCCGCGGCCAACGGCTTCGCCCCGATCTTGGCATCGGCGGCAGCCGAAGACCCGACCGCTCCGCTTTCTGCGGCACCGGCCTCGATCGTGCCGGGTGCGGACCTTCCCCGGCCGACCCGCGATCTCGATTCCCCGGCGACAACCTCCGTGATCCCTCAGACGCTCCCGACCGCGAGTCCAGCCGGGCCGAGCGCCGTCGACCGACCGGCGACCGGGGCGAAGACCGACATCCCGTCGGTGCCGGAACAAATTGCCCAGAGTGTCGTTTCGCAGGTTCGGGTGTTGAACAAGGACAAAACGGTCGAATATTCGATACGGCTCGACCCGCCCGATTTGGGCCGCGTGCAGATCCGGCTGATCTCGACCGGCGACACCCTCAGTGCCCACGTCACCGTGGCCAACGACGCCGTCCGGCGGATGATGGAGAGCCAACTGCCGGAACTCCGGCAGCGCCTCGAACAGGCCGGGGTGAACGCGACCCAGATCGACGTGAGTACGCAGGCCGCCGGCCAACAAGCCGGGGCGGGGGACGGCGACTCGCGCTGGCAAGACGCCCGCCAAGAGTACCCGTTCTTACGCCCGCCCGATTTGCCCCCGGCCCTCCCGCGGTCGCGGGTCGCGATCGGGTCCGCCGGCAGCGGTAGCCGATTGGACGTAACGGCGTAAATCTTTCTCTCATCGTTTCGGAGCATCGGATATGAGTGCGATCAGCGGCGCGACGTCGGCGAGTTTCAACCAAGATCAATTCTTGCAATTGCTCGTGGCGCAGTTGCAGAACCAAGACCCGAGCAGCCCCGTCGAGAGCAAAGAGTTCATCGCGCAGCTGGCCACGTTTTCGCAATTGCAAGGGATTCAATCCCTCAACGCCACCTTTTCCGAGTCGCTGAAGTTGCAGCAGCTCACGCAGGGCACGAGCCTGATCGGCAAGACCGTCGATTACAACCTCCCCGGTGGCGGAGCGAGCCTCACCGGCAAAGTCGATTCCGTTTCGGTTCTCGACGGCAAGTATTCGCTCGTCATCGGGACGGCGAAAATTGGACTGGACCAAGTGACGAACATCCGCTGATTCATCGGATTCAAACCGAACCACACTCTGATTCACACCGAGGATTGAGAATGACTCTGGCAGCACTGTTCAACGGTTCGAGTGGTTTGCTCGCGAATTCGGCCGCGCTCGACGTCGTGGGGAACAACCTCGCGAACTTGAACACGACCGGGTTCAAATCCCAGCGGGTTCTGTTCAAGGACCAACTGTACCAAACCCTGACCAGCAACGGCGGGACGAACCCGATTCAACAGGGCTTCGGCGTCGGGGTCAGCGGGATCGAATCGAACTTCCTGCAAGGGACGATCAACTCAACCTCACGCCCGTTGGACGCGGCCATCCAAGGCAAAGGTTTCTTCGTCCTGCGGAACAGCACGGGCCAAGCTTACTCCCGCTCCGGCGCCTTCGACATCGACGCCAACGGCTTTTTGGTCGACCCCACGACCGGCTTCTTCGTCCAGCGCAACGGCAACGTCGGCGACGCCGGCGGGCCTACACCCGGCTTCCAAATCCCGGGGAATAACAACATCAAACTGCCGTTCGGCGTCGGCGTCCCCGGCGTCGCCACGGCGAACGTGAACTTCCAAGGCAACCTCAGCGCGACGCTCCCCGTCGGCGGCACCTTCCAAGCCGGCATTCAAGTGTACGACACCCAGAGCCAATCGCGGGTGATCACGGTGACCTTCACCAAAACGGCCCTGAACACGTTTTCGGCCACTGCGACCATCGTCGGCGGCACCGCCACCGTCCCGGCCACCCCGATTGTCTTCGACACCAACGGCCTGCTGCAATCGCCGGCTAGCCTCGCCGTTGCCATCACCGGCATCCCCGGGGCCGGACCCCAGACCGTCAATTTTAACTTGGGCACGCCCGGCACGGCGACGGGCCTCGCCCAGTTCGGCGGCTTCTCCACGGCCCAAGCCGTGTCGCAAGACGGAATCGGCGCTGGGACGCTCACCAGCGTCTCCATCGACAACGAAGGGATCGTCCAAGGCCAATTCACGAACGGCAGCGTTATCGCCGTCGCTCAGTTGGCCGTCGCCGCGTTCAACAACGAAGGCGGGCTGATCCGCGCCGGGAACAACTACTACTCCGAAGGGGTCGCGTCGGGCCAACCGCTGATCGGGGTGGCGGGCAGCGGCGGCCGCGGATCGATCCAAGGCGCCGCGCTCGAAGGGTCGAACGTCGATATTTCCAGCGAGTTCACGAAACTCATCGTGGCCCAACGCGGCTTTCAGATCAACGCCAAAGTCATCACGGCCGGGAACGAGCTGCTCCAAGAATTGGCCAACATCATCCGCTGATCCGCGCTTCCACCGGCACCCCGTCGACGGGTGCGGCCGGCTCTTCCATTTCCATCGCATCCATCGGTTCGCTCAAGAGCGCCATCGACCGCACGCCGGTGGCGTCGGTCGTCACCGCGACCGTTTGCCCGTCGACTTCGACCAAATGGACGGCGCAACGGGCATCGAGCGCGACGCTCGATTTTTTCCGGAGCCTGGCCGAGCCGGTGGCATCCGCCCCTGCGACGCGGTTGAGCCGACGTGCCCACAGCAGAATTCCCCCGCAAATAACCAGGGTGAGCGCGAGCAAGCCGGCGAGGCGGACCAGCAAGCCCATCGCGTCCGGCGGGGCCGGTGCCGAGGGTGGGGAGTACGCTTCGACGAGGGGTTGCGCGCACGCCCCACCCGCAAGGGCCAGCGACGCGGCGAATCCGAGGACGAACCGGGCGGCGCTCACGGCCGCTTCCCGCCGCGCGGCGGCAACAGCGACTTGATACGCACGGCGAAGCGGTCCTCGACGACGACGACTTCCGCCGTGGCGAAGGGGACGCCCCGAACCATGAGTTGGATCGGTTGATCGACCGGTTCGCTGAGTTCGACCACGGCGCCGGGCCCGAGGCGCAGGATCTCGCCGATCGGCAACGTCGTGTGACCGAGCTGCGCCGAGATGGTGATCGGCACGTCGCGCAGAAAATCGAGCGACGCGTTCGAGGTCGACCCCGGCTGCGGGAGCAGTTGGGCGAACTCGGCCATCTTGGCCAAGATTTCTTTGACATCGACGGCGTCGGGTGTCGGGGTTTCCGCAGTGGTGGGCATCAGGCTGTTCCTTCCGCGCCGAGGCGGGGGTCGTCGGGCGTCGGCTCGTGGGCGAACACTTGCACCGCTTGACGGCTGCCGCGCGCCCCCGGCCAGACTCGGAATTTCTTAGTGCCGCCGACGGTCGCTTCCAGCGGATCGTCCACCTTCTGGTTCAGCATCACCAAATCGCCCGTGCGCAACCGGACCAAGTCGAACAGGGTGAGGTCCGCCGTACCGAGCACCACGGCCAAGTCGACGTTCATCTCCCCAACTAATGTTTCGATCAGTCGGCGGTTCGTCGGCGATTGCGATTGCACCCGCGTGGCGACCGGGGCCGCCAGCGCTTCGAGCCACTCCGACTTCGGCAGCAGCAGGTGGAAGCCGTGATCGCCGAAGGGCGTCTTGAGGGTGATCTCGGACACGAGCAGCGGTTCGGTCGCGGGGAGCCGCCAGAGTTGGCCGACCAGCCCCGTCGGCCCGACGGACAACCGCAGCGGATTCGGGAGCGGCCACGCGACTTGCAGCGAAGGAATGAGCAACTCGCGGACGAAATATTCGCAGAGCGTCGATTCGAGATTCGTCAACTCGCGGTCGGCGGGGAGAGTGGTCGGCGATTCGTTCATCAACCCGGCGAGAATGGCCAAGAGCAACTGACGCGGGACCGCCGCCAGCAGGGTGTCGAAGGAGTCGACGTTGATCGTCAACCCAACGACGCTCGTCCCGAAACGCGGCAAGGCCAGCCCGGCCGGAATCACTTCCGGCGGGCCGGCCACAAGTTCAGTTTTGAACGGGAGGAGCTTGGCCCAAACGGGCGCGGCCAGCCGGCAGGATTCGGTTAGCCACGCCCCCGCCTTGCGGATCAGCTCGTCCGGCGGGGGCTTTCGGAAATCGAAGGGTCGTTCGCTCATTGCACTACGTATTCCTCGAACAGCACATTGATGAGGTGGCCGTGGCCATCCGGGTACAACAGGTCTTCGAAACGCTCGAAGATCTCCCGTTGGAGCCGGGCCACCCCCGCCGTGCCGCTGACGTCCTTAAGAGTTTTACCGGCCACGTGGCCGATCATCCAGCTTTTCATCGAGGCTTTCATTTTCGCCACGTGTTCGGTCGCTTCTTTTTCCTGCTCGGCATCGACGAGCAGGACGATCTTGAGCTTCAAATAGCGGGTCATCCGCTCTTCGGACAGATTCACGACGACGTCGCCAAAGGGGATGGTCGCGGATTTCACCGGGCCGTGTTTCTTCGGATCGGCTTCGGCTTTGGACTTACCCATCAAGGCGGGCACATTCACGATGATCGGGAAAGCGGCTCCCGCGCCGAGCGCGATTACGCAGACGACGATCAGGGGAAGTTTCTTCTTGATACTCATGATTCGGATCCTTCGGAAGCGCGGGACGGCGAACGAAATCGCGTCCTTGCGAAACCGGGGTATCCTTACCTAAACCCCTCCGAAACGGTCGGAAGGTTTTTTAACCGAAACCAAGCGGCGGGCACAAGCCCGATTGCATCAGCGGGTCAGCGGCTCGCAATCGCCGCCCGGGGCGGTTTTTAATCCCGACCCGAGTTTGAACCGGCCTCCGGTTTGGAGAACCGCGTCGGGTTCGCCGATCAGCGTGCGACTCACCTCGTGGCAGATGTACCTTTGAAACAATGCCGGCGAATCGAGGGATAGTTCGGTCGCGAAGCTGTCGTCCTTCGCGATGGTGCTGTTGCGGATCCGAGGCGGCAACGGCCGCGCTTGCTGGCGATAGTACGTCCGGATCTTGTCCGCGAGGGCGGCATCGGTGGTGTCCCAGAGGCCGTCGACCGACGCCACGACCTTACCTTGCGCCGGCGAGACCGCTTGGATCACGACGCCGATGCGCGGGCGGGGGTAGGGCGAGTAGTGCGTGATCGTCCCGTGGATCACGACGTCGGCCCGGGTTTCTTTGGCGATCTCCCAGAGCACCGTTTCGTCGAAGACACCGTTCTGATGCACGCCCGTCGAAAGGCGCTGCAAGTGTTCCGGAGTCGCGGCGACGACTTCGAATCGCCCGAGCCGCTGAAGCTCCGAAGTCAACGCCGCCTGCATTTCTTCGCCCGAGCGCGTGTAGGCCGATTCGTTTCGCAGTGGCAACACGAGCACTCGCGACACCCCTTTCCAGTCCCAACCTTCGAGGTGGTACTGGCTGGCGGTCGTCTGCGCGGCGGGCGGTTCTTGGAACCGCGGCAACCGCTCGAATAGCTTGCACCCGGCCGCGAGGGCCAACGTCAGGGCGACCAAGAGAAGCCGTTTCACTTCTTCCCCTCCGGTGCCTTGAGCAGTTTTTCGAGCGCGTCGATGATCAACTTCAGCGTCTCCGTTTCGTCCGCTTCCACTTGCTGCACCCGCAGCTTGAGGGCTTGAATGTCTTTCCGGAGTCCGGCGATCTCGGCCCGGGCTCTCGTTACCTCGACCGCCGCGGCGTCGACATCCCGCAGGCTTTCCGCGATGGCTTGTTCCCGCTCGAGCGCCTTCGCTTCGAGGCTCCGCACGCGGGCTTGCAGCACTTTGTTTTCCGTAGTCGCCTCGTCCGCACGGCGGATCAACTCCGCGGCGCGATCCATCGCCGATTCGCCCGGCGCCAAGTTCAAAATCGCCCCGGTCGCCGTCGGCCGGGGCAACTGGCGCGGGTCGCCGAGTGCGACCGCCGACGGCAGCGGGGACGGAGCGACCGCCGGCGGCAGCGGGGACGGGGCGACCGCCATCGGCGGCGGGGCCGGTGGCACAGGAATCGGCAACACCGGCGGCAAATTGGCCGGCGGGGACGTGGCCCCCGCGGGGACCACACCCGTCTTCTCCGCATCCGGCGGCACCGATACGCACGTAGGAGAAGTATCGAAGCGACCCTTGGAATTTTTGACCAAGTAGGCGCGGTAACCGTCTTTGGAATCGTTGGAGTCATCGCGCAGCAGTTGGCAACCCGTGGAAAGCGGGGCGAGTCCGACCGCGGCGAGAAGCCCAATCACGGCGTGGCGATTCAAGGCGACCTCCTATCGATTCAAGGGTATTCGCATCGGATGCGAATCTTTTCGCCGCAACTGCAAGTGACATCGATCGCACGGATGACGCCCTCCTCGCGGATCAACTGAATTTTCGGCTCGTGGCCGTGCCCCGCGTGGATCGGCGCGCCGACGCGCACCGATTCCTCGGACACCTTGACACGCTGGCCGACGACGATCGGCTCGCTGCTTTCGCTCTGGTTCATGGGAACCCGATCCCCCGATTTAAGGGTCTCATGCCGAGCGCCGGCGAATCTGTCAACCGGAACTGGGCGGGGGTGTAGCAAGGGTGTAACTAAATTCTGGCTCTTCCCGGAATCCTGTGGGTGAAAACGCAACCGGCACCCGCTTGAACCCGCTGTTTTTCTTGGCCGAAGTGGGCTTTCCGGTGCCTCGGAAATCGGTTCTGATTTCCGGATGCCCAAAACCCTCTCCCTCCGCGATGCCTACCGCTA
>JANXTU010000399.1 GCA_025352235.1 Fimbriiglobus sp.
GACGTACAAGGCGAACCCGACCACCGCGAGGTTGACGAGTCGCTTCATCCATTTTTGCCTCCGGACACAAACCGGGCAAGGCGCTGGCGTTTCCATCATTCACTTCTCCTGTACATCCACGGCGAAGAACGGATCGGCTAACTCCCCCATGGGCCCCGTTGGACGGATCGCGAAGACGTGCCGGCCCACCGGCATATCCTGCGGCAACACCAGCGTCACCGTGGTGCTCGTCCCCTGCGGTGCGTTGAAATCCCAACTTTGATCCGGCACGATCCCGCGACCTTGGAAGGTCACGCGGATCGGCCCCAATCCCGGGGCGATGCGGAGCGTCGTGCCGATCTTATCCCCCGCGCGGACTTTCATGAGGACCGGGTCGACGCTCACGGCATGCGGGTTCCAATCCTTCAAATGATCGCCGCTGATGCAAATCGCATCGCACGCCTTCGCGGCGGCATTTCCCCAGAGTACCCGCCGGCGGAAATCTTCCGCATGGAAGACGTATGGCCCACCGTGTTCGGCGAGGATCCATTCGGGATTCATATCCAGGACTTTCTGCGCACTCGCGGCGTACCCCTTCGGCGTGCTGCGGTTCAAGCCCATCCAGCCACCGCTGCCGCTGAATTGTTTTTGATGAAAGAAATTGTCGGCCGTGAAGACGCAGCGCTTGCCGTCGATGGTCGTTTGCAAGCTCGCGGTGAACTCGGTCTGCCCCGGCAGATGGCCAAACTTCAAGCTGTACTCTTGCCACGTCGCGGTCTCGCCGTCGCGGAAGGTCTTATCGAATGCGATGGGCCGTGCGTCGAGGAACGGCGCCCGATAGCGGAAGGGCGATTCGAGAGGATCTGCGACGATCTCGTGCGCCCAGATTTTGTACTTCCCCTTCTCGGGCAGCGTGTAGACGCCGTCGAAATGGTCGTAGTGGGCGTGGCTGAACACGACGAGTTCCACCGGCCCGAGCTTCTCCGCGGCCTGCAACTTTTTGAATTGATCGACGCTGCGCTGGCCCCACGGATCGAGGATCATCACGCCGTTGCTGACGTTCGACTTCAAGACATAGGTGTTGCCCGTGAGCCAGAGCGACGGGGATATTTTGCTCCACGGTTTGTCCCCGCCGCTGGCGATCTGTTCTTTGTCGACGAGGAAGTCGTACTGCGGCGGGTCGCCCATGCGATTGGTGAAGCGCTCGAACGATTTGTGAAACCCGGCTTCTTCGACCCTGGCGGCGAGGTCGGTGATGGTTTTCGAAGAGGTGATGACCGGCCCGCGCGCGGGGAAGGCTTTGGCAAAGGGAATCGCGGCGATTCGTTGCAGCATGCGGCTCGTCCGACTCAATCCGCTATCGGTCCAATGGTCCTTGTCCGTCGTGAAGGGTGCCGGAATGTGACCCGTGCCGGTCAGCGCATCCCCGACGAAGATCAGGTCGCCAACGAGGTAGGACACCGGTTCATCCAGATCGCCGATCGCGATCTGCGGCCGAATCGATAGCTCTTGCCATTCGACCGTCTTGTGTATCAGTCCCGGCGGATTGGATGTCAACACCATGAACAGCGAGTTCTCAATCCCCATGAACCCTACCGGATGCACGAAGTATCCTGTCCGTGAATTCCGCAGTGGGATCGTCTCCTTCCAAAACTTCGTCACTCGGTCGCGATCCAAATACGCCAAGCTCTCTTGCGGGGCAGACACCGGCACTTTCGCATCCAAATACTTCTGCACGCCGCCGACGGCATCGCGGTGGTGGTGGTGCAGCAACACCCGATCGACTGGCATCGGCGTCTCGGCCAGTCCCTCCGGGCAACCGAGGAGCAAGCCGCGACCGTTGGCCTCGATCAAGTACGCCGCGGGGATCGTCGAGCTGCGGTGGACGTTGAACTTGGGCGTTTGATGGACGATGCTCCAACCCGGTATTGCAGGCGCGGTTTCCTTCGTTGGCGTATCGGTCGTGAGCCAAGCCAAAGCCACGAGGAGGAGGAGGCAACTGCAACCGAGGAGGGCACGCTGCGACATGGGAAGTCACCGGTAAGGAAGGACGACTTCACCATATCACATTGACCAACCTCCTTGTGGCGACCCGTTTCTTAACGTGTCGGATAAGCCCATGTTGTTCGAAATGATCTTCCCGACACGTTGGAAACGTGTCGCCACGCTGCAAATCGCCGAACCCCGCGCTTGCATTCTCACGCGGGGCCGGTTCTAGTGATACCCGGCTTCGCAACACACCCCCTGCGGAGGCGGGATCATGGGAACGGCCACGGATTTCTTTGAACCAACCGCGCGGAATTCGCGGGCGCGTCTCGCCGTCAGCGTCGAGTTGATGCGCGAACTTTCGCGCTACGCCGACCCGGACGAACTCCACCAAGTCTTCTCGAAACGGATGAACCAACTCTACCCGACCGCCCGGCAACTCACCGTCAGCCGGCGCGGGCTGGATCGCCCGCAGTTCTGCGTTCAGCGATTCAACCTTTGGAAGCACGCCGTCAACCCGCACCGGCAGCCGGAGAAACTGCCCGTCTACTCCGGCGGGCTGATCGGCGAGATGATCTTCGAAGATCAACCGCGCGTCATCGACGAACTCGAGCTGCACCCCGATGACCCGGCTAGCGAATTCTTCGAGGGGCAGCGCTCGCTCTTGGCGATCCCGATCTTCGACGGCGGTTCCGCACTGACGATGGTGATCGTCGCGCGCGAGGCGCCCTCGGCCTTCGCCCGGGAGCAAATTCCCGAGCTCGTCTGGCTCAGTAACCTTTTCGCGCGGGCCACGCAGTCGCTCGTGTTGTCGCAGCAGTTGCAGGAAGCCAACGACGCGGCCGAGTACGAATTGCGCACCATCGCCGAGCTGCAACAAAGCCTGCTGCCGGTGGACGTGCCGACGGTACCGGGGCTGGATGTGGCGGTCCACTACCGCACGGCCAACCGCGCGGGCGGCGACTACTACGATTTCTTCCCACTGCCCGACGGCCGTCTCGGCGTGCTCCTCGCCGATGTCTCGGGCCACGGCAGCCCGGCGGCCGTGCTGATGTCGATTACGCATTCGCTGACGCACGCCCGGCCCGATGTGCCCGAGCACCCCGGCGAGTTCCTCGCCTACCTCAACTACCACTTGGCGAAGCGCTACACGCTGACGACGGGGACGTTTGTGACGGCGGTCTACGCCGTTTTCGACCCGCATGCAGGGACGGTGACGTACGCCAACGCGGGGCACGATCCGCTGCGGGCGCGGCTGGCGCCGAGTGCGCAGTTCGCCGCGCTCGATCAAATCCGCCGATTGCCGCTCGGGGTCACGCATCGGACGCCCGGCCCTTACCCGGAGCAGACGGTGGAAGTGCGGCCCGGGGACGCCGTGACGATCTTCACCGACGGTATCACCGATGCGACGAACCGAGGGGGGGAAGCCTACGGCGTCGATCGTTTGGACGATGCGCTGGCCTCGTCGGGCGGCGACGCGAATCGATCGGTGGCTTCATTCGTGACGAACATGGACGACTTCCTCGGCAGCAGCGCCGCCGAGGACGACCGCACACTGGTGCTCGTCCGCTTCACCGAGGGATCGCGCAGCTCGCAGAATGCGGGGCGGTCTGCGGTCGCCCGTTGAGCCCGGATATTGTGGTTGGCCGGTGGCCCCGGTATCATTTGTTCGGCACCAGCTCCCACACCTTCACGCCCATGGATCCGGGGACGATGCCGGTGTGCCGAATTCCCTTGTCATCCATCCCAGAGTTGTACGGCTCGCCGAAAGCGGCCAGCAGACTCTTCCCGTCGGGACTGAAGGCGAGCGACACCGGGCCCGCGATTTTCCGCCAATCCTGGCCGATCTTTGTGGTCCAGAGCGGTTTCAGCTTGGCCGGCGGGTTGGTGACATCGAACACGTGCAGTTCCGGTTCGACGACCCTCCAACCCCCCATGACTTCGGTGCCTTCAACCGCGACCGTCCGCACGACAGCCACTGTCCTGCCATCCGGGGCGAGGGCGAGTTGTAAAACCCCATGGCCCATCTCAATCCGAGCCTTTTCCTTGAACTCGAACTTCTCGCCCTCCCACACGATCAGCGTGCCGCCCGCGTCGGCCGACACGATCCGCTTGCCGTCTTTCGCCACCGCCGCCGCGATGGGGCGGGATTTGTGGCCCAAAAGCGGATAGTTTACCTCCGCGTCCTTAGTTCCAATTGTGATCTTGGCTTTGGCTTCCCTGATGTTCATGCCGAATTCGATTTTCCGCTTATCATCACGGCTACCCGGCAGGTCTTCCGACGTCAGAATCGCATTTTTCCCGGGTATTGCGGCAAGTACAACTGGCTGACCCATTTTTGCGGACGGTACGTTCAACAGGCTACCGATCCCTTCTTTTTCCTTCTCGTTCCAACAAGACCACTGTGT
>JANXTU010000413.1 GCA_025352235.1 Fimbriiglobus sp.
TCCAAGGTCATGCGAGCGAGAACCGACATCGGACTCTGTTGGGCGAACAGCCGCATC
Source organism: Fimbriiglobus sp. (assembly GCA_025352235.1). Classification (GTDB taxonomy): domain Bacteria; phylum Planctomycetota; class Planctomycetia; order Gemmatales; family Gemmataceae; genus JALHQU01. Next base: position 58 of record JANXTU010000413.1, read on the forward strand.
CTGGCGCTGAACAGAACCCGACTCCCTTCGGAAGGATCGGGTTGCGACTCGCAAACCCGCGATTCCTTCACGATGGCGATGGTCGGTGAAATGCGCAAGCCTAAAGAGTACCTTGAAAGGGCTGGGATGTCAGTCCCCCGTGGGATTGAACGAGGGTAGTTTCGCCGACACGGGGGGCTGACTGACGCCACCCCGCTCGGAAGACCACCTCCAAGAATGGTTACTACACCCGTTCTGCTTTGGGATAACGTCGGTGGGGAGGGTATGACAATGACGCCACGGCTTCAGCGTGCTTTCACTGCCGTCGCCGCGTTACCGGCTGAGGATCAGAATGCTTGGGCCACCCGGCTTCTCGACGAGTTTGCCGCCGAGGAGGAGTTTGACCGCAAGTTGGCGGCCACCGGCGGGCGACTCGCCGGCTTGGCGGCCGAAGCGTTGGCCGAATATCGGACTGGCGATATACACGCACTCGACCCGGATCGGCTGTGAACTCGCGAACGACCCGTCGATTCCGCGACTTGCTGGCCGCACGGCCCGCAGGCGTGCAGCGTCAGGTTCGCGCGGCGGCCCTTCTGGTAGCAGAAGCCTCCGTCGAGCAGTCGGTAGCCCTTGATGTACTCGACGCATTTGTCGACCACGGATTTATCGATGAAGATGCCGGCGTTCTTGGCGGCGCGCAGGGCCGTGAGCAGCGCGACTGCGACCGAGACATCCGATTCGCCCGGTTGGGGTTCGTAGCGCCAGCCGCCGTCGCGGCTCTGGGCCTTCACCGTGAGGGAGATGGCTTTTTCGAGCATGTCCCGCACGACGGCTTGTTTGGCGGGGTCGGGGAAGGTGCCGTGGATCTCGGCGAGGAAGAGCGAGCCGAAGCCGTGCTGGTACATCGCCCCGTACTGGAGGAAGGCGTCGGTGTTTTGCAAATCGCCGACTTTGGTACCCGATTGCCACTATTCAAATTGATTCGGCTTGTCTTTATCAGCCCACGCTTTTTTGAAATCGGGGGTTTTGAGATTCCTCCAATTTCCGCCGGCCAATTGGGGGAGGAGATAGTCGTCAATCGCTTTCATCACCAGCGGAAACTGCTTGGAAACCACAGGCAGTGGTTTGCCTTTGTTGATCCGAATGAATTCCTGCAACACCCAGTTACCACTGTCGTCTCCGTAGTTGAAGCAATCGGTCTGCCAGTCGTCCGGCATCGTGATGGTGCCAAGTAGATTTTTGGAGGCTTCCGCTCTCCGCTTCAATCTTTCGGCCAGAAAATCCCCATATTCTTTTTCGCCTTTCTTTGCGGCGTTTTCCAGCTCGAGAGTGTACCTTACTGCGAACTGCTTGATATGAGGTATCTCCTTGACGATGCTGAGCAGCCACTGTTTCCCATCGCTCGAAGTTTTCTGAGCGCAGATGCCTTTCCCGCGAAACCCGCGAACCCACGTGTTGAACGTCTGGAGCTTGCCACCCACCTCCAAATTCAAGGTCGATACCTTGTTGAGGAATGCCGCTAGCTTCGTCGACAGCGCACCTTCTGTCACCTTTTGAGACAATTCCTGTGCCACCTCTTCGAACTTCGTGGCGTTGAATGCGTCTCGTTCGCACACGGGTTCGAAACCGTGCTCCTTCCACACCGAGTAGCCGCCGCCCTCTCCGTGGTCGTCTCCTCCTCCGCCCGATATTTGCAAAGTCCTCCCCCCAGCCCGGCAATTTACCGTCGCCTCCACGAAGCGGGAGATAGATCCGAGGTCGTTCACCATCTTGATCGTCTCGAACTCACGGTCGATTTGCCCATGCAGCTCGGTCAACGTGGTGTCAGACAATCTCCTGAGTCCGTACCCATTGACCTTCCTTTGCAAAGCCAAGAGATTTTGCAAGTTCGACGCTGCGTTGAAAATGTCGATGGATACATTGATATCGAGGACATGCATATTTGCAGGATTGTTCGTATTGATGAACAACGTGCCAAGTTTCTTGATCGCCATGATGCAGCTCGCCTTTCCGAATCCGGCTTTTCCCAAATAAATCGTGCGTTAGAACACATACGGAGTTTGAGGGGGTCTAGCAACGATTCTTGGAGCTTTCTTCCCGAGCGGAGGCCGTCAGTCCCCCGTGGGATCGCATCGCAGTGTTTCGCAGACATTAGGCACTGTTGACATTTATGCGAGCCAGAGCATGGTGCCGGCGAGTTGGAGCATGGCCAAGAAGTTGCGGGCGGATTTCTCGTAACGAGTCGCCACGCGTCGACAGTTCTTGAGCCGATTGAACAGACGTTCGATTT
>JANXTU010000420.1 GCA_025352235.1 Fimbriiglobus sp.
GCCAGCAAGAATTTCGGAGGGGAAGAACTTGCAAGGGAAACGAGTGCCGGATAAGCAGGAGAAGTTGCGGGCCGGTCAGTTCGCAGCGACTTCCGTGCGCTCCATCAGTTCGGACAGCGTTTGGAGTTCCGAATCGGTGAGCTTGCTGTAGTCAAACTGAACCGCGTTCACCGCGACAACCGGGCCATCCTTCCACAGTCTGAGGTGCTTCCCCAACAATTCGAGCGCCCGCACGGCCGAACCGCGATCCCCGGACGCAATCTGTTTCAGCCTGTCGAGTACCCATTCCGCCGAGAGTTCGGCCTTCGCGATGGCCTTCGCGTTCGCCGAATTCAGGAATGCCGAAATATCGTCATTTTTCAACATCCGGTGCGCCGCCGAGTGGGCGCTGAGTCCCCGCGCCCGGTAGCCGGCTTCGATGTAGGCGTCCTTCGGGATCTTCCCGGCGAGCACACCTTCGGCGAACTTCAGTTGTCGGGGATTGAGTAGTGCGGGTGACATTGGGCCGATTCCAGAATGAGCCTTTTCTTAAGCGCAACTTATTCGTCTCGGCTTGCCCGTTCGACGCGGATCGTGCGGGCCATAGCGGTGCGGGAGAACGACAGAGCGAAGCCGTTGGCTTCGAGGAACGACACTTCGCCGCGCATCTGGACGCCGAGGCCAGTCCCCCGTGGGATCCATCCGCGATGCGCTTGCAAGGCGTGCGCGGCTTCGAGGGCGTCTTTGAGTTCGCGGATGGTACCTTCCCACCCGTCCGGCGGAAGGGTGGCTATCCACGCCGAGATCACGTCGCGGAAGGCTTGAATGGAGGCGGCGCGGTAACGGGCTTTTGCGAGCATCGGTTCCCCTCGGAATGACAAAGGAAAGTCTGTGTTGTGCCTTGCGTGTTCCGTCAGAGATCGGATACGGGAGCTTCCTCCGGGGGAACCGCGGATTTCCGAACCGCGTTCTTGCCGGAGATGCGGGAGAAGCGGGTTGACTTCCCGGCGTCACGCACCCGCCTTCGGTGCGGTGAGCAGCGCCAAGAATGCGGCCTTCTGTTCCGGTGTGAGGATGCCGACGAGCGCGGCCAGCACTTCGAGATTTTGGCCGTTTGCGAGCACTGCCCCGGATTCTGCCCCAAGTGCTGCGAGAGGATTATCGCAAAGTGTTGTAGCTCCGTTGGTTGAGGAACTCGGTTCGAATCCTACCCGGGGAGCTTTTCGCAGAGTACCAGAGTCGGCCCGCGAAGACACGAAACGTCCAGAGCCTACAGTTTCAACGCTTTCCGTCGCCTCAGTCGTTTTGAGACTTTTCCCGGCGGTTGTTGACTGCCCCGTGTTTTGCCCCATTCCGTCTTTTTGTGCCCCGGATTCTGCCCCGCTTTTCCCGTTACCCAGGATGGCCTTTTCAAAATCCCTGTCGAGCGTTTGCAGATAGTGCTGCAAAGCAATCTTCGGCGTGTTGCCGAGCCAAGCCGTGACGACGTGAATCCCGTGATCCTGCATGAGGTCGGTTTCGCAGCTGGCCCGCATGTTGTGGAAGAGCCGGGGCCATTGAGTCAAATTCGCTCGGCGGATGATCTTCTCGAAGGTCGTCCGAAGATTGCAGTTCACCCAACCGTTCTTGCCCTTTGAGGCGGCGCGGTAGGTTGCCCCTTGTTTCCCGCCTACCACGAACACTTCGCCGGGTTCCGCCAGTTCGTGGGCGTCTTCGAGGTACGGCCGCAAATCTGCGAAGATCGGAACCACGCGGTAGGCGCGTCCTTCGTAGTGTTCGGTTTTCGGACTGGAAACGGTCATCCGACCGGCGGCGAAGTCGACGTGTTCCCACTTCAGCAAGAGCACTTCTGAAGGGCAGCGAAGCCCTGCGATCCGTGAAAGTGCGATGATCGTTCGCCACGTCGGGTTCGCCACGGCCATGAGCTTATGGGCGTCTTCAAGCGTGATGTATCTTCGATTCTCAGCCGGGTTCGCGTTCTTGCTCTTCACCTGCGCGAACGGGTTCTCGTTGATGAGCTTCAGCATCCGGGCGCGTTCGAAAAGCATCCGGGCCATCTTCAACCGGCGGTAAGTCGTCGCGCCGGCCAGTTCCCGTTCCTGATAGCTCGCCTTCATCCGCTCCGCGTCTTCCGGGCCGATAGAACGCAACCCGGTATCCGCGCCGAATAGGGCTTTGAGGTCTTTCACCACTTGATCGATTTGAGTGATGGTCGAAGACTTCACTTCGAGTTTCCGGCCTTCGAGGTAGTGATCGAGAAATTCGCCGAGCTTGCGGGAACTCCGGGCGTGTATCAAACCCACCGCGGCGAACTTCGCGGCCAGTTCGTCGCCGATCTTTCCGACCCATTCGGCAATCACGGCATCCATGGGCAGATTGTTCAGAGTCAAAGCGTGAAGGTGTTCCACCTTCAATTTTATTTCGTTCGCTTGCTTCTTGTTGAGTTTCCCCAAGCGAATCGGCCGGCGCTTCCCGTCGGATCCGACAATGCGAATGATGTACCCGGCGGAAGACTTTTCGAGCGATGCCATGATCGTGACCTTACGGATGAGAAGGCGAGTTCCGGCGGGCGTTGCTTCTCACGACAACGGCCACCGGCCACACGCCCGAAGGCGCGTGAAGTATACCTCGGCGTATGGAGCGCGCCAGGTCGGTTGTGGTCAATCCGGCAGCGTTAGGCCTGAGTCGAAGAGTCGGCCTTCGGAGATTTTCAGTTGCGCTTCTTTCAACGCGGCGGCGCGTCG
>JANXTU010000228.1 GCA_025352235.1 Fimbriiglobus sp.
CGGGCGGCGGCGATCTCGGCATCCATCTCGCGTGAGAATTCACTACCGCTAAAGAGGCCGACCACGCTCTGCAAATCGCGAGATGGAGAGATGACTGCGGAAGCTTGCAGCCCCGCCACTTTATTTTCCAAGTCGGCGAGCCGAGTCGCCAGTGATTCGAGTGTGAGTTCCAGCATGTTCACTCTCCATACCCTGCTGGATCGATGTTTGTCGTCATCGCGGACCCCTTTGGTGTTTCTCGGTTATGCCGCCGTCACTCACGGGTTGATGCTGGACGCGGAGCCGGTGAGGGCCCCGCCGCGGAAGGTATCGACCGCCGCGCTCGAGCGGAGGGTCTGCGTCAGGTAGCGGAACGCGGCTTCGCCGGGGCGTTCTTGCATGACGAGGATGTCGCCGCCCTGGACGCGGAGGCGTTCGCGCGGGTCGCGGAGCGCCCGGTTCAAATCGACTTTGATCGCGAGTTGCTGGCCGTTGGGCAGTTGCCGGAGGACTGTCAGCAGCGCTGGCGAGGGCGAACCCAGTCCCGTGTTGACGGCGTTGCCGATGAACGCGTTCTGCGTGAACCCGCCGTTGGCCAGCGGGGCACCGACCAGCGTCAGCGCTTGGATCACGTTGAGGTCGTAATCGCGCGGCAGGCTGAATTGACGGGAGCCGGCGACCCCGGCCGCGTAAAAGACTTCCGTGGTGCTGTCGCGCGATTCGATGGTGACCACGTCGCCGTCCTTCAACACGATGTCGGCTTCGTTGAGCGTGAGTTGCTGCTCCGGGTAGATCCGCAGCGGGATTCGCGTCGTGCTTTTACCGGGGTCGTTCGGGTCGTATTGGCCGCGCAGAATGACGATCTCGTTTTTGGCATCCAAGCCCGGCGGTCCGCCGCTGGCGTTGAGCGCGTGCAAGACGTCGTTCTCCCCGGCTTGCAACTTCAGCGTGTAGCCGTTCCCTTTTTTGTTCGCGCCGAGGAAGACGCCCCCTTGCCCGGTCTGCGGGCTTGGTTGCGTGTCCTCGCGGACGACTGTCACGGTGTAGATCCGTTTTTGAAGGAGTTGCACGGTCACGCGGGCATTCTTGGGGTTCACGAGTTCCGGTCCGCCGTTCTTGCCGCTGGCCGTGTCTTTGATCAATTGCTCGACTTCCGCGAGTGTCTTGCCCCGCACGTTGAGGGCCGGCAAGCGGGCGATGGAAATCGTCCCATCGTCGCCCACGGGGACGGGGAAGCCGATGGCCGCGGTCGAATTGAATTGATCCGGGATGCGCACCGGCACGGCCGTGTTCGCGGGCGCGATGATCTCCTCGGCCACGATCGCCAGTACGTCGCCTTTGTCGAGCCGATAGATTTCGATTTCCCGTTGGCGCAACAGCGTCAGCGGGATCGGTTTCAAATCGGACTTCGGCCGGCCGAGCACTTCGTCCGGTAAGCGCCGCACGGGGACGCCGTCGGCCACGGGGTTCGACAGCGACGCGCAGCCCCCGGAGAACGCCGCCCCGAACAGGATCATGGCCGACGAAATTTCGCGAACGGTCATGGGATCAATCCCCGCGCCAAGGCGGTATCGGTCGGGAATCCGGGAGGGCCCGGAGCGGCTTCACGGCGGAGTTCGGGATCTCGCGGAGCGGGAGCACGACGCCCGTGGATGGGCTCGGGCTGAACACGGCCGGGGCGATCGGTCCCGGCGTGGCCGCATCGGAGCGCGGACTATTCGAGAAGTCGAATGTCGGCGCCATGAACTTCGGCGGGCCGTCCGGCTTCGGTTCCGGGGCGCCGATCACGGGGATTGTCACCGTCGGCGCATCGGTCGAATGCGGCAGCGCCGGCTGAGCCGCGAGCGGCCGGTCGAGCAGCGGTAGGCCGGTGCCCATGTCGACGGTCTTCGGCTTGGACAACGGTTCGCCCGCCTTCGGCATCGGTCGCGGCGGTTCGGTCGGAATTTGGCGGGCTTGTACCGGGGCTTCGGCCGGCGGCTCCGGCAGTAAAATTGGCACCGTAATCAGTTCGCGCTGGCCCGATGCGGCCGCGACATCGCAGCCGTATTTGAAGCCGCAGAAGTAGTCTTGGATCCGGGCGTGCCCTTCGACGTTCATGTATCGGCTGCGGCGGTATTTCACCGGCGGTGCGGCCGGCGGTTGGGCCGTCCCGCCCGATTCCAAATAATCGACGAACCCGGCCGTGAAGCCGTCGGCGAAATCGACCGTGAAGGTCCGTTTCGGAGATTGTTGGCAGACTTCGCTCCACGCCGCTTTCGATTCGTGGCGCAACTGTCGGGAGAGTTTCTTGTTATCGAGGAGTTCGGTCGGTTCGTTGAACAGGTTGCGGGCGGTATGTTCGGCCAAGAGGCAACCCGAGAACGGGGCTGCGCAACCGGCGAGGAGGAGGGCTTTCCAGCACATGACGAACCCCGAGCCGGAACGGAACCCGCGAGCCCGAGGGCGGGTTCCTACGGGAACTATCGGCCGGGGGCTTGCGAAGAGTTTACCGATTGCCCGGATTTTTCGGGAACTGGCCCGAAGCGTTCGCCGATCCGGGAGGATCTGGGTAAACTGCCGGTATGATGTCGCTTTTGCTACTCGCGTTCGTCTGTACCGAGACCCCGGTGGCCGCGACTCCGCGACTGCGGGCCGGGGATCGCGTCGCGGCGACGGCGGTCGTCATCGCCCGGGACGGCGATTCCCTCTATTTGTTGACGGCCGAACACGCCTTGGACTACAACGTCGGCGAGTGGGGGTTCGATTTCTTCGCGGACGAAACGGCGAAGAAGCCCAGCTTCACCGTACGCGGGGCACAGGTGTTGATCCGCAAGCCCATCGCCGACTTCGCGTTGCTGCGGGTGGAGGTCGACGCCGACCGGACCGTGGCCGTGCGGCCCTTAGCACCACCGGGGTCGATCTCGAAGAAATTCCCGTTCGACGCGACCTCGGTCGGCTGTTCTCTCGGCGACGCGCCGACGACCGAAAAAGAATCGTTGTTGGCCAAGCGATTGGCCGTGCGGCGCGAAGACGAGGTCGCTTTTTTCTGGCAGGCGGAAAAAGCCCAAACGGCCGGGCGATCCGGCGGGCCCCTCCTGAATCTCGATGGCCAAGTCATTGGAATTTGTGCCGCAACAGCATTGGGTAAAGGATATTATGTCCACAGCAGCGAGATCCAAGCCGGCTTGAAAACAGCCGGGTACGACTGGCTCTGGAAGGGCGACCGGACCAGACCCAAGCGGTGAAGTTTCCGAGTGGAGCCGAAATTCCGTTCCCAGAACGGAATTGTGGCTTATAGTAGTCGGTATCCAAGAGGGGGACATTCGATGACGCTCCGTACCCAGCAATTGTTTGCCGGCATCGCGTTTGGCGGTGCAATGGCCACCGCGTTCGCCATTGCCGTTCCGCAACTTGCCGCCGGCCAACCGGCCATCGTCGAAATCGCAGCCGCACCGGAATCGGTCCCCGTCGATGTGGCCACCACCGATTCCGCCGCTGTCGATATGAATCATTGGCAAGAAACCGGCGGGCATGCGCCGTCCCCTTACATTCCTGGTAAAACGCGTAAGAAAAAGTGAAAACTACACCCTGGCGGAATCCCCCCCGCCAGGGGTGCGGGTGGATTCGCCAAGTTCACACGTTCAGCGGGCGACCGGCGTACGTCCATTTGCACGGCTTCGCCATCGTCCGGCTGAAGGACGCGATGAACTCCAGCAGGCGGTTCCGCAACTCGGCTTTCGACCGGAAGTCGCCCCGCTTCAGAACCCGACGCGTTCGCACGCTGAACCAGATCTCCACCTGATTCAACCACGACGTGTGTTTCGGCAAATATACGAACCGAATCCGATGACTCGCGTCCGTCAAAAACGCCTTCCGCGTCGGCACCGACTTCAACACGCCGCTGTTCCCCTTCTTCCCCCAGCGACTCCGTCGTCGGCAGGGCGCACCAGCCCGCGATCAACAGCACCAGCGTCGCCGAACAATGCGTCGTCAGGTTGTCCGCGACGAAGATCCAACCGGTCGACGGGTCCGCCCGATGTGGGCCGCGAAGTCCGCTTCATTCCGCGTCGCTTGCACCGTCGGAGCGATCACGCGACCCGTCGCCACCTCGAAGTTCGCCGTCAGACATTGACCATCCAAACGGGCCGGCTCATCGGTGAAATCCCCACCCATAATCGCGGTCGGTCGCTTCCGGAATTCGCTGGGGTTGACGCAAGCAGAATTCGCGAGGCTCTTGCCCATATCCGTCCGGACTCTTGTCACACTGGAAAGTGGGACTTCGCCGACCGGATCCGTGTCGCGTCGGCTGATCGAACTCGATCGGCTCAAAACTGCATTGTCCGAAGTGATTCAACGGGCGCTCTTGGGCAGGTGGTTGCAAACGCCCAACGACGCATTCGAGGGGTTGAAACCCGTCGAGTTGATCGAACGGGGTGAAAGCGATCGGCTCTGGGAAATGATCTACAACGTACGCTCTGGCGTGCCGGCTTGATCGCACAGCCCCAACAATTCCCCGAGTGTCACCGTCCCTTCGTACAGCGCCCGGCCGACGATGGCGGCGTACGTCCCGGCTTTGGCCAAGCGCTTCGCCTGGTCGAGCGTGGTCACGCCGCCGGAAGCGATCACCGGCAATTTCGTCGCGGCTCGCATTTCTAGAAGCGCCTCGAAGTTCGGCCCGGCCATCATGCCGTCCTTGGCGATGTCGGTGTAGACGACCGCCGCGAGCGGGGCGTTTTCGACGAGCTTCGCCAAGTCGGTCGCTTTCGTCGTCGACGTTTCGAGCCAGCCTTCGGTGGCAACGAAGCCGTCGCGCGCATCGAGGCCGAGGATAATGCGGTCGGGATATTCGTGCGCCATGCGCTTCACCCATTCGGGGTCTTGCAGGGCTTTCGACCCCAGGACCGCCCAGCGGACGCCCCAGCTAAAGACGAGACGCAGATGCTCTTCGCTGCGGATCCCGCCGCCGAGTTGGACCGGAACTCCGGCGGCTCCGACGATCCGTTGAATCGTGGCCCCGTTGACCGGCTCGCGCCGTTTGGCACCGTCGAGATCGACGACGTGCAACCGGTCGGCACCTTGGCGGACCCACTCGCGGGCTACGGCGGCGGGGTCGTCGGAGAAGACGGTCTCTTGCGCGTAGTCTCCTTGGCGGAGGCGCACGCAACGGCCACCGAGTAGGTCGATGGCGGGGTAAATCAACATGGGGCGCTCACTTCGGCAGAGTCAAAACGACATCGGGGGATGGCCCATCGGGGACGGTGATGTCGCGTTCGGTTTGGAACGGGGCGTCGAACACCAACGTCATGATCTTACCGGTTTCGGGGTCGCGGTGAAAATCGAGCAACTTCCAATTCCGGTGCCACGCGACGAGGGTGTAGGTTCCGGGCGGGACGCCGTCGAGCGAGAATCGGCCCGTCGCATCGGTGGTCGTGTAGTAAGGGTGCTCGCACGTGAAGACGTCGGCGGAACTCCAGAAGTACCCAGCGGCACTCGTGAATTCCGTCCGGCCCGGCGCGCCGATCGCGCGCGACCGCGGTTTGTTCGGCTCCGGAAACGGCAGGGTGAAAAACCCGGCCCCGCGGGCGCGGAACATGTGGAACTCGTCGTCGAACGAGACCATCGCGATCGACTCGCCGACGCGGGCGAAGCCGGTGCGGCCCGAGTGCGCTCCTTGCCTCGCCGAGATGATCCGGTCCCGCGCCTCGACTGCCAGCGGTTCGAACGGCCAAGCCTTGGCGAGTTTCGGATCGACGGCTTTCAAATAGACCACGGCGTTCGCCAACCCCTTGCTCATGGGGTCGATGGCCGGGGCGAGGTGGTTCGGTTGTTCGCCCCAGCGCAAGCCGTCAGGGGTCGCGATGAGGCCTTTGATCGGTTTGACTTCTGGGATGGTGCCGGGCCACGTCACGCGGCCGGCAATGCGACCTCGGAAGGAAGTGCCGCCCAACACCGCCACCGGCGGATCGGCGGCGGCGACGGGGGTTGAATCTTGCAACGGCCGAGTGCAACCCAGGACGCCCAAGAATAGCACGCACAGTACGGAGGAGGTCTTCAAATCCGCAATCCGCAATCGGAAATTCGCAATGGAATCAGCCCTTGCGGCCGCCGCGTTTCCGCTCGCCTTCGCTGAGGAACACCTTACGCATACGGATCTGCTTCGGCGTGATCTCGACGAGTTCGTCGTCCTCGATGTACTCGAGGGCCATTTCCATGCTGAAGTCGCGGGGCGGCTTCGTGGACGCGGCTTTGTCCGATCCCGACGCCCGCATGTTCGTCAGCGGTTTCTTGCGGGTGACGTTCACCGTGAGGTCGTTTTCGCGGCAATGCTCGCCGACGATCTGCCCGCCGTAAACGGCTTCCTGCGGGGAAACGAACAGCGTACCGCGATCTTGCAACCCGTCGATGGCGTAAGCCGTGGCTTTTTCGGTCTCGATGCTGATGAGCACGCCGAGTGCGCGACCCGGGATTGCCGACTTCAGCGGGCGGTACTCGTGGAAGTTGTGGTGGAGGATCGCGGTGCCTTGCGTGGCCGTCATCATGCGCGTCCGCAGGCCGATGAGCGCCCGGGCCGGGATGAAGAACTCGACGTGGGTCGTCGTGCCGTGGTTCTCCATTTTCTCGCACTCGCCCTGGCGCTCGAGCACGAGTCGCATGACGGAGTTGGAGTGTTCGGTCGGCACTTCGACCACGAGGTATTCGATCGGTTCGTGGGTCTTCCCGTCGACTTCTTTGTAGATGACCTTCGGTTTGCCGACGGCGATTTCCATGCCTTCGCGTCGCATCGATTCGAGTAGCACGCCGAGGTGCAACAGACCGCGACCGCTGACGATGAACTCGCTCTCGCGCTCGCCGGGGCGTACGCGGAGCGCCACGTTGGCTTGGAGTTCCATGTCGAGTCGGTCCCGCAGTTCCCGGCTCGTGCAGGGCTTGCCGTCTTGACCCGCGAAGGGGGAGTCGTTCACCTTAAAGAGCATATCGAGCGTCGGTTCGTCGATCGTCAGCGGGGCCATCGGCAGCGGGTTATCGAAATCGCAGATGGTGTCGCCGATGTCGGCGTCGTCGATGCCGACGATGCTGCAGATGTCACCGGCCCGGATTTCGTCGACTTCGCGGCGGGCCAAGCGGTCGAATTCGAGGACTTGCACGACGACATCCGGGAACGTCGATCCGTCTTTCTGCTTCACGACCGTGACGCGCTGGTTCTTGCGGATTTTGCCGCTGAAGACTTTGCCGATGGCGATCTTGCCAACGAACTCGGAGTACGACAGGGCCATGATCTGCACTTGCAGCGGGCCGGAGTCGTCCCCTTCGGGAGGTGGGAAGGTATCGAGGATCGCCGTGAACAGTGGCGTGAGATCCTTCGGTTCGACGCTCATATCGGTCGTGGCAACGCCGTTGCGACCCGAGGCGTAAATGACAGGGAAGTTGGCTTGGTCTTCGCTGGCGCCGAGTTCGATGAACAGGTCGAAGACCATCGAGTGGATTTCGTCGATGCGGGCATCGGGCCGGTCGATCTTGTTGATGACAACGATCGGCTTGAGCCCGCAGGCGAAGGCTTTGCGGAGCACGAACCGCGTCTGCGGGAGCGGGCCTTCGGCCGCGTCGACCAAGAGGAAAACACCGTCGGCCATTTTGAGAATGCGCTCGACTTCGCCGCCGAAGTCGGCGTGCCCGGGGGTGTCGATGAGGTTGACTTTGACGTCGCCCAAGCGGATCGCGCAGTTCTTAGCCAGAATCGTGATGCCACGCTCACGCTCTTGGTCGTTGGAGTCCATGATGAGGCCGTGCTGGCCCCCCACGAGTTTGTCGAGTTCTTCGCTCCGAAAGAGGCCCGACTGCCGGAGCATCTGGTCGACGAGGGTCGTTTTGCCGTGGTCGACGTGGGCGATGACGGCGACGTTGCGGATGTCGGTGCGCTTCATGGGGCGTCGGTGGTTCTACAAAGGGTCGTGGATTCAACAATAGATCATTGTATGGAAGCGAGCCGCATCTGCGAGGGGAGTTCGCGCGAGGATTCCGTGAAGGGCGATCCGTCACGCGGGGCTGCGCAAAATGCAGAACTCGCCTATCATTCGATGACTGCCGACGAGACGCCGGTCGATCCGGCCGTCACGATCATGTCGCCCGGATCGCACGGTACGACTCGGAACATGTAACTCGTATTCTCAGCGATGTTGATCGATAGATCGAAAGTGGTCGCGCCCACGGGGAGGATGGGCACGCTTCGGTTTGGAGTGTTGTAGTCGGGGGCTATGAAAACTTGCAGGCAATAGGCGATGCCCGCCACGGTGGTTCCGAATACGAAGTGGATGGTCTGCTGACCCGGATCTTTGTGCGCGCCTGCGCCCGGCTCGGTGATGTTCGTGTAAACGCGGGCCGCCCGCAGTTCCTCGAGCAGGTCAAGAAGCTTTTCCGCGATCCGATTGAAGATGGGGAGACGGTGCAGATTCATGGAAACGGCCTCGGGAATAGGGTGGTGTGTTGAAGTCGAAAATCAACCGCCGCCGAAGATGACCGGGAGGAGCGTCGCCCCATTCGGCGACCGGCAGCCGGCGCGCCGGAATTCGATTTCGTACTGCCCGGCGGCGACGAACGGCGTGAAGATCTTCCGCGTGTAGGGCGTGTCCCGTTCGTCGATGGAAATCAAAGGCCAGCCGAACGCGTTCGAATCCTTGATGATCAGGATGTACAGACCGGGAGGACTCGCTTTGACGGTGACCGAGATGTGGAGCGTGCCCACCGGGAACGTCGGTATGAACGGGGGCTGGCTCGCGATGTGCGGCTCGACGATTTGCGCGATCGTGAGTACGCAAGCCTGCTCGCTGTGATTCAGTTGCACCGCGTCGGCGAGGGCTTGCTCGGCGATCGATTCGAGTGCGTTGAAGTCGAGTTCCACGAGTTCTCCTTGGTCACTGCGGTTGCGGGGTGAGTTTCAAATTCCGGAAGTACGCTTGGGATAGAAACGCCGAAAGTCCGATCGCCGAACCGACCTCCGGTTCGGTATTCGGGTCGAGACCCACATTCCATTGCCATCCCCCGATGCGGAGGGGTTTCAAAGCCATTCCGTTCACATTCCCCACAAGCTCGGCGGGTCGGATGTTGATGGCCATTCGTTTCCATTCCAGTGATCCTGACTTGAGAGTCGTGATGGGCATGGGTCGACTGGCGCTCGCCATATTGATGAAGCCACCGCTCGCCGTCGGGCTCCAATGCATCCGGTGAATCGATGCGGATTCCGCCGTGGCACCGGTATTGAGAAATTCAAAGGACTGAACCAGTTGGAAATAATGATGCTGGGGTTGCGATTCGAGAAGCGTCGTTCGATATCCGAATACCAAACCGGCGTAGGGATAGATATTTTTATTAGTGGGATTCTGCGCGAAAATACCGTCCGGGAATGCGCATTCGACCGAGACTTCGACGGGGCAATCGATTTGTTCCGTCGACAACAATCGCACCGCCAAACCGGGAGCCATCAGCGAACAGTATCCGTTGTCGGCGAGGAAGAATTGCCCTTCGGCGCTAGGCACCGCATGTCCCAACGCCTCTGGCAACCCCTTTTCCCCAATCAGCGTCACCGTCTCGCCGTCCCGCAATCGCTCGGCGATGCTCTTCTTTTTGGCGGGCCAGACGGTCGCGGTCGTCGCGGCAATGCCGGCCACCAAGGCGAGTGCCAAGCCGAGCGCGACCATTCGCCCGATGCGGCGTCTTGGTTTCGGAGTCAACGGCACGGTCGGCAAATGATCGACCGGTGTCCCTTCCAACCAGCGGTCCAAATCTTCGCCCAGGGCCTCCGCGCTCGGGTAGCGGTTCTCGGGTCGCTTTTGCAGGCAGTGCCGGATGACAATTGCCAAACCTTCGGGCACCGTGTCCGGCATCTCCAGTTTTGCGGAGCGGATCTGTTCGAAAATCGATCCGGGGAGATCATCGTGGAATGGCCGGCGGCCGACGAGTAATTCGTAGAGGATGATCCCGAAGGCCCAAATGTCGCTGGCCGGGCCGTAGTCTTCTTTCGATCCGGTCGTCTGCTCCGGCGGCATGTAATATTTCGTCCCGAGGACCGAAGCGGTCATCGTGAGTTCCGAGTTGGAGCCGTCGAGCCATTTCGCCAATCCGAAGTCCGCGATCAGCGGCTCGTCATTGCCGTCGAGCAGAATATTGTGCGGCTTCAAATCGCGGTGGATGATCCCCGCCTCGTGAAGCGCTTGGAGTCCGCGGGCCACTTTCCGCATGAGCGCCGCGATCGCGTTCGTCTGGCCGGCCAACCGCGGGATCGATTTGGACAGCGGTCCCCCCGGCATGTACCGCATCGCGTAGAACGGGAAGCCGTGCCAGTCCCCGGCGGTGTAGATCGGCATGATGTTCGGGTGCGACACCGCCGCGAGCGCTTGGATTTCCCGATCGAAGCGCTCGCGGGTCACCATCCCCGCCCGGTTGAACGAGGTCGCGATTTTCACGGCGACGGTGCGTTTCGGAGTCGCTTGCTCGGCTCGATAGACGTGCCCCATACCACCGCAATCGATGTAACCCACGACGGTCAAGCCGGGCAACTGCGGGAATTGCGACGGCGAAAACTCGGCCTTCGCTTTGGCGATCGTTTGCAACAGCGCGTCGTTGGGCCCCGGCGTCGATTGCAAATCAAAGGTCGCTGTTTTGGACAGTGGGGACCAATCGGCAGTCAACGCTTCCAAAGCGGGCG
Source organism: Fimbriiglobus sp. (assembly GCA_025352235.1). Classification (GTDB taxonomy): domain Bacteria; phylum Planctomycetota; class Planctomycetia; order Gemmatales; family Gemmataceae; genus JALHQU01. The sequence goes on from JANXTU010000228.1 coordinate 10,661, forward strand.
CCGCATGATTTTTAGACAGTATTGGGCGATCCGACATGTTCACACCCCCCGATTCGGGCCTTTCCTTTTCTTATAAGCGATTTTTCCGACCATGTCACGCGCCTTCTCAAAAATACTTTGGTCCGATCGTAGGGCCCCGCCTGAACTCCCGGACCGTGGCGACACTCCATACTTAGAATACCTTGAGATTTATCGCGGAACAAGAACGAGCACTTCCGCGAAATGCTCGTCACCGCCCAGGCCCGCGGCTTCACGCCGCGATACGTCGGCTTCGACTCCTGGTACTCGGGCAAGGAGAACCTCAAAGCCGTGCGGAATCAGGGCTGGCACTTCCTCACGCAAGTCCGCTCGAACCGCCGGGTGAACCTCGACCGCACCGGGAACAAATCGATCTCGGAGCAGCCGATCACGGAGTCGGGCACGGTTGTCCGCGTCGAAGGGTTCGGGTTGGTGAAGGCGTTCCGGATCGTCGCCCCGGATGGCGGCACGGAGCACCACCGCGGCCTCAAACAGTGCACCGAAGTAAAACGCTGCCAAGCCCGCTTGGCCCGTTCGCAACGCAACCACATCGGCTTCGCCCTGCGGGCGTTCGTCCGGCTCGAATGGCATCGGTTCCATTCGGGGATCACTTGGTACGAAGCCAAAATCGGCATCGTCCGCGACGCCGTCCGAGCCTACGTTTGCGATCCGAAGTACAATCTCCCGCAGATGGCAACTGCGTAAGGCCTATCCTTGTTGAAGAAATCAGGGCGAGGTTTGGTGGTCTACATTTCGCGTCCCATCGACTGTTCCACTTCCGGCGGGTTCATGGTCTCGATGGGGAGGCCATGATCCGGTTCCGACGGCGTGTACTGCCCAGGGCCGTAAGGCACGAAGGCGCTGCCGTTGAAGATGGCAGAGGCCATTTCCATTTGCCCCTGCACGCCGAGCCGTCCGAGTTCCGCACCGATGTCGCCGAGAATGCTGCCCAGCGACAGGCCGGGAAGGACTTTCTGAATCGTCGCGATGGCTCCCATCGGCGGCTCGCCATCCTTGATCTGCTCGAAGAGTTTCTGCGTTTGCTTCGACATCGTTTTCCCCTTTCAGTTGAAGGAATCCATGAAGAGTCCTGCCGTGAACATCACGGCGAGTATCGAGACCGCGAGGAACAAGCAGGCCGTGTCGAAAATGACCTTCCACAGCCCCATCCCGCGCGGGATTTTGAAGTCTCGCTCGTAGTACCTCATGAGTGTGGTCCAGATCGGCGGCACCCCAGGCGTGAAGCAGATCGCCACACGTTCGGACAGTGCCGTGACCTCTTCCGGTTTCAGGAGCTTCCTGCCTGCGAATTGCCAGTTGTCGTTGGCGCTCGACGAGTAGCTGTAGTTGCTGCCCTGTTGGTTCTCTTGCCGTGACACCCCCGAACTTGTCCCGCCAGAGGTCACGACCTGCGTGAATTCACCCAGGCGGTTGCTGACGTACTCCGCCGTTTGCTGGTCGTTGACCCCGAAGAACACCTGCGTCACGTTGGAGAGCAACGTCTGGTCCTGGTTGTCAGGCCAGCATTTCTTGAGTTGCCCGAGGGACTGGTAGAGCAGGATTAGCCGCACCCCATACCCACGGAACTTGTCCACGGCATCGTCGAGCGAGTCCATATGCCCGAGGCTTGCCGCCTCATCGAGGACGAAATGCACCTTGGTGGTTTCCTGCAAGCCGCCTTTCACCACCGCCCGCAGCAAAGAGCCGATCCACATGCGCAGCAACGGCGATTGTGCCCGCTGATGCTCCGGCGGAAGCACCAGATAGACCGTCATCTTGCCGGTGAGCAAATCGGCAGGGTTGAAGCTGCTCGCTTTCGTGCTGGCAGCGACTGCGAGTGTGTCGAGGAACCGTAGGTGGCGGTTCGCCGTGGTCAACACCGAGGACAGTTCCTTGTCCTTGAAGTGATTGAGTTGATGGCCGAGACGGGAGAGCATCCCTTCCCATGCATCAGACTCAACCATCATCTTAATTGCTGCCGCCATTTTTTCGGGATTGGTCAGCAACGTCCGCACCGACTTGTCGCCGTCTTCGGCGAAATTGGCGACCATTGCCGTCATGGCCGCGATCCATGCTTCTGCGGAGTCGTCCCAGTGCTTTTCCTTTTCTTGACCGGTCCGAACGACGAGTGACTCTCCTAAATCCCGGCAGTCGTCTAATGCGGTCCGCGAATCGCGGTCGATGAATTCCAGCGGGTTGAGGGTCACACTGGATGAATCCGGTTGGAACAATCGGCCTACCCGCCGTCAATCGGCCTTTCTCATGCGTATCAATTCGCCGCCGTGTTTCGCGGCCACCTCCCGTACCGCCGATTCGTCCGATCCTTCGACGAGGATCACGGTCACCCGGCTCAAGATCGACAGCTTCGCCTGATACCGGCTGTGGTACGGGATCGCCGACTTCGCACCGGCTTGTTTCAATTCCGCCAGTATCGCATCCGGTGACACCGCGGTGACACCGAAGGGCGGATGCCAGACGACCCGATCCGCCGGGCCGTTGCCGACGATCGCGTGGCGCTGCGTTTGGAAGGAATAATCGTCGCCGACTTTGGCGACGCGGATCAAGTCGACCGATCCGGTTGTCGGGAAGGGCGTCTCGATCGTCTCCCAGTTCTGCGGGAAGTAAAGGTCGAGCGACTTTGTAACCCCCCGGTCGAGAATCACCCGGCCGGATGTGCCGTCGACCGGTGTCTCGGAGAAGGTTTGCGCGAAGGTCGCGTAGTTCGGGTCAGGGTTGGCTGGCGGTTGGATTTGTTCGAGCGATCCGACCGCTGCCGCGGACAACACAACCGCCAGCCAACGGATGCGCATTGAGGGGATGATTCTAATCCCGAGATCGGTAACAGTCGCAATTCCGAACAGAATCGGGAGCAGGAGATAGCCGCAGTTGCGCAAATATGGGAACTTAGCCGCGGCGGCGAAGTGCAACGCCGATGCGAGGATCGCGGCGGAGCCGATGGCGATGGGGCCGCGCCCGCTCGGTGACCTCGTGGCGAACATCGCTCCTACCATAGCGACGACGCCAACACCTTTCCAAAGCGGCGTCGGAAAGAGAT
>JANXTU010000474.1 GCA_025352235.1 Fimbriiglobus sp.
GACGCGGATCCCGCCCAAAAAGCCGGGGAACGGGTCGAAATCGTATCGTACGGTGCCGGACAACCGGTTGTAAACTTGCACCCGGGCCGGCGTGCCGACGTCGCTGCCGACCGCGTAGAAGCCCTCGGTGTTCACCCCGCCACCGCCACCGCCACCGCCACCGCCACCGCCACCACCGCCACCCCCGCCACCCGGCGACGTGTCGGTCACGATGGCCTGTTCGATATTCAAGTAACCAAGGCTCGCTCCGTCCGAGGTTTGCACCAAGCGGGTTTGGCTCGGCCCGACCGCGGGATCGTTCACGCGGCTGCGCGTTATTGGCCCGCTGGCGAGAATGGTCAGTTGATCGCCGCTCGCCCCGGTGGTCGGGTTCATCCCGTTGATGACGATGTTCGTCAGCAGGCTCGGCGTCGCCGTGAAGCGGTCGCCGGTGACGGCTTCGTTGCCGCCGCGGACGTTGATCATCCGGAACGTCGGGGCGCCGTTGGCGTAAGTGCCGAAGCTGACGGTCCGCAGTGCTCCGAGAGCCGAGTTGGACATGGCGACGTATTGGTCGTTGACGGTGAATGTGTCGCTGCCGTCGGCCGAGGTCGATTCGTTGAACGGGCCGCCGGATTGGAGTCCGGTCTTGCTGAAGCCTTGAATCGTGAGGACGTCGCGGTCCCCGCTGCCGTCGGGGTCGCCGTTCAACACCAGCGAGCTGTTGACGTTCGTGAAGAATACGGTCGGGAAGGTGCCCGTGCCGACGCGGATATTTCCGGAGGTGGTGTCGGTCGGGGTATAGATCACGCCCGTTTCCGGCGTCGCCGGCGTGCCGTAGTTGCCGTTGGTCCGGTCGCGCCACGCGAACGCGTTCACGCCGCCGCCGCCGTTGAAGCCGACGTTTTCGAGGGTGCTGAACGAGACCGGCTGCAGCAAGCCCGTGAACGCCCCGCCGCCGAGGGCCGAGGAGATGTCGACGCCGACGGATTCGTTACCCGCGACGCCGGCCACCGACAAAGAGTCGGTGCCAGTGCCGCCGAGAATGCGGATGGCCGTCGTCGCGGAAGCCCCGGTCGTGGTCAAGTTGAACACGTCGTCGCCGCCGAGTCCGGAAACCGAAACCACTTCGAGGCCCGCGTAGTTGACGGTGTTGGCCCCGAGAAGGACTTGCGTCGGGTTGATGGCGAAGGTGTCGTTCCCGGCCGTCCCCGTGACGTTGAGGGTATCGACGCCGAGCCCGGGCGTTTCGACGATCGTGAGCGTCGAAATCGTCGCCGGGTTCATCGTGTAGTTGTAGGTCTCGCTGCCCGCGCCGCCGCGGAGGATGGTCTGGCCGGGCGTCAAGCTGGTGAGGACGTAGGTATCGCTGCCGGCACCGGTGGAAACGTCGATCGTGCCTTGGTCGAAGCCGGTGTAGTTCACGCGGCCGCTGCCGTTGAAAATCGTGTCGCCGACGCCGGCGCCGATGGTGTTACTCGTGATCGTGACCTGCCGGGCGGTCGTCACGCCTTCGTCGACGACGGTGAGCGTGTCCCCGGCGTCCCCGCCGCCGTCGACGGTGATCCGGAAGTTGACGAAGTCGACGTTCCCCCCCGCGATCGGGAGGTGGGTCGTGCGGTTGACGGTCGAATCGATGAAGACCTGATCGGATCCACCGAGGCCATTGACTTCAATCGCCGAGAACGTGCCTTTAGCAAACGACGATTCCGTGGAACCGTCCCAGACCAAAATGACGTTCGAGTTATTCGGGTCGACCGAGATCGTGATGATATCGTTGCCGGCCGTGCCGGTGACGATGAGGGTCGTGTCTTGGGCGACGGTCGTGGAAATATCGGCGATGTCCCAGATGCCGCGACCGGCCGTGCCGGCGACGAGCCGCTGATTCCCGATCAGTTGGAGGTCGTTGACGACGGTGTTCGGCAACGCCGAGCCGTACTCGGACCAACTGCCGCCGGTGTTGACGGCGCTCAATTGGAGTCGGTAGACCCCGCCGCGACCACCCGCGAGGAGCGTCAAGTCGCCGGGGATCGGCGTTCCCGGCGTCGAATCGAACAGGGTGAGGCTTCGGATTTCGGTCGTCAGTTTGCCCGGCCCGGCGGTCCCGTCGGCCGTGACCGGCCCAATCAGGTTGTCGCTGATGTTGAGGAAAGTCGCCCCGAAATCTTTCGATTCGAGGATCTTGCTCCCGGAGCCGGACCCTTGCACGACGAAAATGTGCCGATAGTCATCCGGGTCGCCGGCGACGGCGAAGATCGGGCCGGTGAAGCCGGTATCTAGCAGCGTGAAGATCGGGCCGAACTCGCCGCGGACCCAGAGTTGGCCCGTCGAGGTCGTCATGTAGACGATCTGGTTGAAGTTGACACCGCCGCGGCGGCCACCGTAGAGGAGTTGCTCGACGTGGCCGGTCATCCCGAGGGGGGTCACATCGTTGACGATGGAACCCGTCAGGGACGTGCCACTCGGGTCGGCGTCTTCGTAGAGGCCGTTGTAGCCGAAGATGGCTCGGCGTTGGTCGTTCTGGTTGAGCGCCATGGCGATGTGGACGTTTTCGTTCGCGTTGAGCCCTTGGTCGTCGCGTCCAGCAACTCCGGAGAGCGGAATGGAGGTCGACAACGGAGAGGCGAACGTGAGGAAGGTCGACCCCGTGATGGTGTTGGCGGCGTCGAAGGTCCGGCGCAAAATCGTGGAGAAGTTGGTGCCAACGTAGTAGCGCACCGTGCGGTTGACGGTGGCGCCGCTGTTGTCGAGGCGAGAGTTGTCGGCGAGCACTTTGAAGCTGTTCGCTTGATCTTGAAAGCGATCCCGCATTTGGTTGGCCGTGAAGACCGAGGTGTAGTCGATCCCGCCCGGGTTGACTTGTTCGATGGCTTGGGTGTCGATGGTCGCGGCGATATAGCGGTTGTTCAGGGTGTCATAGGCGACCGAGAAGACGTCGCTGACGCCGAGGTTTCCATTCGCGGAAACCCAGCTGCCATTCCCCGTCGGCGCCGTGCGGCGATAGATACCGCCGCCCGTGGCGGCGAAGAGTTGGCCGTTTGCCCCGACGACCATGTCGCGCGTGTCGGACGGCGGCGCCGATGCGTTGGTGGTCCCATCGTTGACCATCGTGGTCCACTGATTCGTGCTGACCGGGGTGTAATTCCCGCCGAAAATCGGCGGCAGGGTCGGGTCGGCGAGCCGGTTGCCGCGCCAGTAATTGCCGGTGAAGGTGGCGTAGCCGTTGGCCGGGTTGTTGAAGAAGGTGCCATCGGCGCGGTCGGTGCCGAGGTAGATCGTGCTGGAGCTGTTTTGATCGACCACGATGTCGAAGAATTCGGGGCGTTCGCCGGGGTTGGCGCCGATGAGCTGCTGCCATTGCCCGTTCGGGTCAACGAACGGGAGATTGGTGTCGAGCGCGATGTGCTCAAAGTCTCCGCTGTAGACGGCGAGGTAGCCGCCCTCGTCGACGTTTTCCCGGAGGATATACGACGATTCGCCGGTCACTTGGATGTACCAAAGCCCGTTGACTTGGAGTTGGCCGGCCGAGTTTCGACCGATCACAGCCCCTGTGTTGTCTGTCACACCTTGGATGAACACGATGTCGCCGGTGCGGAGGTGGTGCCTCGTGTCCGTGAAGATGGTGACGACCCCGCCGGTTTGCCGAGCCCGGCTGTCTTCGGCTTCGGTGAGGACGCGCGGCGCGTCCATGCGGGTCCAAGTCCCGCCTTGGTTGGGGGACCAACAGACGGTGCTCACCGAAGAGAGACGGCCGGCGAAGCCGTAGTCCCACGGAATAGCGGACGGGCTCCCGGTGGAGGCTTCGCCTTGCAACCCATGGCGCGGGGTCGGGTTGTTATTCTCGACGGCAACGTACACGATGTTGTTCGTGATGATCCCGCTGTTGAAGACCGAAATTTGGATGTTGGTCGTCCGAGCGCCGATCCGCATCGTCAGGTCGGTGACGGCGCCCCACGAGACGCCGCCGTCGTCGCTCCGGTAAACGCCTTGGCCACCGACGCCGCTGGTGGCCTTCAAGGCGATATAGAAGCGGTTGCGAGCGAGCGGATCGGCGTTGGGGTTGGCCGTGCTCGCGCCGCCCGAGATGTAGGTTCCGGGGTTGGCGGCGAGGTTGTACGTGAACGAGTTCGCGGAGGGGGTGGACGTGACGGTGAACGTTCCGTTGAACCCGGGGCTTCCGCCGGTGGAGTTCATGCTGGTCACGATGACGCTCTGGCCGATGCTCAATGTGTGCGGGGTCGTCGTCGTGATGGTCGCCACGCCCGCGGACCATGTGGCGTTGCCGATGACATCGGTCGGGGCCCCCGGGTCGGCCGCGAGATCGAAGACGCCCCCCGCCGGCAGACCGGTGACCAACGAGAATGTGGCACCGCTGTTGGTACTGCGGTAAAGGCCGACATCGGTGGCGACGAGCATATAGTTGTTGCGCACCGCGACGCCGACGACGCTCTGACCGCCGATGCTGTTGTTGAGCACACGCCAGGTCGTGCCACCGTCTTGGGAGTAGAGCGCGCCGATCAAATCCCCGCGGGCTTGCCCGCGGGAGTCGAGGTCGATGACGTCCGGGGTGCCCGTGGCCCCGACGGTGTTGATCGCGTACTTGCCGTCGGCACTTCCCGCGATGCCCGCCAAAATCTGTTGGTTGTTATCCGGATTGATGGCGATCGTCGAAACCGACAGCGACGGGAAGGTGTCGGTCAGCGGGATCCAAGTCGGGGTTGCGGCCAAGGCGTTGGTCGTCTTCCAAACACCGCCGTTCACCCCACCCGCATAGAGTGTGTTACCCGTGAGGTCCGACAGGTCCGCGGTCAACGTGGCGATCGCTCCGATCACGTTTCCGGCGGTGACGTTCGAAGTTTGGCCGCCGGTGACGTTGTTCGGCCCGGCGTCGAGCCAAGTGGGGCTGTTCGACAGCGTCACGCTCGGCGTGAGCCGGTCTTCGAGTTGTTCGAGCGGGCGGGGGATCCAGCGGGTCAGGAGCTCGGGCGAAGAGACGCGTTTCGACCCGGGGCGGCGATCCGTATGGAGGGACATTGCTGGAGATCCTTGGATTGGAGTACCTGATACAGGTATCGAAAAAAAACGTGGACAAACTCACGCGGAGCCGCATTGTACGGGGCGGCAATCTTGGGAAGCGCCTAGCGGGAACAATTCAACCGGAATCACCCGGACTTCCCGTTTCGCCCCCGTTGTCACAGTGAACTCAATCCAACCACCAAAATCGGCCCCGGATTCGCCCGATTGCGATCTTCCGGCAACTCGGCTCAATTGTTGGAACCGATTCCGCCGATACAAACGGTGTCTTTTGACATACGGGCTTCCGGCTACCGTCGGTCCGCGGTGGTCTCTTTGGAGGGTCAGCGATCATGGTTTTCCGTGCAGTCGGAGCTGCGGCTCTGTTTGTTCTCGCGGCTTCGTCCGCCGTCGCTCAATCGTTCGACCCAGGTATGGGCGGGCCGGGTGGTCCGGGCATGCCCGGACCCGGCATGGGTGGTCCCGCCATGACCGGGCCGGGATGCGCCCCCGGCGTTTCCACCTCGGCGGATCCGCTGCTTGGATCCGGTGACTCGACGCTATCCGGCAACGGCGGCGGTTCCCGATTCTGGCTCGAGGCGGGCTACCAAGCCGGCTTCGTCAGCAATCTGCCGACGCCGGCGATCCTCGCCACGCGCGGCGGGACATTCGGCGTCCAAGGAGCCGCCGGCGTCTCCAACGCTCTCGGCGGCGGTTCGGCCGATTTCAACACCCTCCACGGCGGTCGGTTCACTGCCGGGCTGTGGCTCGACTCCAACCATGCCTACGGCATCGAGGCGTCCGCGTTCTTCCTCTCGGAAGGTTCGACCAGTACGGGCACCGGCGGCGGTGGCGTTCTCGCGCGGCCCTTCTTCGACACCTCGATCCAAGGACAGAACGTCCGCATCCTGAATCTGCCCGGCCAAGTGTCCGGCTCGATCACGTCGTCGGCGACCAGCGAATTTTGGGGCGCCGACCTCGGTCCGATCGTCCGGGTCATCGAGACCGAGATGATCACGCTCGACCAGTTGTTCTACTTCCGCTACTTGAACCTCGAAGAATCGATGGTCGTCAGCGACACCGTGTCGCCGGTCGGCGGGGCCGTCACGTTTCGCGGGCAAGCGATCCGCAGTCCCGGTTCGGCGGTTTCGGTCCGCGACTCCGCCACCACCACGAACCATTTCTACGGTGGCGGGGTGGGGGCTCGGTTGTCGATCACCCCGGGCCGCTTCAGCGCCAGTGTCACGGGCAAGATCGCGGTGGGTGGCACGACCGAATCGCTGCTCTTGGACGGATCGACGACCCTTTCGGGTGTGGGGGCCAACCAATCGGCGGCGGGCGGATTGTTGGTGCCGGGCAGTTTAAGCGGCCGGTACAGCCAGTCGAAGCTCACGTACGTTCCCGAAGTCGGTGTCAAACTCGGCTTCCAAATCACCCAAAACTTCGGCGTGTATGTCGGCTATAACTTCCTCTACATGAGCCAAGTCGGCCGGCCGGGTGGCAACTTCGCCACCAGTGTGAATCCGACGCAACTGCCGTCGAGCCAGAACTTCGGTGTGCCGTTCGGCCCCAATCCCGGCCCGGTGCAATTGATGAGCTCCGATTTCTTCATGCACAGCGTCGGCGTCGGGGGCAACGTCAAGTTCTAAGACGACCATCGGCCGTCGGACCAACCGCAAGCCGGGGAGCAATCCCCGGCTTGCGGCATGAGTACTTACACATCCTCAACCGTAGTCTTCTCTAACACTCCCCAAACTCTCACAATTCGGGTAAAATCACTAGAATCGGTGCATTCCCGGATCCCAACTGTCCGCGCGAGATCCCGATGCTCGAACCGCAATCGACGGCGAAAACGAAGCCCCTCTCGCAGCGGAAATGCGCCCTCCTCTGGATTAGACGAGGACACCTTTACTTCGGATTGTTTTTATTTCCGTGGGCCCTGCTTTACGGCGTCACGGCCTTCTTGTTCAACCACCCGACTGCGTTCGGCGACCGGCCCATCCAGAGCTTCGGACCCGATGCGTTGAACGGGACATCTCTCGAGAGCGTTCCTAGTCCCACTGAGCAGGCCGAGGCCGTCGTGGCCCGATTGAATGCGATGAAGAAACCCGCCATAGCGTACCGCGTCGCGGGGGAGGCGAAATACAACCGCGAATTCGCGTTCGCCACCGTGACTGTTACGGAACCGGGCCGAGAACAGATCCTCGGAATTCTCATCGACATCAAGAATCGGCGCGGGACGGTCCGAAGTAGCCCGCCTGCCCCCAAGAAAAGCGCGGAAGTCGCCCCGTTCGCCATCGGTCTCGGCGTTCCCGGCCCGATTTCCGAAGACCTCCGGGTGATCTTGCCTCTGCCCGAGCGCGTCAAATTGGCCATCCCGGCGATTTTGCAGAACACCGGGTTTCCGAATGGGTCCATCGCCGTGACGTCCGTCCCCGATCTGGTGTTCGCCATTGAAGCCGACGGACGTATTTGGACCGCGACCTACAACGCCACGGCCGGCAGCCTCAATGGCAAGTTGGGGGAACCGGAGAGCAAACCCGAGCCGAGCACGCGCGGATTCTTGACCCGGCTGCACGTGACGCACGGTTACCCCGGCGAGGCGAATGCCGGCTGGCTTTGGGCGGTTCTCGTCGATGGTATGGCTTTCGCCTTATGTTTCTGGGGTTGCACCGGCCTGCTGATGTGGTGGCAAATTAAAGCGGCCCGCCGCGCCGGTGCGGTCGTCTTGATTTTGAGCGCCACCGCGGCCGTGGCGATCGGCTGGGGAATGTACGCATCCCTCGTTGGGTAATTCCTCGCCTGTTGGTAAAAACTCCCCCGTACCTACGGTCCGAGTTCGCCCGCCATGGCCACGCCCGTTTCCACCCTGTTGTTCGTCGGCGTGCAGAACCTGCGGCGCAGCCGCGTCGCGGAGATCGTGTTCAACGCGGCCGCGGCGAAGCTGAATCTCCCGTGGCGGGCGCTCTCGCGCGGCCTCACCCCCGGTTCCGGGGCGATGCCGAAGGACGCCTTGGATTATTTGGCGAAGGCCGGCGTCCGCGATTTGATGGCCACGGCGCGAAAGTCGCAGTCGCTCGAGATGGGTGATGTCGAAACTGCGACCCGGATCGTCGGCTTCGACGAACCGGCGTACCGCGGGAAGTTCCCGGCGCCGGACGACCGCGTCGAATTCTGGAACGCCAAGGATTTCGCCGCCATCGACGGCATGGTGAACGGCCTGATCGCGCGCTGGCTCGGCGGCGGGGGCCCGGCGCCGGAACCGAAACCCGAACGGGAAGCGAAGGCGAAGAAGCTCGGCCCGGCCAAGGTCGGCCGCGAGACCGCCGGGCGGCGTGGCAAAGGGGTGACGACGATTTTCGACCTGACCCTGAACGAGGCCGAGCTGAAAGAACTGGCGACGAAGCTCAAGAACTTGTGCGGCACCGGCGGCACCGCGAAGGACGGCCGCATCGAAATCCAAGGCGATCAGCGCGACCGGATCGTCGAGGAGTTGCTCCGCTTGGGGTTCCAAGCGAAGCGCAGCGGCGGCTGACAGCCGGGTGTCATTTCACGACCAGCGACCTCACTTCTGCCAAGGCCCACTCGACGGCATCCTTGTCCCCTTCGACGACGATACTTTTGTCTGACGCCGTGATGGTGCATTTCCCCTTGCCGAACTTCTTGTCGGCCATCTTGGTCAACAGAGCGGCGACCTCGGCCGGCTTTAGAGACAGCGTGTCCACGGACGAGTTCGCCGAACGCGGCTTCGTCGTTCGCCGAAAACCGGCGCAACAGGTCCTCATCCGACACCGTCGGCGAAGTCTCGGCCAGCGAACGCAGCACGTACTGGATAGAGCGCGGGGTCACGGCCACCTCGCAATTCGGGGACAAGGAGGTAGTGCCCGCGGATGGGGGAGTTCTACAAAATTGACAACGAATTTGGCCAACGGCACATCCCACGCGAAGAGTTGCAGCATGAACATCCCCGCAATCGCCGATCGGTTCGCCGGCTGCCTACTCGGGCTCGCCGTCGGGGATGCGTTCGCCGCGCCGTTCGAGGGCGTACCGGATTGGTTCATTTTGGCCGAGCACGGGTTGCCCGAGCAGTTCATGAAGAACATGCTGAACGACCCGATGCGTTACACCGACGATACCGAGATGATGATCGGCGTCGCCGAGACGTTGGTCGAGCACGGCCGTATTGACGCGGATCACCTGATCGGCCGCTTCGCCGCCAATTTTACCCAAGATCGTGGGTACGGGACCGGGGCGCGGAAGATCCTGGGAGCGGCCCAGCGCGGTGAAGATTGGAGCACCGTCGCCGAGACGATTTTCCCCGGCGGGTCACTCGGCAACGGCGGCGCGATGCGGGTGGCCCCGGTCGGATTGCTCTTCCACCGCGATCTCGATGAGGTGTGGAAGCAAGCGGCCGCGTCGGCCCATCCGACCCACCGGCACCCGGTCGGGATCGAAGCGGCCCAAGTGATGGCCCTCGCCGTCGCGCTGGCGGTACGAGCCACCGAAATCGACCGCAGGCCGTTTTTGAAGCAACTCCGCGAACGGGTCCAGACCGATGAAATCTCTTGGGCCCTCGACACCGCCATCGGGCTGCGCGCCGGCGATCAATACTCGGTGCTCGGGAGTTCGCTCGAAGCGCATCGGTCGGTCGTCACCGCCATCGCCCTGTTCGCGGCGGAGCGCGGAAACTATCTGACAGCAGTCGGCCGCTGCGTCGCCCTCGGGGATGACACCGACACGCTCGCGGCGATGGCCGGGGCGTTGTGCGGTGCGTTCGGCGGGTTGTCGGCCGTGCCGGAATACATGCTGGACAAACTCGAAGACGGCGAACGGGGGCGGGGATACATCCGAAGTCTCGCCGAAAAACTGTTCCTACGTTCTCCGGCGGGTTGAAGCAACTGATTCACATCCCCTCGAACGCCGACCGCGGCGGGGGAACGTCCCCGCCCATCTCCGGCTTCGGTTCCACTTCCGGCAGCGGGGCCTTCTAAAACCGCTTCACGAACTTTCCCGACGCCGCGATGAACCGGGCCTACCGCCTGGGCCGAACCGCGTTCCGCCCTTCGCTGCCGACTTCAGTGCGGTGCGCTCCTGGCCGCGATCCGCTGCGCCAGCTTGACGACCTCCACCACGGCCACCGGAGCCAGGGAACAGGCCGCAATCACCCCCCAGTCCGAGAGGGTGGGCGGCGCGGTGTGGAGCACCCGCTGCAGCAGCGGCACGGAGACCGCCGCGACCTGCAGTAGCAGGCAGATCGCCACGGCCCCCCAGAGCCAAGTGTTGGTGAACAGCCGGCCGGTGAACGCCGACTGCTTCTGGGAGCGCGCGTTGAAGGCGTGAAAAACCTGGGCGAGGGCCAGCGTCATGAAGGCCATCGTGGTCGCTCCGCGGAGGCCTTCCCCCTCGGAACCGTGCCAGCTCATGCCGACGGAGAAGGCGAGCAGCGTGACTCCGGACAGCAGCAACCCCTGCCAGACGATCAGGCCGATGAAGCGCGGCGGGAGCAGGGACTCCTTCGGGTCGCGGGGCGGGCGCTTCATCACGTCGGGCGCCGACGGTTCGAGGGCCAGGGCGAAGGCGGGGAAGATGTCGGTGATCAGGTTGAGCCAGAGGATCTGGAGGGCCACCAGCGGCAGGGGCCAGCCGAACATGAGGGCGAGGAAGACCGTGAGGATCTCCGAGAAGTTGCAAGCGAAGAGATAATGGATGAACCGGAGGATGTTGCCGTAGACGATGCGACCCTGCTCGACGGCGCCGACGATGCTGGCGAAGTTGTCGTCGGTGATCACCATGTCGGCGTTTTCCTTGGCGACCTCGGTGCCCTTGATGCCCATGGCCACGCCGATGTCCGCCTTCTTCAGGGCCGGGGCGTCGTTCACCCCGTCGCCGGTCATGGCGACTACGTGGCCCTCCTGCTGCAGCGCCTCGACGATCTGCAGCTTGTGCTCGGGCGAGACGCGGGCGAATACAGACGTGTCAGCCACCGCGCGCGCCCAGCCCGCGGCGTCGAGGCCCGCCAGATCGCGGCCGTGGACGGTACGCAGCGGCTTCCCGTCGGCGTCGCGGTCAATCCCGAGTTGGCGGGCGATCTCCGCGGCCGTCGACGGCTGGTCGCCGGTGATCATCACGGTGCGGATGCCCGCCTCGCGGCAGGTCGCGATGGCGGCCTTGGCCTCGTCGCGGAGCGGGTCGCTCATGCCGACCAGACCGACGAAGACCCAGTCCCGCGCGAGGTCGTCGTCGCCGTACGGTTCCGGGAGTACGCGGTAGGCCAAGCCGAGGACGCGCAGCGCCCCGTCGGCCAGCGCCTTGTTCGTCTCTTCCCAAGGCCGTCGGTCGTCCGCCGTAAGGGGCGTCTCGCCGCCGGACCGGACCTGGGCGACGCTCGCTGCGAGGAGCGTTCCGGGCGAACCCTTGACGTATGCCACCGTCCGGCCTTCCGGCGTGCGGTGCACGGTGACCATGCGCTTGCTGGTGCTGTCGAACGGCACCTCGGCGATGCGCGGAAAGCCGCCGGCGAGGGCGGCCGGGCCCATGCCCGCCTTTTCCGCCGCCACGACCAGGGCCGCCTCGGTCGGGTCGCCCAGCACGGTGTCGCGGCCGTCGGCGCGTTCCACTTTGGCGTCGTTGCACAGGGCACCGATGCGCAGAGCGAGGGCGAGGTGGTCGTCGGAACGCGGGTCCGCGATCGTGTCCCCGTCCCGGAACGCGCCCTCGGGCGTGTAGCCCGTGCCGGTCACGTCGAGGCGTCGGCCGTCCAGCACGAAGACCTTCGCGGTCATCTCGTTCTTGGTCAAAGTCCCGGTCTTGTCGGTGCAGATGACAGTGGTGGAACCCAGGGTTTCGACGGCGGGGAGCCGGCGGACGAGCGTGCGCATCCGGGCCATGCGCTGCATTCCCAGCGCCAGCGTCATGGTGGCGACGGCGGGCAGGCCCTCGGGCACCGCGGCGATGGCCAGGGACAGCCCGATCTCCAGCATGTGCCAGAAATCGGTGGCGCCGCGGAGCCAACCCGCCAGGACGATGATGCCGCACAGCGCCAGCACCAGCGCGAGCAGCAGACGGCCGAGCCGGGCCAGCTTCTGCTCCAGCGGGGTGGCGCGGGTGGTCGCCTCGTCGATCAGGAGGCCGATCTTACCCACCTCCGTCCGCGCGGCCGTGGCCGTCACCAGCAACCGGCCGCGGCCCTCCGTGATCGTCGTCCCGAGGAAAGCCATGTTGAGGCGATCCCCGAGCGCCGCCCCCCTGTCCGCGATCGGTTCGGACGTCTTGGTCACCGCGTGCGATTCGCCGGTCAGCGCCGCCTCTTCGATCTGCAGGCGCACCGCCTCGACGATGCGGCCGTCGGCGGGCACCCGCGCCCCGGCGGCGAGGACGACCAAGTCGCCCGGTACCAGATCGGCGGCCGGGATCTCCCCCTCCGCACCTTTCCGGACCACATGGGCGACCCGGACGGACTGCTTCTGGAGGGCGGACAGCGCCCGCTCCGCCTTCCACTCGGTCAGGAAGCCGATGCCGGCGTTGAGGACGATGACGACCAGGATGGCAAACGCCTCGATGTGCTCGTCCATGGCGAACGCGAGCGCCGTGGCCGCGATCAGCAAGGCGACGATGAGGCTGCGAAACTGGGCCAAAAGGATGGCCCAGGCCGGGCGCTCGTGCGCCTGGGCCAAGGTGTTGGGGCCATGCTGCGCAAGCCTCCGGGCCGCCTCGGCCCGCGCGAGCCCCCGCGTTCCGTCGGTCTCCAGCCGCTGGAAGGCTTGGGCGACCGGCAGCGTATGCCATGCTTCCGCCTGCGGCGGACCACCGCTCGCACCGGTGGGTTCGGCCGTCGGCCGTTCGTTCGCATCCGTTGGCACAAGGTCACCCTCGCTCGGTGTTGACGGCCGTCGAGCGGCCGTGTTCCGGGGCTGCGGATTCGACCTGGAACCGCATCACGCCCCCTTGAACGCCAGCCTTGGTGGCGTCGCGTCCGCGGGCGTTTCCGGCTTCGGTTCCACCTCCGGTAGCGGGGCTTTCCGAAGCAGTTTCTCGAAGGCTTCGCGGTCGAGTTCTTCGTACTGCAACAGGGCGTTGGCGATGTTGTCGAGGTCCTCGCGGTTGCGGCCGATGAGGTCCAGGGCGCGGTCCTCGGCGCCGCGTAGAATCCGCTGCACTTCTTCGTCGATGATGCGCGCCGTGCCTTCGCTGAAGTCACGCTGCTCCACGATCTCCTTGCCGAGGAACACGTGGTCTTCGCCGGCGCGGTAGTGCACCGGGCCGAGTTTGTCGCTCATGCCGTACTGCGTGACCATCGCCCGGGCGATCCGCGTCGCCTGTTTCAAGTCGCCGATTTCTCCGGTCAGCGCTTCGCCGAAGATCAATTTGTCGGCCGCGCGGCCCCCCATCGCCACCACGAGCAATGCCATCAATTCGCTGAAGGAATTGTCGATGCGGTCTTCGTCCGGGGCGAACATCGTCACGCCGCCGGTGCGGCCGCGCGGGATGATGCTGACGCGGTCGGTCGGGTTCGCCTTCGGCTCCAGCCACGCGCAGAGGGCGTGCCCGGCTTCGTGATAGGCGGTGCGACGCTTCTCGTCGTCGCCGTACTTTTCTTCGCGCTTCGCCCCGAGCCGCACCCGGTCGGACGCGGTATCGAAGTCGGCGTGCTCGATCTTGTTCTTCCCCTCGCGGGTCGCGGCGAGGGCCGCCTCGTTGCAGAGATTGCGCAGGTCGGCCCCGCTCATGCCGATCATCCCGCGGGCGATTCGCTCGAGGTCGACTTTGTCGTCGAGCGGTTTGTTCCGCGTGTGGACTTTCAAGATCGCGAGCCGGCCTTGCCAGGTCGGGCGGTCGACGGTGACGTGCCGGTCGAAGCGGCCGGGGCGCAGCAGCGCCGCATCGAGGACGTCGGGCCGGTTGGTCGCCGCCAACACGATCACCGTCTCGGTCGCTTGGAAGCCGTCCATCTCGGAAAGGATTTGATTCAGCGTCTGCTCGCGTTCGTCGGAACCGCCGCCGACACCGGCGCCGCGCATCCGGCCGACGGCGTCGATCTCATCGATGAAGATCACGCACGGCGCGACTTCCTTGGCGTTCTTGAAGAGGTCGCGTACCCGGCTGGCGCCGACGCCGACGAACATCTGGATGAACTCGCTGCCGTTGATGCTGAAGAACGGCACGTTCGCTTCGCCCGCCACGGCCTTCGCCAGTAGGGTTTTCCCGGTGCCGGGGGGGCCGACGAGCAGCACGCCCTTGGGCACTTGAGCGCCGAGCCGGGTGAACTTGTCCGGGTTGCGTAGAAAGTCGACAATCTCGGTCAACTCGCGCTTGGCCGCTTCCATCCCGGCGACGTCTTCGAAGGTCGTGCGGGTGCGGGTCTTCTCGTATTTCTTCGCGGGGCTGCGGACGTAATTGCTGAGGAATCCGCCGCCGGACGAATCGCGCAACTTCGGCAGGAGGAAGAAGAAGAGAATCGCCCCGACGATGACCAACGGCAGTAGGGTCCAAATGAGCGGCCCGAGGATCTGCGGCGCTTCGTCCGGCACCCCGATATCGATGGGGGCTGGGGCGTCGTTGGGGTCTTTGGATTTCGATTTTTCGCGGGCGATCCGATCTTGCTCTTTGATGCCGTTGAGGAACGGCGTTTGGTCGTTCATCGTGGGCAAGTTGATCAGGAACTTACCGCCGCTGCCGAGTTTGAGTTCCTTGACGCTATCGGAATTCGCTTCGCGAACTTCGCCTTCGGCACGCTTTCCTTGGATCGCCAATTTCTTGATTTGTCCGTCCGCGGCGATTTTCTCGAACTGCGTGAAGGTGATCGATTTGCTGGATTCGGGCAGGAAGAAATAGAGCGCGCAGGCCACCAGCAAGCCGATGCCGAGGTACCACGCCTGCGGGAAGGCGGAGCGATTCGGGGTCGGGGCGTTGGGCGGTGCGGGTGGGGTCGGCGGGGGGGAGCCGGGCGGGGCCATGCAAAACCCTTATCGGAACGGAGCCCACCCGGATCTGGGCGGGGACATCGGGTACGCAGATCATTATAGTTGTGCCGCGCCAAAGGGCGCCGGGGGAACGGAATCGGCACCGGCGTAGCCGGTGCCGATGGGAGTTGGGTTGCTTCGATGTTTATTTGAGATGCTCCGGGATCGGCGTGCCTTTGTCTCGGAAGGTGATCGGGAGGAAGCCGCTTAGGCGGTAAGCACGCCAACTGCAAAGTGGGCAGCGTTTAGCGCAGGAAGATCACGTACTCGTAATAACTGAACGGAGTTTTCGCGGGCCACGCCCGGAGCCGTTCTTTGCCCGGGATATTGCCATTGAACGCGGGGTACGCAGCGGAACGAGCGTAGACGCCGAGATGCCGCGGCAATGGAGTTTTGTCGTATCGTTCCGCCAAAATTGCGTTCATGCTTTCGTGATGCGCCTTAAAGTCGCCGACGCGGTACTTTCGGCTCGGGGGGAATTCGGCAAGTGGACCTTGAGCAAGTGGAGGCGTCGGCGTTTGTACCGATCAGGTTCACACGCAGTGAGCGACTGTTTACCAATCGGAGAGGACTTCGCCGCCGCTTGGGGTGGTTGCGCCCCAAAATAGTTCCGGCGCGACACCGGGCGAAATCGTGCGTACCGAACCGTCGGCGAGCGCGACGAGCAAGCCAGACGTGTAGGGTGTTTGAGGGTACGTCGGATCGCAATCGTTCGGTCGGCGGGGCCTGAGTCCGCGAGGGGCTTCTAAGAATGGGTCCGGCCGGACCATGAAAGTCACGCCCGGTTTGCTGGGGTAGGTCACCGAATTTAAACCCGTCACCGGATACACGATGTTGGGGATTCTCGTCGTGGTGTAGTATTCGAAACGATTGTC
>JANXTU010000477.1 GCA_025352235.1 Fimbriiglobus sp.
CGCGACACGCGTTCGCGCGGCGTTTGTTTTCCCCAATCTGGACTGAACGACGATGTCGATGTCGAGATTGAGCCGGTTCAGGTACTTCATCAAACGCTCGATCGTGAAGCCGTCGAGTTTGCCGCACATGAGTCCCGACACCTTCGGTTGCGTGATGCCGAGCAATGCGGCTGCTGAGGTTTGGTTCAACTTCTGAGTCCGGATCGCTTCGCAAATCAAATGCGCGAGGTCGGCTTTGGCCAGCGCGACGTCCGGCTGGGAAATCCCCATATCGGCGAAGATGTTCCCGCTACTCGCCGTCACTTTGGGTTTCGCGGTTTTGTTCGGTGATCCAGTTTTCATAGTGCTCCTGGGCGTCTTTCAAACGCCGGCCGATCAAGGCGATTTCACGCTGGGGCGTTTTGATTCCAGACTTTGATTTCTTCTGAAAACAGTGCAAGACGTAGATTGCTCTTCGGAAACAAATCGTATACACGCTGCGAAATGTGTTGGTATCGTGATCCGCGATCACTTCGAGCACGCTCGCTCCTTTGTAGCCATTGAGGGATTTAGCATGGATATGCATCCCACCTTTCTGAGCTTGGCGAATCGCGAAGCCGATCACTTTTTTCACAGGCTTTGGAAACTCGGACAAATCCTCCAAACTGGACGATATCCAAAAAACGGGTTTGTCCCTGGGTTTCGGAATCGACGAAGCGGACGCGATATCAGCCATAACCAACTATGCCAAATCGGGAATATTCTGTCAAGGGACTCACCCCAACAGCCCCGCCAGCGGTCCGCCACGGGAGGCCAGTTCGTCCACGCGGCGTGAGACTGCGAGGTCTTCGACCAGCGGCGGGGCCATATGCGGTTTCCAACGGGCGTCGAGGACCACCGGGCCCCGGCAACCGAAATGCTTGCGGAACATGGCGTCGCGAACTCCCAGTAAATCGGTCGCGGGGTTGGCGCGCGTGAAGGTCGCCCAGATCCAATTGTTGAGGTGCGCAGCCGCGAACTCGGCATCGTCGACCAGCGTGATCAGCGGAAACGCGCCGAGGTCGGCGTCCGCGAGCGCATCGCAGATTTCGACGAATCCGGGCTCGTACTCCGCCGCGGTCAGGCCGGGATGCTTCATCGCCCGCATCGCCAGTACGCCCGGCAGCGCGACGCGGACATCGTCGACCCCCGGGGGCAATCGCAAGCCGCGCGGCACTTCGGTTCCCAGTTCCCGCCGTTTCGGCCCGGTTGCCGCGAAGACGACTTTCGACCCGTTGTTCAGCCCTTCGCCCGCCGAGTAATCGAGGGTGTCGATGGTCGTCCGCGTTTGGAAATGCAGATCGTTCGCCCAATCGACGCGTTCGAGGAAGTGCCGGAAGAAGGCGGGGATATCGTGGATATCGAGCCCCGGCGCGTCTTCGTGCGCGACGATGATCAAGAACTTTGCCAGCGACAACTGCCCCTGGCCGAGGATCGCGTGGGCGTGCGTCAGCAATTCCTGCGGCCGGCGGACGGTGTCGTAAGGGACGTACCGCTCCGACCCGATGGCCAACAGCAGAGGGTGAACCCCGGCCGCGTCAACGGCGTGGACGGCCTTCACCCCCGGCAGCACCGATGGGATGATCGGTCCCGTGAGTTCGTGAATGAACTCCCCGAATGAGGTGTCTTCTTGCGGCGGTCGACCCACGACGGTGAATGGCCAAATGGCGTCGGGCCGGTGGTAGACCCGATCGACGCGCAGGACGGGGAAGGGGTGGCGGAGGCTGTAATAACCCAAGTGATCGCCGAAGGGCCCTTCGAGTTTCGTCTCGGACGGATGGATCGTCCCCGAGATCACGAAGTCGGCTTCGGCGGGCATCGGCAGACCGTTGGCGGCGCGGACGAGCCGCAACCGGCGGCCGCCGAGAGCCCCAGTGAACGCGAGCTCGGGCAAACTTTCCGGCAACGGCATGACGGCGCTCACGGCCAACGCGGGGGGGCCGCCGACGATCACGTTCACCCGCAGCGGTTCACCGCGCCGAATCGCGGCGGCATGGTGAATACCCAGTCCTCGGTGAATCTGGTAGTGTAGGCCGACTTCCCGATCCGGAGTGAACTCGTTCCCGCCGAGTTGAACGCGGTACATGCCGAGGTTCGAGTGGTGCCAGCCGGGTCGATCGGGATGTTCGGAATAGACTTGCGGAAGGGTCACGAAGGCTCCGCCGTCTTCGGGCCAGCACTTCAATTGGGGAAGCTGAGATACCGTTGTACTGTACTCGGCGATTGGCCCGCGACCGACAACCTTCGGCCGCAAGCGCCAGAGGAGCGACGGCAGATTCCAGTACGCCCACGGCCGCTTCGCCGCGCGGCTCGGATCGATTTTGAGGTCGATCAATTTGCGGACATCCCCGATGGAATCGCGGAACAAGAATCGCGTGCGTTCGAGGCTCCCGAACAGGTTCGCGAGCATCGGAAATGCGGTCCCTTTGGGCTGCGTGAACAAAACCGCCGGTCCGTTGGCCCGGTAAAGCCGCCGTTGAATCTCGGCCATTTCCAGATTCGGGTCGATCGGCGCGGCGACCCGGACGAGCTGCCCGTGGCGTTCCAAATCGACGACGGCGTCCCGCAGGTTTTTGTGCGCCATGGATTCCCTTTGACAATGCCCCACCAACTAACCGAAATGCGTGCGAATCGCCAACGCACGGCCTCGAAATTCTGCCCGGTGTTCAACATTCTTGCAATGGTCACAGTCGCGGGTAAATTATGAGTTCTCCATCGAAAAGTTCCACGCGGAGCGTCGTACCATGTGCTAGATTTGAAGAGCTACCTAGAATGTCGGGACTTGCCCAGATGCTCCGAATTCCCGTTCTCCGGTCTCTGCTTCCGTTCGTGGCGCTCTTCCTCGCAGCGCTCGCGACAGGCTACGCGTTCCGATCCGTTTCGATCGCGCTGCCGGATGGTTTGATCCTCGCAGCCCCGCTCGGCTTGGGCTGGATCGCTCCGCTCATATGGGGCCGCCGGGCCATCGTGCCCTTTCTGTTGGGCTCCATCCTCGCGGCGGCGTTGGTTTCGGGCCCTCCCGAATTGGTAATTGCGGCGGTCGTGATCTCTTCGGTCGATGTCGGGTTGGGGTATTGGTATTCCCGCAACCGTGCGTTCCCCGACGGGTTGAATCGCTTCCGCGATCTGCGAGCGCCCGCGCTCGCTGGCGTCGGGGCCGCAGCGATCCGCGCAGTGCTCGTCGTCGCGTTCGGGGTCATCCTCGACATTCAAACGCCGTGGCTTTACGGCTTCGCAGCGTTCGGCCTGACGTGGTTTTTCAACCTTGTGTTCGCCGCCGTCCTCCTGGTGCCGACCGGCCGTTGGAGGATCGCTTGGACAGGCCCGCGCGCACTGGAACTGTTCGCGAATCTATTCCTCATTACCGTGCTACTCCAGTATCTCTTCGAAACGGCCGGGCCGAAGGGCATCAACTACACGTTCGCCATCGTGATGGGGCTGATCGTCGTCGAAACGTGGCTCGCACTGCGATTCCATATTCGCGGGGTCGGTCTGCACCGCACGACCTGGCTGATCCTCTGCTTTTTGTACATCGTCCGCCGGGGCAGCATCGACGAACTAATGCCGCTGCTCCGCGATCCGATCTACTGCGGAGAATTCACGATCGTGCTCGGCGTGCTCTTGTTGATCGAAATGACCGTGGCCGCGATGGCGAGCGACCGGTCGATCGAAGCGGCCGCCAACGCCGAGCTCGCGGCCGAACTGACCGCGCGCAACTCCGAATTGGAGCGATTGTCCGTCGCGGATCGCGCGCAGAAAGCGTTCTTGGATTCGGTGTTGAACCAGATACCGGCGGGCGTGATGATTGTCGGACCCGACGGTTGCGTCTTGTGGCGGAATCAACGGCACCGCAACTTGTGGGGGGATCTCTCTCCGCAAAGCGTGGCCCTCAAAGAATTGAAGTCAAACGGGACCTCGGCGACGAAAGAGCATTCTGTCCCCTTCGAGAGCTGGCCGATCGTGCAGGCCATCACCGAGGGCGTTGTGACCGAAGGTTTCGAGGCCAGGATTTATCCGAAAACACTCGTTCCCATCGACGTTTCCATCAGCGCCGCCCCCGTCCACGATCCCGCCGGGAACCTCTTGGGAGCCGTCTCGATTCTGCACGACATGACCGAGCGCAAAGCCGCCATGCGGCTGCTGCGCGAGAAAGAGGAACGGCTGCGTTTCGCCCTCAATTCCGCACGGATGATCGCGTACGAATGGGGCATTCACACCCAGATCATTCAGACGTCCGAACCCTTCGCCCATTGGGTCGGTTTGAAATCCGCGACGCTCTCCACACTCGGCGATCTGTTGAAAGTCGTCCACCCGAACGACATCGCCGGCCTCCGCGAGGCTATCGGCGAGCTCTTGCACGCAGGCTTGGAGTGCGAATGCGAATTCCGCATTCCGAACGACACCGGAATGTTCTGGGTGCAATACCGGGGCCGCCGCTTAGTCGATGACGACGGCAAATTGACGGACCGCGTCGCAGGAATTCTCATCGACGTCTCCGAACGCCGCCGTTCCGAAGAACGCTTGCGGATGCTCGAATCGGCGGTGGTCCACGCCCGCGATGCGGTCGTCATTCTCGAAGCCGAGCCGAACGCCGCCCCGGGCCGGTGCGTGCTGTACGCCAACGGAGCCTTCTGCGAAATGACTGGCTACGCCGCCGAGGAGTTGGTGGGCCGGTCGCTCCATTTCTTGCGCGGTCCCGATTCCGACCCCGCCACGCTCGATCGGCTTCGGGACGCGCTCGACAGCGGCGAGCCATTCAAAGGCGAACTGTTGAACTACCGCCGCGACGGCTCCCAAATTTGGGTCGAACTCAGCGTCGTCCCAGTACCGGACGCCACGGGCCCGTGCGCCCATTGGGTCATGATCCAACGCGATATTAGCGACCGCAAGCAAGCCGAACTCGTTCTCCAGCGCAGCGAGGCGATGTTGGCGGACGCCCAACGCATCGCCCACATCGGTTCGTGGGAGTACCTGCCGCCGACGGGCGAATGCCGCTGGTCAGACGAAAAGATCCGGATCTTCGGCTACGAGCCGGCGGACTTCACACCCACTGTCGAACGCTATTTGGCTGCGGTCCACTCCGACGATCGCGAGAAAGTCGATCGCGTCGGGCTCGATGCCCGGATACTCGACTACCCGTTCAGCCTCGACTTCCGGATCGTCCGGCCGACCGGCGAAATCCGGTTTATCACCGAAGAGTATTACGCCCAATTCGATTCGAACGGCTCGCCCAGCCGGTTTTGGGGCATCACGATAGACAACACCGAGAAGCGGTCGGCGCAGGAGCAGCTTTTCCAAGCGCAGAAGATGGAACTCATCGGTCAGATGGCCGGGGGCATCGCCCACGATTTCAACAACCTCTTGACGGGGATCATCGGCAACCTCCACTTGGCGCGCTTGGCCGAGCACGACCCCAACCACAAGCACGTCGACACGGCATTGCGCGCGGCCAACCGCGCCGCCGACCTCACGCAGAAGCTCTTGGGGTTCGCCCGCAAAAACCAGCTCATTCTCCACGCCACTCCCGTCGGGGATATCGTCGCGGAAGTGGTGAGCTTCATCGCGCGGACGTTCGACCCGCGCATCCGGGTTTCGGCCGCGGTCCCCGACGAGCACCGTGTGCTCGCGGACGCCACCTTGATTTCGCAAGTCCTGTTGAACCTCTGCTTGAACGCCCGCGACGCCATGCCCCAAGGCGGGCGGATCGACATCCATTCGGACATCATCCGTGTTCACGAGACCGCGGCGGGGCACCCGGATTCGCGTCCGGGCGAATTTGTTCGCCTTGCGGTCGAAGACACCGGCCACGGCATGACCCCGGATACGCTCACGCGCGTCTTCGAGCCGTTCTTCACCACGAAATCCGTCGGCCAAGGGACCGGGTTGGGCTTGGCGATGGTCCACGGCATCATGACCCAGCACCGGGGTTGGGTCGAAGTCCGCTCCGAATCGGGACGCGGTACTCGGTTCGATTTGTACTTGCCCCGTTCTAAGGATCGGATCGCCCGAAAGCAGCCGGCGTCGCACCGATCCGCAGCCGATGATGTGCGGGACACGCCATTACCCGTATTGCTGCAACGCAAAACAATTCTGCTCGTCGATGATGAAGCCATGATCCGCGACATCGGCCGCTTCGTCCTCGAATCGGCCGGCTTCGACGTGCTCGAAGCCGAGGACGGCGAAGCGGCGCTGGACCTCTTCCGCGGCCGTTGGCAAGAAATTGATTTGGTGGTGCTCGACCTCACGATGCCGAGGATGTCGGGGCAAGACACCTTCCACGGCATGGCGGACATTCACCCGCACGTGCGGATTCTGTTTTCGAGCGGATACTCCGCCGAGAACCTCGCGGGCACCGAAGGTGCCGTCGGCTTGCTCCCCAAGCCGTACCGGCCGCAAATTCTATTGGACACTGTCCGCCGTGCGCTCTCGATCCCGAGCGCGGGTCGGGGCGACCCGAGCGGCGACGGCATCGCCGACCCCGCGATTGCGGCGCCCCTCCCACCATTGCAATTTCCGACCCCCGCGTAGAAAGAACCGTTGCGATTCGATCGTCCCGCGAGTTCTTCCATGCAGCGCTTCCTGCGGACAAGGCTGTCTGCGATGATGTTTTTGGTCTATTTCTCGCTCGGGGCTTGGGGGGTGACGACCGCCACCTTCCTCATGTCGCCGCCGACGCAAGGGGGCTTGAATTTCGGCACCGAACAAGTCGGTTGGATCTACTCCACCTTCGCCGTCGGCGGTATGCTCGCGACGCCGCTCGTCGGCGTCCTCGTCGACCGGCTCTTCCACGCCGAGCGCGTGTTCGCCATCGCGAGCTTGGCGTGCGGCTCGCTCTTGATGTTGGCCGGCGGCTGGTGCGAGCGCGGCTACCCCGACATCCGCGCGGTCTACGAGACCCGCATCGACGCCGAAACCACGGAAGGCCGGCCGCTGCGCGAGCATCCGGACTTCGCTGCGACCAAACCGCCCACCGCGGTGAAGGAAGCGTTCGAGCGGGTGAACGAATCGCCCGAAGTCCGCGCCGCGACGAGCCGAGTGTTCGCGCCGCTGTTCGCGATTATGCTGCTGCAATCATTCTGCGCGCAGATCGCGTTGACGCTCTGTACCGTGCTCACGTTGCGGAATTTGCGCGACCCCGCGCACCAGTTCGCGCGCACGCGTTTGTTCGGCACCGTCGGTTGGGTCGTGGTCGGCCTCGCGCTGGGCGCGATCCTCCGGCCGATCTCTCCGGAGCCGTTTTTGCTCGCCGGTGCCGCCAGCCTGCTCCTCGGCATCTACGGCTTCACACTGCCCGCGACGCCGCCGAAGGGGCATGGGAAAACGCTCGGCGAAGCCATCGGGCTACCGGCTTTCAGATTGTTCCGGGATCGCTCGTTCGTGGTGTTCATTTTGGTCGCGCTGTTGACGACGCAAATGAACCAGTTTTACGGCGTCTATGGCCACCGCTTCCTCACGGATCAAGGTTTGGATCAACCGGAACGCTGGATGACCATCGGTCAACTCGTCGAGGTCGGCTGCATGTTTGCGATCCCGCTGCTCGACCCGAAACGGAACATGAAATGGCTGATGCTGCTCGGCGTCGCCGGCAGCGCCGTCCGCGCCGCCGCGATGATCGGCGGGGACACCGACTGGATCCTCGCCCTCGGTGTGCCAATGCACGGTTGGAGCTTCGCGCTGTACTTCGTGGTGGCGGCCACGTTCATCGACCGCGAAGCCCCGCCGACGCTGCGCGGGAGCGCCCAAGCCATCGCCGCTTTCGTCACGGGTGGTCTGGGCCCGTGGACCGGCAACCTGTTGGCCGCCGCCGTCATCGATCGGTATCGCGTCGGCGCGGTTATCGACTGGCCCTCGGTCTGGGTCGTACCGTTGGTCGGTTGCGTTATCGCCTCGCTATTGTTCGCGATATTATTTCGCACGCCCTTGCGGCCCCAGCCGGCGTGAGTGGGAAGGTGGCCTCGAAACCGCCACCGCCACCCGGTAGCATCCATCCTTTTCCACCTCGGGTTCCATCGCGCGATGCGTGTCGTCCACCTCACGGCGAGTACCTTCTTCGGCGGGCCGGAGCGTCAGATGCTCGGCTTGGCCGACCATTCGCCGGATTGCGCGAGCACCTTCGTTTCGTATTCCGAAGGCGGCCGTTGCACCGAGTTTTTGAACCTAGCCCGCTCGCGCGGCCACGCGGGCGTGGAACTGACCAGCGATTCGCCCCGCGTCCGGGGGAACCTGATTGAACTCGCCGAATTGCTGTCGAAGTGTCGCGCTGACATTTTACTGACACACACCTTCAAACCGAACATCTTGGGGCGCATCGCCGCTCGCCGCGCCGGCATCCCCATCGTCGCGGTGTCGCGCGGCTGGACGTGGGAGAACCTCAAAGTGCGGGCCTACGAAGCGATCGACCGCGTGAACCTGCGCTTCGTCGATCACGTCGTGGCAGTGTCGGACGGGCAGGGGGCCCGCGTGCGGAAGGCCGGTGTGCCGAGTACCCGAATGAGCGTCATCCGCAACGCGGCGCGGTTGAACGCCTTCGCCGAACCCGATTCCGCGTTCCGCGAGATACTCCGGGGGTTCTCGTTCGCTGACAATCCGCTGTCACCGGTCGTCCTCGCGGCGGGTCGCCTCAGCCCCGAGAAAGGATTCGACGTGTTGCTCGAAGCCGCTCCTTCGATTTTGCGACGCCATCCCAATACGAGATTCGTGCTTTTCGGCGAAGGTGCCGAGCGGGCGAAACTCGAAACCCGCGCCGCGGAACTCGGTTTGACGGGCCGATTCGCGATGCCCGGTTTCACGGCCGAACTCGATCGGTACTTACCGTGGGCCGATGTCGTCGTGCTGCCGAGCTATACCGAAGGTTTGCCCAACGTCGCCCTCGAAGCGAGTGCGGCCGGCGTGCCCATCGTCGCCACCGCGGTGGGCGGCACGCCGGAAGTCGTGAAAGACGGCGAGACGGGCCTGCTCGTGCCGAGTGGCCGGCCGATCGCGATGGCCGAGGCGCTGAATCGGTTGTTGGATTCGGGCGAACTCCGCCGGTCGATGGGCGATGCCGGCCGTCGGCGCATGCGCGAACAGTTCACGTTCGAAGCCCAAGCGGAGCGGTATCGGACGCTATTGAAGAAGCTGATCGCGGCGAAGAAGAGGAGCCGCTGAAATGCCGGTGCGCGTGTCGTTTGTCATCGACAATCTCGGCCGGGCCGGGACCGAGTCGCAATTGCTCGCGCTCATCCGCGCGCTGGACCGCACCCGCGTCGCGCCGAGCCTCGTGTTGCTCGACGGCGAATCCGAAGACTCCCGGCGACTCGAACCGACCGATTGCCCCGTCCTCCGTCTCGGGGTGAAGAAGCTATTCGGCGTCTCCGCGCTGGTGGCCGCGAAGCGATTGCGATCCTTCTGGAAAACGACTCGCCCGGACATCGCACAGATCTATTTCCTCGACTCGGCGTACTTCGGCGTGCCGGTTGCCAAGCTCGCGGGGGTGCGGACCGTCGTGCGCGTACGGAACAACCTCAGCTATTGGTTGACCCGCAAGCACCGCGCGTTGAATCGGATGATCCGACCGTTTGTCGATCACACGTTGACGAACTCCGACGCCGGCCGGGACGCGTTGATCGCGCACGATGGATTGTCGCCGGGGCGGATCACCGTGATCGAAAACGGTGTCGATGTCGAACGCTTCGCGATTCCCGGTCATATTCCCTTTTCCGGTTCGATCCTCCGGGTCGGATGCGTGGCCAATCTCCGCCCCGTGAAAAACATCGACGGGTTGATCCGCGTCGCCGCGCGGTTTCCGGAACTGCAGTTTGAAGTCGCCGGAGATGGGGAACAGCGTGGCGAACTCGAAAAGTTACTCGTCGAATTGAATTTGGGCCACCGATTCCGTTTGCTCGGATCAGTGGAAGATATTCCGGATTTCATCGCCGGTCTCGACATCGCCGTGTTGCCGTCGCACTCCGAAGGGATGTCGAACGCGCTCCTCGAATTCATGGCCGCCGGCCGATCGATCATCGCGACCGACGTCGGCGCCAGCGCGAAATTGCTGGAAGATGGAAGGTGCGGGATTCTCGCTGCAACGAGCGGTGTCGATGACCTCGAAGACGCATTGCGACGGCTGCTCGCGTATCCGGAAGCTTCGCGGGCGATGGGCATAGCGGCTCGCTCGCGCGCGACCCAGTTCTACAGCCGCGGTGCCATGCGGCTACGCTTCGAAGAGTTCTTTCAACGGCTCGCGGGGGTTCACTTGAATTGATGTTCACGCGACACCGACGATACCAAAACGTCCGCCGGGTGAACTCGTTGACGGCTGTAAGCGGTGAACCTTGCCGGCGGTATGGTCTCTGTG
>JANXTU010000503.1 GCA_025352235.1 Fimbriiglobus sp.
AATTGCATGGGTTGCCATGAGAAGGCCCCGCACGGACGGCTGTTCGGCTTGCCCAGGGATTGACGTGATTACCGCAACCACTTCGCGCGGGCTTCGCGGAACCAACCGAGGGCGGGATGGTCCACCGAGGCCGGGTACAGCGATGCCCCCGGCGGTGCGCCGTGCGTTTGTCGGTCGGACCAAGCATCCCAATAGAGCGCCCGAACGGACGGCGCGGCGATGAGCGTTTCGACCGTCGCGAGTGCCGTTTGCGAATTTCCGGCGAGCGGGGCCGAGAACGTGATGTCGAACGGACAATTCAACGGCTCGAACATTTCGAGCAACTGCAGCACATCGAGCGGATCGCGGGGCAAACCGCCGCGAGGCCCAGCGCCGGGGGTCAGGTCGAGTTCGAGCGCGGAGACTTCCAAACCGGTTCGGAGCAACGCATCGGCGAATGCAAACGGCGCATAGCGCAGGTTCGGATCGACGCGGTAATCGCCCCACGGTTGTTGCAGTCCGAAAGTCCAGTGCGCCTGCGGATCGATTTCCTTGGCGGTCTCCAGCAATCGCTCCGCCAAGCGCAGGCGGTCGTCTTCGCCGAGTCCGAGGGCATCGGCTTGGTTGAATCCCGAGAACAGTTCCCAGTGGCGACATTGGTCGCGGTAGCGCGACACGAGCGTGCCGACGAAATCGCAGAAGAAGGCGGCCAAGTTCGGGAAGTCGCCGGCCGAGGGGAGAATCCAATCGGGGATGTTGTCGCCGGAGAGATCGGCGAGCGGCCCCATCGAAATGCTCAGCCCGGCGACGTTCGCCCAGCGGATCAGCGGGTCGAGTTGGCTCCAGTTGAAATTGGCTTCGTCCTTTTCGATCCGCTTCCAATTCGGCACGATCCGCACGGCGTTGAAGCAGCGGGCGTATTCTTCCGATTCGTCCGGCGCCAGCGGTTCCGAGAGCCGGCAACCGAGCAGCGTCGCCAAGGGCTTCTTTTGTTTCAAGCGGGCGTCGAGGCGATATTCGGTCAGGGCGCCGGTCATCCGATCCGCCAGCAGCGAAGCCGCTTCGATCACCACGACGGCATGGGCATCGCGGATCGACGGGTCGGCGGCGAGCACCGCTCGGCCGAAGGCTCTCGAAATGTCTTTGAGGTCGGCGTGCAAGAACGGTGGCAAGGGAATCTCGGCCGATTGCAACGCGAAGAGCAGATTGCGGGCGCGGTTGACGCAGCCGCGGGCGAGCTCGACGGCGAGGAGGTACGGCTCGGGCCGCACGCGCAGGGTCGACGTGGCGATGATCCGCGTTTCGCCCCGCACGGGCCATGGGAGCGACAGGCTGCCGCTTTCGTTCTCTTCGCGCAACAGCGCGAGCGTCCGGTCGTCGAAGCGCCGCCGAACCGGAACGGGGACGTTCTCGTAACCCGCGATCCAAGCCCGTTCCAAAATCGGGTTCGAATCGACGGGCCACACCGCCGGCAAATCGAATGAAAACAAAGCCATAGAGGGGACCGCGGGCCGGGCGTGGCGGGTGCAACGCCCATCGTCAATTTATCAATTCCGAGCCGGGGCGGTCATCGGAATATCGAAAGCGTCAAGCCGGCGGCGTTTCGCGGCGGGCGACGATGGCCATGCGGTAGCCGTCCGCCAAGGCGATGGTCTCGGCTTCGTCGATGACGATCGTCCGTCCCGCTTCAATGGCCAAGGCCGTCGCGCCGGCAGCCCGCATCGATTCGACGGTCGCAGGGCCGACCGTCGGCACGTCGAAGCGCATGTCTTGGTTCGGCTTGGCCACTTTCACGACGACGAAACCGGCCCGGCCGCAGAGTTCCCCGGCCCGCCGGATGCAGGCGTCGGTCCCTTCGATGGCTTCGACGGCGATGCAGGCGCGATCGCGGACCATGACGCTTTGGCCGATGTCGAGCCGGCCCATTTCGCGGGCCAAGGTCCAGCCGAATTCGATATCGCGGAGTTCGCGGTCCGTCGGTTCGCGGCGGGTCAAGCGGCCTTCCTTCACGAGTAACTCCGGGCAAAGTTCCAACGCCGAGACGCAAACCAAACCGTCCCGCGCGAAGTCGGCGATCAACCCCAACAGCATGGTGTCGTCGGCGTTGTCGCGGCGCACCCGCGACAGGATGAACCGCGCCGCCCGCCAATCCGGGAGCAACCGCAGCCACTTCCAAGGTTGGAACAGCAGCTTTTTGTTGTACTTCCCCGCCATCGTCCAGCGGACGACCCCACTGCGCCGGAACTTGCGCACGACGAAGCCGAGCGACATCCGCCGGAGCCAAAAGAATTCGGCACACAGGGGAACCAAAGCCGGGTCGGCCATGTCGGCGATTCCGATGCAGACGACCGGGATGCCGAGTTCGCGGGCTTTGATCGCGAAGAGGATCGGGAAGCGCCCGGCCCCCGCGATCAATCCGATGGGTGCGGGGCTTGTCACGGTGCGTCGTCGGGTGGGTTCGATTTCTTTTCGAGTTCGGCCATTCTGCGGACGAGTTCGGGGAGATGGCGAAAGTTCTTCGCCGCCCGCAAGAATTCGAGCACGGGAAGCGGTGGGGAGCCGACGATTTTGGCGCGGGCGTCCACGTCGTGCAGGACGCCGCACTGCGCGCCGAGTTGGGCGTAATCCCCGATGTGAACGTGGTCGGCGACGCCGACTTGTCCGCCCATCGCCACATACTCCCCGGTCGTCGACGAACCGGCAATGCCGACTTGGCTGACGATGAGATTCCGCCGGCCGATTTGGACGTTGTGGGCGATCATCACGAGGTTGTCGATTTTGGTCCCCTCGCCGATCCGCGTCGGCCCGATCGTCCCGCGGTCGATGGTCGCGGAGGCGCCGATTTCGACGTCGTCGCCGATCTCGACATACCCGAGTTGCGGGATTTTCACATGGACCCCGGCTTCGATTCGATAGCCGAATCCATCGGCGCCGATGATGCTTTTGGCATGGATCACGACGCGGTCGCCGAGGACGGTGTCACCGTACAGCACGACTCCCGGATGGAGTTCGACCGCCCGGCCCAGAACGCAGTCCGCGCCGATGGTCACCCCGGCATGGAGTGTGCAATCGACGCCAATGATCGAGTTCGGCCCGATCACGGTGTACGGGCCGATGCTGGCATTTACGCCGAGGGTGGCGCTCGGGTCGACAATGGAAGTCGGATGGATCGAGCGGTTGGTCGGACGTTCGCCGCGCAGTCGTAGAATCAACGCCAAATAGGCTTTCAGCGGCTCGGCGACCCGGATGAGTGGTCTAGTCCCGGCGGGGAAATTCACGGGCACGACGGCGGCCACGGCCGGACTTTTTGCCCAGGCTTCCAACTGCTTCTTGCCGTCGACCAAGACCAGATCCCCGGCCCGAGCATCGAGCAGCGACGCGGCCCGGTTCCACGTCGTGGTTCCATCGCCGTCGACGGTACCGTTCATCCACGCGGCTGCGTCATGCAGAGTGTGTGCCAATGTTCGATCCCAATAGCGGGTGATTGCGGTTCTAGTCCTACTTCTTAGGGTCATCGAACGCCCGCGTCCGGAATTGTTCGGCGGATAGGGAATTGCCATCCTCGAGCGTGACCCTCCCCTGCCCCGCCGCCGCGATAGCCCAGCAGGTGGCGTCCCACGAACGAGCGAGCGCCGGGTCGGCGTTGCCCCAGATGACGCAATCCCAACCTTCGGGAGTAGCCCGGATCGTGACCATGCCGCCCGACAAACCGATCCGGAGTTCGCGCCAGCCCGGCTCGGGGATCTCGTCCGGGAACGCGGGGAGATTGTCGATCATCCGCACGATGGGGACTTCGGCGAGCGTTTGAAATGACGACCGAACCGATTCCCAAGTCGGTCGGGAATCGGTCGGGAAATAAATGGTCCTTTGCAAACCCACGTTGTCCGCCCCCGGCGTTACTTGTCCGTACCGCTCTTCGTCTTCAGGATTTCTTCGAGCCGCTTCTTCTGCTCGGGCGTCAAGATTTCGCTGCGTTCTTTGGACATCTTCGCCTTGAAGTCTTTGATCTGCGCTTCGAGCTTGTCGATGTCTTCGTTGTACTTGGCTTGGACTTTGTATACGTCTTGGATCTGTTTGTCGGTGAGGCCGAGTTGTTTCCAATTCTGCGGGAGCTGGCCTTTCGCTTTCGTTTCGACCCCTTTGACGTCCCCGACTTTGGCCTTCGGATCGGCTTTGGTGTCACCGGTCTTCGCCCCCTTCGGGTCTCCGGGTTTCGGCTCTTGGCCGACTAAGGCGCCGACGATGACGAACGCCGCCAAGAAACTCAGACTCATACCCAGGATACGCATCGGACTCTCCCTTGCCATGGAATTGGTCGCGAGACTCCGGGACGAA
Organism: Fimbriiglobus sp.; assembly: GCA_025352235.1. Taxonomy (GTDB): domain Bacteria; phylum Planctomycetota; class Planctomycetia; order Gemmatales; family Gemmataceae; genus JALHQU01. Next base: position 4,315 of record JANXTU010000503.1, read on the forward strand.
TATCCCCGGTTGAGTAGTCTTACCGCAGTTGAACCTCCCGTGCTAGAAAAAGTTCCTCGCCTTCCCGAAAAGATCCGCATGTTGTTAGCTGTTCACATCTCGGACGGTGTGCTCGACCCGGCGTGGTGGATCGGCGGTTTCGCCGTCCTCGCGTTCGGATTAGCCACATCGCTCCGGAAGCTCGACGATCGCGACATCCCGCGGCTCGGGGTCCTCACGGCCGCGTTTTTCGTCGCGTCGCAAATCCACATTCCCATCGGCGTCGTCAGCGTGCACCTGCTGCTCAACGGTCTCGTCGGCGTGATCCTCCGGCGCCGGGCGGCCATTGCCATCGCCGTCGGCCTCGCGATGCAGGCGTTGCTCTTCGGCCACGGCGGGCTCACCACCATTGGCATCAACTTTTGCGTTTTGGCGATCCCGGCTTGGCTCGCAGGAATCTGTTTTTCGAGATGCGCAGCGCGATGGCGCCCGGGCTTTGGGCTGGGCTGCGCGTTGGGTCTCGTCTGCGCGGCGATCACCGTGCTGCTGCACGTCGCGGTGCTCTATTTCGGCGGCCGGGGTGATTGGACGGCCCTCGCTCTCACGAGCCTCGTCGCGCATCTGCCCGTGATCGCGATCGAAGGGATCGGCGTCGGCTTCGCGGTGAAAGTGCTAGCGAAGGGGAAACCGGAATGGCTGGGACTACGGCCCGAGCGAATCGATCAACCTCCGGAGGGGAAAATCTCGTCGAACGGGATCTCCCACTGACCGAGGCCGACGCTCACCGTCACGACTTGCTTCTTCGAATCGACCTTCACCACGCGGCCGGTTTTGTCGAAGCGGCTCACGCGCACCATCGCGTTCGGTTGCAGGGTCTGGCGCATCTTCAACAGGTCGGCCCGTTCCGTCGCCTCCGTTTCCAGATCCGCGATTTTCCGTTCGTACTCCGCCTTCTGCTGGACCGCTTCGTGCTGGGCCGCCATCGCCGCGACGCGGGCGTTTTCCGCCTCCTCGCGGAGTTGCTGGAGTTGCACGAGCTGGCGCGTGTCCCCTTCCTTCTCTCCCAAATAGGCCTCGGCCCGCTTCAACAAAGCGTCCGGCAACTTCAGCCGCTTCGCGATCTGGAGCGCGTTGCTCATGCCGAACTGGCCGATTTGCAATCGGTACGTCGGCCGCAGCGTTTCCAGGCTGAATTCGACCGCTCCGTTCTCGGCGCGCTCGTTGTGAAACGCGTACGTTTTCAAGTCGCCCAAGTGCGTCGTCACGATAGCCCGGCATTTCAACAAATCGAGTTCGTCGAGGATCGCCCG
>JANXTU010000529.1 GCA_025352235.1 Fimbriiglobus sp.
CGCCGAGTTTTCGTCTTTGGCGGGCCAGAGGTCGGCCAGCGTATCGAGGATGACGATGTCGGCCGGGGCTTGGTCGAGGTGCGCGATCAGGTGCGTGAGGAAGCCGAGCCATTCGTCGTAGTGCGGCTTGCCGAAGAAGGGCCGGGGCAGGATGCGGATGCTGCAGCAAGGACGAGTCCCGATGTCAAATCAGTCCGGAATGGAAGCCACCTCACCGCCCGCACGGGTGGCTAGGGCGGGCATCACCTCGTTCGCACTGTATCGGATGAAGCGCACCGACCCGTCCGCCATCGCGAAGTTCGCCCCGCCGCCGTGAGGCGACCAGAACCGGAATGCCCCGCACGGGTCGGAGAACATTGCGGCCTCGAAGTGGTACGGTCCTGGCGGGCAGCCGCGATAGGCCGACCCTTTTCGGTTATACTCACGAACGCCGATGTGTGAGTCGAGAGAGCCGCCGTTATCCTGCCCCGCGCCGGCGTACCACCAGCCGTATCGCAACTCGTCGGTCGGTGGCCGTTCTCCGATCATCAGCGTGTTCGAAGACCCGTCGGTGATGTCGGTGATACGGGTGGCCGCGTTGGTGAACAGGACCCCATCGACGGCCTGCGGGCTGGAGTTAAGCCCGGCCACACCCAAGTAGGAGGAGAGCCGGACGCGGTGGACGCCCCTCGACGTCGTCACATCCCAGACGGAAGCGAGACGCCCGTCGGCCGGGCAGGTGAATATGGCCACTTTCTGATATCGGGCGGGGTGGAGAGCGGCGGCATTCGGGTCGGCATTCGGTACGAAAGGGTTTGGACGAGTTTGGTAGGCTTGGACGACCTCACCCCACACCGCCTCCTGTTCTAAGTACGGCAAAATCCGTCCACGCCAACTCAGATACGGCATTGGGTCGCGACTGCGCATCGAGCGCATCCCCGCTGGAAACCGACCCTCGGTGTCGTGGTAGGCGTGGAGGGCGAGTTCAATCTGCTTCAGGTTGTTTGTACAACGGATCCGATCAACGGTCGCACGCACCTTCTGAATTGCCGGTAGCAACAAGCCAAACAAAATGGCCATAATCGCGATGACGACCAGTATCTCTATTTGAGTGAAGGCGGGGCGGCGGGTCACGAGGTCAGCCTCCGTGTGCGGTACTTGTAGACGAGAAGTACTATGGCGGCGATAGCGAGCGCGGCCCCGGCTGTGAGCAGCCACGGGTTCACCCGCCATTCGCCGGGTTCGGCAACGCGCACCGGGGCCGCGCTCGGCGGCGGGGTCGGGTCGCTCAATGGGGTGTCGCTATCGTGTGGACCAATCTTTCCGTCGTTGACCCGTTCGATGCGAAGCTTACTATCAACGCGGATTGGATGCCCGGGAAGCATCTTGAGGCCCGCGAGCGTGAACGTCTCGGGTGGAATTGGCTGGTTGAACGTCGCCGACTTGACGACGACTTCTTCAAAAACTGTTCTCTTGTTCCCAAACCACTGTTCGAACGTAATGCGCTCCGGATACCACGTCTTCTCCCACCGTTTCAACACGGCGCGAACCGATTCGCGGAAATCCTTCCCCATCGATTCGATCTCCGTCACCTCGAATCCCCGGTTGGGGTCGGCCGTGATCGTGAACCAGATATCCGGTTCATCGTACGTCCAAGTGAGTTTCCACAAGTCACCATCAGGCCCCACGACCACGGTCACTTTTGGGACCATGGGTGCCCTCTGCGCGAATAATCTTTCGAGCTTCTCGCTTTGCGATAAACCGCCGAACGCGTGTCCGAAAAGCTTCGGATCGCGGATAAAATGAAAACTCCCTTTTTCGTAGTCTGCAAGGGGTTTCAAAGTCGCGAGCAGATTCTTTTCCTCGTGGTATACAACGCCCCAGCCGTCCTTCTCACAATTGACGCAATGGACAATTCGGTTGGTCGGCTCCGGAAGGCTGGGGATGCAATCCGTACGCTGGTGTTTGTCGTCCCACCAGATGCGCCAAGTCCGATTTGTCGAAGCGGCGGGAGTTCCGCCGGATGCGCTCGATTGTTCCAGCTCGATCACACAAGAAGTAGGCACTGTTGACATTTATGCGAGCCAGAGCATGGTGCCGGCGAGTTGGAGCATGGCCAAGAAGTTGCGGGCGGATTTCTCGTAACGAGTCGCCACGCGTCGACAGTTCTTGAGCCGATTGAACAGACGTTCGATTTG
>JANXTU010000532.1 GCA_025352235.1 Fimbriiglobus sp.
TCCGCACCTCGCGGGCGAGCCCAGCTACTTTTCGCGGAGCGAAAAGCGACGTTCTCCGCACGGCTCGGACAAGTTCCGCCAGTCCCGGCGAGCCCAGCCACTTTTCGCGGAGCAGTGTCAACCCAGACTGCGCTGAGAATATCCGGAAGTCCGCGATCATCCGTCCATGATTTCCTTCGATTTTTCGTCGCTGAGCCGGTCGATCCGGTTCTCGTATTGCTTCAGCAGGTCCTGGACTTTTTCCTTGCCCTTGTCGCGGTCGTCTTCGGTCATCGTCTTCGCTTTCTCGGCGTCCTCGTACGCTTTGTTGGCGTCGCGGCGGATGTTCCGACACGAGATCTTGGCCGCTTCGCTCTGCTTCTTGATCTGGGCGACGAGCTTCTTGCGTTGATCGCCGCTCATCGCGGGGACGCTCAGACGGATCACTTTGCCGTCGTTGTTCGGGGCGAGGCCGAGGTCGCTGCTGCGGATCGCTTTTTCGATCTCTTTCAAGTCTTCCGCTTGGAAGGGTTTGATCATGATCGACGCCGGGTCGGGGCACGAGATGTTGGCGATCTGTTTCACCGGCGTCGGCGAGCCGTAGTACTCGACGCGGATCGAATCGAGCATCGCCGGGGAAGCCCGGCCGCTGCGCAGACCTTTGAGTTCGTTCGAGTAGACGCCGAGGGCTTTTTCCATCCGGTCGGTCGCGTCTTTGAGGGCTTGGGCGGCATTCATCGGCAATTCCTCCTGAGGGGTACAGAGATTATGCTTCGGCAGATACAAGTGTCCCGATGGGGTGGCCCGCCACGGCTTTTTCGATGGCCCGCTCTTGGTGGTAGTTGAAGACCAACACCGGCAACTTGGCCGATTGGCACATGTCGAAGGCGCTCAGGTCCATGACCTTCAACCGCGAGTCGATCACTTTCTGGTAGCTCAGGCGCTCGTACTTCTCGGCGTGCGGATTCTTCTCGGGATCGTCGTTGTAGATGCCGTCGACCCGGGTCGCTTTCAACAAAATCTCGACGTTCAACTCGCGGCCCCGCAGCGCCGCGGCGCTGTCGGTCGTCACGAACGGGTTGCCCGTGCCGCCGGCCAAAATCACGACGCGCCCCTTTTCGAGGTGGCGGATCGCCCGGCGGCGGATGAACGGCTCGGCGAAAGAATCGATCCGGACCGCCGAGAGCAACCGCGTCGGAACTTCGAGCCGTTCGAGCACATCTTGCAGCGCGAGGCCGTTCATGAAAGTCGCGAGCATCCCCATGCTGTCGGCCGTGGCGGGGTTGATGATCGGCGTCGGCCCCGCCGAGAACTGCGCTCCCCGGAGGAAATTGCCGCCACCGACGACCACGGCCAGTTCGACTTTCTTTTCGACCAACCGCTTTATCTGCGCGGCGAGAGCCAAGGTCTCTTCGAGGCCGATACCACTTTTGCCGTTGTGCCCGAAGGCTTCCCCACTGAGTTTGAGGAGCACCCGTTTGTATTTCGGGGTCAGCGGGTCGGTCACAGCGGATTCGGGCATCGTCGAAAAGTCCTGAGAGTCATTTCCAATTCCGGCATTGTAGCGATCAACCGCCCGGCATCCCGCGGCATCCGCCCAGCAGGTTGGAAAAGACGAGTAGCATTTGAAAACCGAGTACCGCCGCACCGAAAATGCGCTTCACCAGATGGGTGTCGCCGCGCACCATGCCGAGGCTGCCGACCATCAAGATGACGAAGCCGAAGAGCATCCCGTAACGGTCGAAATAGCCCGCACGCTGGTTCGAGATGTCGGCGTAGCGGATGTCGGCCTCGAGCAGCGGCAGTCGCTTGGCCCACTCTTCTTCGATCTTCTTGATCTTTTCGTCGTTGCCCGGCCGCAGCTTGCGGATTTCGACTTCCATGTCGAGCTTTTCTTCGGCCAGTGCCCCGACGCGCCGCTCGTGCTTCGCTTTGCCGATCAGCGGAAAAAAGAGGAACGTCAAGATGAAGAACGCCCCGATGCCGAAGAGGATCGTCGGGATGTCGACGTACTTCCGGTAGAACTCTTTCGCCATGTCGAGTTCTCGACCCGTCGGCTTCTTCGCCCCCGACAATTCGTCGGACGACTTCGATTTCTTGGGCGGGTCGCCGTCGTCATCTTCACGGTCGGCTTTGGTTTTCGATTTCGGCGCGGTCGCCGGCACCGAGAGATCGAGGCGGAAACCGTCCTCGGCGATGACGAGTGCGGCATTGCACTGCTTGCAGATGATCCGCTTGCCGACGTCTTGCGACGTTACGGCGTAGACGGTGTTGCAATTCGGGCAGTCGTTTCGCATGTCGGGCGTCCCATCGGGAGGAAAAGAGATCGACCGGAGATCTTACTTCGCCAGCGACTCGCGCCACTCGCGGTTCAACTCGTCGACCGGCTTCCCGGTGAGAGTCTTCCAAGCCGTCTCGTCGAACTTATCGTTGCGCAGCAAGGCGTTGAGTTTGGTGACCAGTTTCGGCTCGTATTTGTCGGTGATGTAGGCCAAAAACGCGGCCGTGGTGCGGTAACTGCCGTCGTATCGGGCCTTCTCCGGGGCCAGCTTCCCGGCCTTCCCCGGTTCGTAATGCCAAAAGCGAATGTAATCGGCGACCCCCTCTACGAGCCAACCGGGGAGGTTGCGGGCGCGGTAATTCTGCACGCAGTGGACCGTCTCGTGAACCATCGCCCCGATGTCGGCCGGGTGGTCTTTAAAGTATTTCACCGACCCCGTGATCTTGCCCCCGCCGGCGGCCGCGACGCCTTTGTAATCGGTCTTCAGCGACAACTTGATCTGCGTCGGCGGCTTCGATCCGTCGCTCGCCAGCAGGTCGCAAATCTTCGGGAATTCGCGTTCGCAAATGCGGATCGTTTTCTCGCCCCAGTCTTTCATTTCCGTCGCATCCGTCACATCTAAGGCGATCTCGATCGGGTGGCGGAAGGCCGGTACTTTCGGCATCGTATCGAGGGTAATTTCGCGGATGACCAACGGGTGTTTCAAATCGTCCGTGGGTCGAATGCGGAGGGCCTTCACCGATTTCCACGTCCCCTTCCCTTCGGCCTTACCCGCCGCGAACTTCGCGGCCGACTCGAATTCCTGACCGTCGGTCGAGAGTTCCACGACCGCCTCAGCCGGGGCATCGTCTCCGTTGGGTCGGCCGCCGAGGATCGCGAACGACCGGATTTCGAGCGGCGCATCGAATGTCAGCGTGAAGTGATCGGCCTTGGTCGGGTTCTTGTCCGAAGCGAAATAAGTGGCCGGGTCGGCGTCGAACGCGAACTGGCGGATCCGCGTTCCCGAGGTCGTCAGCGACGACTCGACAATGGCGGCTATCCCCGGTGCGGTCGCACCGGCGGGCGGGGCGGGTTCTTTGCGGGGCGGCAGCGCCTCGTCGAGGCGTTTGCGGTATTTGTCGTAAAGGCGGGTCTGTTTGCTCGTCGGCTCGTAGGGTTTGCCGTCAATGAAGACCGCCAGCACCTGCGTCGAAGCTTGCAGGATGTCGCCGTTGGCAAGGATCAAGTTCGCCCGCTTGCCGGCTTCAACGGTGCCGAGAATATCCGCGACGCCGAGGATTTGCGACGGGTACAGCGTCACGGCTTTGAGCCCCTCTTCGGCCGGGAGTCCGTAAGCCACGGCCATCGCGGCTTCGTAGGGGAGGTTGCGGGCGTTGTTGGAACCGGCCGAGCGAATGCAGAATCGCACGCCAGCTTCAAACAGTTTCGCTGCGGAGCAATAGGCCGCGTCATAGCGCTCGCCGGTTTCGCGCGGCAGGCTCATGATCGGCCCGAGAATCACGGGTACGTCGCGGCGCTTGAGTTCCGCCGCGAGCTTCCAGGCTTCGATACCGCCGGCGATGATCGGCTTCACTTTCAGTTCGTCGGCCAGTTTCAACGACGCCGCGATGTCGGCCTTCTTATCGGCGGTGAAGACCACCGGCTTCTCGCCGCGCACATACGGCAACAGCGATTCGAGCCGCGGGTTCGCGACTGGCGATTGACCGGCTTTTTTGGCCGCGTCGTAGCGGCGGGCGGTCTCGAAGAGTTCCTTCAACTTGCCGAGTTTCTCCTCGCGGCGGAACTTCGCGGCCGGGTTCTCGCCCCCTTCGAAGGCGTCGTTGGCGTTGAACCCGCGCGCCGATGGGGCGGTCGGGTATTCGATGTGGAGCGAGATCGGGTCGACGACGACCATCTCGCCGGGGACCCAGCCGGCGAGGTTGATGAGGGCCCCTTGGCCCGCCATCAGCGAACCGGCCGGACGGGTGACGACCGTGGTGACGCCGTTGGCGCGGGTCACCGGGATGAGTTCGGAGTCGGGGTTGATGCCGACGCTGGCGCGGAGGTCGGGCTGGAAGTCGCCGCCGTCGCGGGAGTCGTTCGTTTCGCGGGCCGAGTCGATCTCGACGAGGCCGAGCACCGTCCCGGCGTCGATCATGCCGGGGTAAATGTGGAGGCCTTTGCAATCGACGATTTTCGCATCGACCGGGATCGCAATCGGAGATGTCTTCTCCGCATCGCGTTCGGCCACGACTTGCTTGATCTTCTTGCTCGCAGCATCGACGATCACCGTTCCGAGGAACGCCGGTTGGCCCGGTTGGTGGATCGTACCGCCCCGTAGAACGTAGGTTCCCTTCGCCAGTTCCGGGAGTGCGGTGAACTTCGCAGCGGGCTTCGCCGGTTCCATTTTCGCAATCACCGTCGGCGTGAGTTTCACCGAGCGTTGGAAGAAGATTTCCCCATCGACGAGGGTGAGATCGCAGCGACTATACGAATTGAGCGGATGGCCGCTGAAGATCGCGAGGTCGGCATCTTTGCCCACTTCGATGGTGCCGACGCGTTTGTCGATGCCCAATTGCTTCGCCGGGTTCAATGTGATCGCGTGCAGGGCCTCTTCCGGGGTGAAGTCGCAATACTTCACCAGCTTCGCGGCTTCTTGGTTCAAGTGGCGCATCAGCTCGTTGTCGTCCGATTTCAAACAGACGCTAACGCCCGCATCTTTGAGGAGCCGGGCGCCGTAGGGGATGGCGTCGAACGCTTCGATCTTGTACGCCCACCAATCGCTGAAGAGGCTAACGCTCGCGCCGTGGGCCGCGATCTCCGGGGCGACTTTGTAGCCTTCGAGCACGTGTTGCAGCGACCGCACCTTCACGCCGAATTTCTCGGCGACGCGGAGCAGCATCAGGATTTCATCCGACCGGTAGCAGTGCGAGTGGATGCGGATTTCGCCGCTGAGGACTTCGGCGAGCGCTTCCAACCGCAGGTCGCGGCGCGGTTCGGGCTGTGGCTCGGACTCGCCTTTGGCCGTCTCGTACTCGGCCCATTTCTTCTTGTAAGTCTGGGCTTCGGTGAACGCGCGGATCAGGACGGCTTCGACGCCGAGCCGGCTGTTCGGAAAGCGACCGTCGGTGCGTTTGACGTTTTCACCGAGGGCGAACTTCACGCCGCGCGGGGCATCCACGAAGAGCATCTCTTTGGCGGACGTGCCGTACTTCATTTTCACCACGGCATCTTGCCCGCCGATGACATCGGCGCTGCCGTGGAGTAATCGGGCCGTCGTGACCCCGCCACCGAGAGCGCGGTAGATTTGCACGTCTTCGGAATCGAGGACATCCTTCACCCGGACCTCGGGTACGACGGACAGCGAGGCTTCGTTGACCCCGCCGCTGATGGCGAAGTGCGAGTGCGTGTCGATGATGCCGGGCATCACGAACATCCCCTCGGCTTCGATCACCGCGAAGCCTTCGGGAACTTTCAAGCCCGCGCCGATCTCGCGGATCTTGCCGCCTCGGATTAGAATGTCGGTCTTCGGCAAGGTCTTGCCGGCGCCCGTCAGGAGGGTAGCCCCGCGGATCAGCACATCCCCTTTGGTTTTGGCCGGCGGCATGCGGTCGGCTTCGATTTCGGTCATGGGCCGTTCGATGGCATCGAGCGGGGGAATGAGGGCACGGAAGACATCGCCGTGGAACGGCACGGACGGGCGATTGGCGGCGGCACCCGCCGGACGTGGGACAAGCGGAGTCGCCGTGGGGGGCGCCGGCACCGGTGGAACCGGGGCGTCCGGATCGGGGAAGGGTTGGCCGGGGCGACGGCGCGGCCCCATCGGATCACCGGCACCGGCGCCCGGGGTTGCGGCGGGGGCCGCGGCTTTCTCGTCGAGGTCGAAGCGAACACCATCCGAGAACGCGAATTTGTACTTCGTCGCGGTGGCATCGAAGTCCCCATCGCAGAGGACGAGGTGCGCGGCGCGGCCTTTCGTCAACCGGCCGATTTGCGGTGCGGCGCCCAGTATCTCCGCGGCGTCGCGCGTCATCGCGGCGAGCGCCGCATCGGCCGGGAGGCCGGCCGCGATCACTTTGCGGACGTTTTCTCGGAAGCGGGCCACGGGAAGATTTTGAGTTGTGATAGCGAACTTCACCCCGGCTTTGTGCAGCGCCACGGCGCAGGCGATCTCCTGCTGGCGAAGCCGTTCACGCTCGTCGCGGACGCGCACCGGCCAGCCGGTCTCTTGCTCGTTCGCGGTGGCGAAATCGAGCCGCAGGATCACGGTCACGTTTTCTTTCTTCAAGCGATCGACAACTTTCCAAGCACTCTTGCCGCCGACGATCACCGGCTTCAATTTGAACTCCGCGGCGAAATCGAGCACGCGGTGGATTTCATCGGCGGTGTCGGCATCGAACGCCACCGGGATCTTCCCGTCGAGCGCGGGCCAGAGCGCTTCGAGGCACGGATCCGAAGGCGGGCGCTTCCCGGTTTTACCACGGGCGTCGTAGGCGGCCCACTGGCGTTTCAGCCAGCCGGCGTCGAGCATCGTTTGCCGACCGTGGGCCAACACGCCCATCAACGCCGTCGGATATTCGGAGCCGACGACCCGCCCGAACTTCGCGTGCATCATCACGGGCGTCCGCAGCAGCGCGTCGCGCGGCACGGCGCCGCTGAGGCTGACCAAGGCGCTCGTCCCCGAGAAATAGCCACCGTCCGGCGTCGCCAGTTGAGCGGTGAATCCGACGCGCCGCCACGGGGCCACGGCGTCTTCGTCGAGCTTGAGCGCGCTCTGCACAGCGAACTCGGGCGTCAACCCTTTGCGATTGTCCGGCTTGGTGGCGATCAATGGGTCGGCGGCGATATCGTCCGTTGCGGGAGCACCCGTTTGCGAACGGCGCAGGCTCGGATCGAAACCGCGCAGACTCCCGGCGTCGATGAACCCAGGGTAAACCGTCAGCCCTTTGCCATCGGTAATCGCCGCATCGGCCGGGATGACCGCGTCGGCGCCGATGGCCACGATGAACCCGTCTCGGATGACGATGTTCGCCTTCGGCAGCACGGTGCCGGGTTCGACGACGACTTTCGCGTCGCGAATGGCATACGCCGCCGGTTTGAGGTCCGCCGCATTTTGCGCGAAGGCGGAAATGGGAAGTACCGACAGCCCGAACAGGGCGAATAGCGACCGATACGGTTTCATGGTGGAGCCGCGAAGGGTGACGGAGAGGTCCGTGAGGTTGTACGGTTATTTCGTCGGCCCGCGGCCGATATACTTCTCGAGCCAGCCGAACACTTCTTTGTGCCAAAGCTGCGAGTTCTGCGGCTTGAGCACCCAGTGGTTCTCGTCGGGGAAGTAGACCAACCGCGTCGGCACCCCCTTTTGCCGGAGGGTGTTGTAGTACTCGAGGCCGTGCGTCAACGGGACGCGGTAGTCCTTCTCGCCGTGCAGCACGATTGTTGGCGTCTTGAAATTCCCCGAGAAGCGCTGGGCCGATTGCTTGTCGACTTTTTCCAGATCCTTCCAAGGGAAGGCTCCGAGCGAACGTTCGCGCCCTTTGACGATGTCCGACGCCATCTGCCCGTGGTAGCTGTAGACCCCCGCGTGGCAAACGTACGCCTTGAACCGATCCGTGTGGCCGTTGAGATAGGCCACCATGTAGCCGCCGTAACTCCCGCCGGCCGCGGCGGTGCGATCTTTGTCGATCCACGGTTGTGTCTCGAACCAATCGGTCGCCTTCAGAATGTCGGTCATCGGTTTGGTGGCGTAGTCGCCGGTGATCGCGTCGGCGTATTTCTGGCCGAAGCCACTGGAACCGTGGAAGTTGACGATTCCGACGACGTACCCGCGCGCCGCCCACAACTGCGGGTTCCAGCGGAAGCTGAAGTCGCTCATGATGCCATTGTGCGGCCCGCCATGGATCATCTGGATCAGTGGCCATTTCTTCTTCGGGTCGAACTCCGGCGGATAGACGATCCACATCGGCACGTCGGCGTCACCGGCCCCTTTGATTTTCGTCTGTTCAATCTTGCCGAGCTTCCACGACTTGACGATGTCATCGTTGAAGAAAGAAATCTGCGTCTCTTGTTCGCCGGGCGCGTGGGTGAAGATCGTCGGAGGCAAATCGAAGCTGCTACGCAGGAACGCCGCGCGGCGGACGGTCTTGGCGAAGTCGCTCGCGCGCTCCGAGAAGCCGCTCGGCGAGGTCATCGGCCGACCCTCCTTCACGGTCGCGAAATAGACGTTCGTGACCCCGGCATCCTCAGCTTCAAACGCGATGCGGTCCCCGTCCGGCAACCATTTCGGGTTGATCGCGGAGCGGTCGAGGCCGGCGGTCAACTCACGCGGTTTTTTCCCGTCCCCGTCGATCACCATCAACCGCTGTTTGTCCGCGTAGAAGTATTTGATCGACTGGCTGAGGTAGGCGATCGACTTGCCATCAGGGCTGTAAATCGGGTTGGTGTCCCCGGCTTTGTTGTCCGGGGTGATGTTCTTCGGCTGCGCGTTCGGGTCGTCGAGTACCAGCGTGTAGAGGTCGGAGTTGAAATCGGTGCCGGGATCCTTCGCGCTCTCCGCGACAAAGCAGAGTTCCAGCCCGTCCGGTGACACGTCGTAGTCATTGGCTGCGGGCTCTTCGGGCGGGAGGAACTTGCCGGTGCCCGCCAGCAAATTTTTGTGTTTGCCCGTGGCGGTGTCGACGGCGTACACCGTGGGCCGTTTGCCGTCGGTGAGCCATTTGTCCCAGTACCGATACACGGCATCGTCGATGACGACGCCTTTCAACTTGGCCTCGCGCTGCTCTTTCTCTTTGGCTTTGTGGGCGGCGTCGTCGGCCGCGTCGGGCCAGGTCCAGCCGATGCAATAGACCGTTTTGGAATCGGCTGACCACTTCAACCCGGACGGCGCCGTCGGGAGGTCGCTCGCTTTTTTCAGCGACTGACCGTCCGGTGCGACGGTGTAAATCTGCGTCAGTTCATCACCGGTGCGCTTGCTCGTGAAGGCGATGCGCTTGCCATCGGGCGACCAGCGCGGCCCGGAGTTCCGCTCGCCGGCGTCGGTTAATTTCTTTTGGATTTTGCCATCGGTCGAGAGGAGCCAAATCTGTGAAGTCCCTTCGTCCTTCGGCACGTCGTAGCTCGTCACTTCGACCGCGACCCACGCCCCGTCCGGGGAGATACTCGGCGCTCCGAGTCGTTTGATGTTCCACAAATCGTCCACGGTCATCGGCCGGGGTTCGGCGGAATAGCCGGCGAACGGCACCAGCAGCAGGATGAACAGTGACGATAACCGCATGGGATTCTCCGGACGGGCAGTGGGGTTCAAATTGCAGTGCGGGACGCTCGGATCATTTCTTCCGTTTGTAGGTTGGGTGAAATTGTACACCGGCGTGACCCGCCGGGTATGTCGGTTGTCGGCGTTCGTAACGCCAACACTCCCATAAACTGATCGGACTTATTCCGAAGGAGTTCCCCGAATGTCCGACGCCCCTCCCCTGCGGTTGACGAAACTCGCGAAGCGCGCCGGTTGCGCGGCTAAGCATCCGCCCGGATTCTTGCTGCCACTGTTGGGAATGCTGCCGGGGATCACTGATCCGAACGTGCTCGTCGGCAGTTCGACGGCCGACGATGCGGCCGTGTACAAACTCTCCGACGATCTCGCCCTCGTCTTCACCACCGACTTCTTCACACCCATCGTCGACGACCCGCGTGACTTCGGTCGGGTCGCCGCGGCCAACGCGCTTTCCGATGTCTACGCCATGGGGGGCAAGCCTTTGACGGCGCTCAGCATCGTCGGCTTCCCCGACAATCTCCCCGCGTCGGTGTTAGGGGAAATCCTCGCCGGGGCGTCGAGCGTCGTCGCGGAAGCCGGGGCGTGCATCGTCGGCGGCCACACGATCAAAAGCGAAGAGCCGATCTTCGGCCTCGCCGTCGTCGGCACCATCGACCCGAAGCGCATCCGCAGCAATGCCGGCGCGAAACCGGGGGACGTTTTGATTTTGACGAAGCCCATCGGCCTCGGCATCATCACGACGGCGGCGAAGAACGATCAGGATTCCCTCGGCGCCATCGGCGAAGCGATCGGCATCATGACGACACTCAACCGCGCGGCCTGCGAAGCCTTGGCGGCCTTCGATGTCCACGCCCTCACCGATGTCACCGGCTTCGGTCTGCTCGGTCACTTGAGGAACATCACGGCGGCCAGCGCCGTCACAGCCGAGATTTGGGCCGACTGCGTACCGGTACTCGCGGCCGCGCGGAAGTACGTCGCCGATGGAATCGCGCCGGGCGGTACGCGCGCCAACAGGACATTCTTGAACGATTGGGTCGAGTACGCGCCGGACGTTTCGGAGGCGGATCAACTGCTGCTCTGCGATGCGCAAACTTCCGGCGGATTGCTCGCGGCGGTCACCGCAACGGATGCGGACCAAGTCGTCGACGCCTTGCGACAAGCCGGTGTCACCGGCGTGGTCATCGGACGCATCCCGGGTTCGGGAGCCGGGCGAATCCGCGTGGAAAATCGGGCGGGCGGTTGAGGTGACCAAACGGCGACCGCCCCCGGGAGGCCGGGGGCGGTGCGAATGCGGAAGAGAGGACTTGAACCTCCACACCCTTGCGAGTACCAGAACCTGAATCTGGCGCGTCTGCCAATTCCGCCACTCCCGCATCACGGGTGACGATCCAACACCAACATCATAATGTGCCGGCGGGAAGCGTCAACCCGGCGCCAAGCACCTTTCGCGATCCGCTTCAGACTCGGCCGGCCGGCCATCAAGTCACCGACCGGTTTTTCGAGCGCCCGCGCCCAAATCCGGTAGCCCTCTTCCGAGAGGTGGAGAAAGTCCGGCATCGCGGATTTGGGCAAGCCGCCGGCCTCGTCGAGGAACTCCGAAGCGAGGTCGAGGAACGTCACGGCCGCGTCGTCTTCGAGTTTCGCCAGCAGCGCATTGACTGCTGCAATCTTAGGATTGAGCGCGTCGGCCGGGGCAGAGGGCGCACTGTCCAGCACCGGTTCGCCGGCACGCGGCAACAAGCCGAGCAGGAGGATTTCCGCCTTCGGCTTTTGTTTGCGGAACTCCGCGAGGATCGCCTTCACCCCCGCAGCGATTTCGGCGGGCGAATTATTGTGGAGGTTGTTGGTTCCGATAAGCAACACGATCACTTTTGGCTCGATGCCCGCGAGTTCTTTCCCGACGCCGATCCGCCAGAGCAAATGCTGCGTGCGATCCCCACGGATCCCGATGTTCGCCGGTTTCCACCCCGCGAACGATTCGTCCCAGACGGCTTGACCGTCGGTCTCCCAACGCTGGGTGATCGAATCGCCGGCGAAGAGAACATCGACGTTCCCTTTTTTCGAGCGTTCGACGATCGACTCGTGCAGTTTCTTCCAAGATTCGAGCGGCCGCGATTCGGGGATCGCGGCGCTGTTTCCCGCAGTCGGGCCGTCCGCCGACGCGAACAGAATCACGAGTGCGATAGCGAACATTCCACGCGCGGTTCGAATGGGCACCGGGCCGATCATGGGAAGTACCTAGAAAAGAAGCCCGCTCTTCCGGAGCGGGCCCTGCGATCGCGAGATGTCGGCGGAACGATCAGCGCCCCCCACCGGGGCCGCCGGGGAATCCACCGGGGCCGCCGGGGCCGCCTTGACCGGGGTTTTCGGGCGTGGTGGCCGTGAGCGCGAGCGGATACCACGTCGGCTGCTCACCGTTCGTGGATCGCACCCATTTCTCGGCGAAATCGTTGAACGCGACGTCGTCGATCGCCGTGGACTCGGCGTTCATCAGATTGAACTTCTTCGCGAAGATCTCGATAACCACTTTGTTGTCCAGCCGCATGTCGCGTGGCAGTTTGTCGAGGTCGGCGAAGAATTCGTGGAGCTTCGGCGTGCTCGTCTTCGAGAGGAAGTAGATCAACGCCCACGAGGTCGCATGAGCTTTCGACTCGAGCTTCGCTTTGATCGCCGCTTTATCGGGCACGACTTCGATGGTTCCGCCCGGGGCGCCACCGGCTCCGGGGATGCCGCCGGGGCCGAAACCACCTGGTCCGGGGATTCCACCGGGACCGGGAATCCCACCGGGACCGGGAATCCCGCCCGGACCCGGACGGCCACCTTGGGCGTCCCGATCGTCGCGATTTCGCATCAGGTTCGAGTTGCCGCCGGGCGGGGCGAAACCGCCATTACCGGCCGGGGCTGCGCCCGCCGGAGCAGGATCGACATCGACGCCCGTGCGCACCGCATCGAAATAGCGATCCGTCAGAACATTCGTGAGGAGTTCCTTCGGGGTCGCGGAGAGTTCCTTCTTAGCCCAAAGATCGCGCCACTCGCGGAGTTGGACGTAGTTCGGTGCGCCGTAACCGGCCCAGAGGCCGACGGCCACCCCGTTCTTTCCGCCGGTGATTTTGATGACACCCGCGTCCTTCGGTTTTTGGAGCAAGCTGCCGATGCCGCTTTCGATCCACTTAGGGAGCATGACGTGTTGCGGGAGGACGCCGAGGGCGGAATACAATTGGCGGGTGCCTTCGCGCGTGATGGCGGCGTGGGCCGCTTCTTCTTCGAGGGCCCGGTCGACGAGGGCGTAGGTCATCGTGCGGTAGAGGTCGTTGAAGTTGCCACCTTTTACGATGGGGGATTTGCCCTTGAGCAATTCGTCGCGGTTCCAGCCGTCTTGGTACTTCGCTTTGGCGATTTCGGCGAACGTCTTGCCGGCTTCATCGAGCCGCGTCGGCGAGAGCACCACGATGTTGTGGGCGGGGGAATAGAACGCGTCCGAGACCACCGGGAGTCCGTCGAGTTTCGGACGGAGGTCGTCGACGTCCGAAGGCCGGTTGGCCAAAACGACGATCATGCGTTTGTCCGGGATCTTCAAGGCTTTGCCGTGGATCGCGTGCCACAGGTAGAACGCTTTGAAGTTGCGTTCGAGCTCGGCCAACCGCCGGTTGACGGTTTCGGCCGATACCGATTGCTCGCCGAAGTGGAGGAGCGCGTAGTGTTTGTCCTCGGCGATGGCCACGGCCTTCAACCGTTTCCGCCAGTCTTCGGCCGCCGTCGGCGTCATGAGGGCGTCTTCGAGTTTCGGTTTGATCTCTTGATACGCTTTGATGAACTGTGCGACCGACCCGTCTTTGCTCTTCGCGGGCGCCTCCTTCGTTTCGACCGCCGCGGACGTACTTTTCTGGTCGTAGAACTTTTCGAGTTCGTTGGAATACGCCACCGCGAGTTCGACGTGGTCGGTCGAAAGCGCGTACTTGATGATTTCGAGCAGCGCGTCGAGTTTGCGATCCTTCGCCCAATCCGCGTGCTTCTTCTTGATGTCCTGCTCGACCGTGCCGGGGATGCGGTAGACTTGCACGTTCGAACCGTCGTCGAACAACAACGTCTTGCCATACTCGTGGCTGGCCCAGACGTGCTTAGGATTCGTTTGCTCGTTGATGGCTTTGCCCGCATACACGGCTTTCTGGGTCAGCTCCTTGTAAGGAACCACCGCGAACACCGAGCGTTCGTCCGCCGTTGCGGCCGGCGTTCCTCCGGGGGCTCCGCCCGGCGGGGCGAACCCACCGCCGGCTCCCGGCATCGGGGGTCCGCCGAATCCGCCCGGGCCACCGAGGCCCGCAGGGCCACCCAAACCACCCGGCCCGCCTGGGGGCATCGGAAAGCCCCCCCCGGGCGCCGCAGCGCCGTCGGCCCCAGAGAGTTTGACGCGGATGACGATGTAACCGGTGTTATGCGGTTGGGGCGGTTGCGCATCGGCACCGGCCCCTGTGAGAGCCAAGCCGGATGCGGCCGCGAGCCAGCGTTTCATGATCGAGCCTCGGGTGAATTTTCAGTATCGCCGGTCGAGCGGGCTATCACAACTCGAAATCGTCGCGGAATTATTGTTTGTTGCCGTACATCAGCTTGAACGTTTTGACGTCGGCGAACAATTGTTGGTCGCTGGTGGGCCTATTGGCTTGCAGCCACTCTTCGATCGGCGCCAGCTGCACGGCGTTCACTCCTCCCGCCCCGGCCGTGGGGTTGAGCGTCGGGACGAAAAGCCCGTCGTTGGCTTTCTTCACGAGCGAATTGATCGCCTCTTTCTGTTTGACCACCACACGCGGGTTCTTAGCGCAGTTGGCCTGCCACTCTTGGAACGCCTCGTTCATCCGCGACGCGGCCCCCTTCCAAGGCAGCGAGATGTCCTCCGCGTTGGAGGCCTTCACGGAAAACACGGTGCGTGTCCCATACGCCATCGCGTAGGCCAGTTCGTCGATATTCAAATTCGCACCGGGGTTGATCCTCGCCATGCCGATGACGGCCTCGACGATTTCTTTGCCGTTGAAAGCCGGAACGATCGCGGGGTCGCCGATGGCCACGCGGGCCAGCGTGAATACCGGACGGACTTCGGTCGCCGGTTTCACTTTGCCGGCGACGGTATCGTTGCGGAGGCGACCGAGAGCTCGGATCGCCTGCAAACGGTAGAGCCGGATGGCGACGATTTGCTCCGGCAGCAAGGTGGACGGTTTGGCCTTGGGATCGGTGACCAGCGTCGGCTGCGAGCCCTCGACGTAAATCTTGCCCAGAATCGGCGGTCCTTTGACGACGGCGTCTTCGAGCAGTCGGACCAAATCGTGAAAGGTCGTCTCGGATTGTTCCGGCCCCGCGTCCAGCCGACCCAAGCGGGAGACGTCGAAACCGCCCAGCAACCCTTCCGCGCCTTTCAAAGCGTAAAAATACAGTTCCGGCGGCGTCTCCGGGTTCTTGAGCAATGCGATCACGGTCGGCCAATGCGCCGGAGCCCCGCTCTCGCAGGCCACGGCCAGCAGGCGGCCCGCATTCACGCGGATGATCGACGGGGGAATTTTAGCTTTTTCGACGAGCAGAATCGCGGCCAAAGATTTGTCGAGGGCACTCCCCAACTCGCGGCTGTAATCTTCTTGTTGCAACGTCAATTTTCCATCGGTCGGGGGGACGATCAAAAACTTGTGGAGATCGGCGAGGAGACCGTTGACGGTCTTTTCCGGCGGCCGCGGCTTGAGATCGGCGGTGTCCGGGCCGATCAAATACTCGGCGTGCGTCACGCGGTTGACGAGGTACTGCCCCATCGCTTGGAATACGTCGCGGTCTTCTTTGGTCGGTTTGGTCAACGAAAATTTGCCGTCTTTGAACTCGGTGATCTTGCCGCGGGCCTCCCCCGGTTCCGGGGCGAGCTTTTTGTAAGGTTCCAACTGTTTCGCCGTCGTTTGCCCCCGCGCAGCGGTCGCGCACAGGCCGAGCCCAAGGGACAATAGCACGGCGGAACCGAATCGGAGCGAGCGCATGGCACACCTTATCTGCGGGCGGGAGATCCCGATAATCCATCCAACGCAAACGGGCGTCGGGCGTTGGCGAACCGACAATTTTACCGGGACTTTGCTTCGAGGAAAGCGTACCAGCCCTCCCCCGCCGGGGCAAGCGCTTCGGGCGAAGTCGTCGGATTCGACCCCGCTTTCGAGCGTCACAACTCGCGAAGTGCGAGAACTCCGATTGTCAGATCGACCCGGATCGGCTAGAAATAGAAGTATCGGGCTGTGGCGCAGCTTGGCTAGCGCGCTTCATTGGGGTTGAAGAGGTCGCAGGTTCGAATCCTGTCAGCCCGACTATTCTTCAATAAAAGTCCATCGTCGCTTGCGGCGGTGGACTTTTTTGTTGAGATTTTTCCCTTCGCGCTGTTTCCTGACGGTTCAAAAACCGTGATGCTCAGCCAGTGGTATTTTTCTGTCTTGGTAGGGAGTTACGCAGTTGAGTGATCCGAGGCAGTTTTGACAACAAACTGCACACGATTGGGCTGGATGGGCAAGAATCAATCCTACCCAAACCCCCACCAACCACCCAAGTGCGTAACTCCTATTGGTCATTAACGCTTTGCCTTCCTGGTCTTCTCGCAGTTCAAAATCCACACTTTCGACGGTACAATTGGCTTGACCGTGTTCGTCAAATAGTCTGCGGCCGACGAAATCGCGAGGCTCCAATCGTCATCAAACTGGGAGGCCAACCGCCAAGCCTACCGCGCTCGCTTGACCGTGCAGCGGAAGATTTCGGGATCGTTTTTTAAGCGGTCCGCAGTTCACGACCCGCTGTTGCTCGCCATCTTGCAGACCTGTCGTTTCCAAGGCAAATCGTTCTTGAAGTTCTTGCTGTCGAAAGCCAAGAACGTCAGCTTGGCAGGTTATTTCTAAGCCGCTGCCATATTTCGCTACAGGCCCTTACCTCCGTGCCCTCCAAACGTGGGGAGGTTCAACACACTGCACATTACAGAGTTCATTTTGATATCCACGGACAGAATGGCAATTTGAACGTTGTAGTAGCCTCTTAATTCATGCCTCAGCAGAGCTGCGGATTTTTCCAACACCCTGCTAAGCCGCCTCGTTTTGGTCGTTTTGTTGGTTTGGACTCTGAAAACGGCCTGATTTCAGGGGTTTGGAGCGTAAAACAATTACGCTACAAGAGACCATCCGCAAATCATTTCAGAAAAAACCTGAAAAGCGTGCCGTTAAAGAAAATGCCCGTGCTAAATAGCCTTGTAGGAATAACTGGTGCAGCCCATAAATACTGCATAGCGGCGAAATCACCTGGGAAACTGTATTGAGGCCACAGCAAAACACCTTGGAACTCGCGTGTGCAATATTAATGGGTCACCACCCAATAACGAAGGCCGGGAATAAGGGCTTTCGTCGATTCCTCCAACTGGTTTTTCTCACCCTGACTGATTTCCTTTACAAAGGTGGTAACGCAGTATGGTACGCTCTTCTTTCCGCGCCGGGATCGAAATCCTGGAATCTCGCGAAGTGCCCGCTTGTCTGAGCATGGGGGGCACGCTGACCATCAATGGCGGCAGCGGTGCCGACACCATCGTCGTGAGCCAGGCTGGGGACAATGTGCTTGTGACGCAGAACGGTGTCAATTCGCTCTTCGCGCTGTCCAAGGTCAAAGATGTCAAGATCAACGGTGGTGCCGGCAGCGACACCATCACGGTCACGCTCGGCACCAGCGCCCCCGTGAGCGTCTGGGGTGGCTCCGGTAACGACACCACCACGGTCACGGCTGGTGGTGCTGTCATGGTCTTCGGTGGCGACGGTAACGACACCATCACGGTCACGGCTGCTGATGCTGTTTACGTTGATGGTGCCTGCGGTAACGACACCATCACGGTCACTGCTACTGGTGATGTCGGCATCAGCGGTGGCGCCGGTGACGACACCATCACGGTCACTGCTACTGGTAGTGCTGGTGCTGGTGCTGCCGAAAACTGCAACAACAGCGGCTACGATGTCGACAACATCGAATACCCCGACCAATCGAGTAGTGCGACTGCAACTCCGACTGGTAATGTGATCATCATTGGTGGCGACGGTAACGACACCATCACGGCCACTGCTACTGGAACGGTCTGCATCAGCGGTGACGCCGGTGACGACACCATCACGGCCACTGCTGGTGGTAGTGTCGGCATCACTGGTGGCGACGGTAACAACACCATCACGGCCACTGCTACTGATACTGTCTACATCACTAGTGGCGACGGTAACAATACCATCACGGCCACTGCTACTGATACTGTCTACATCACTAGTGGCAACGGTAACGACACCATCACGGGCACTGGTGTTGGTTCTGTCAACATCGACGGCGGCATCGGTGCCAACACCATCACGGCCACCACACTTTAAACAAGCGAAAGCCGCTGTGGATCACTCCACATCGGCTGGATGCGCCCAGCCGCGCCGGACTCAGGCGCGGCTGGGGGTATGGCAAATCTTTCTGGCAACAGTTGTCGTGTCGGAACTTCCAACGGAGACTTCACCCCCGTCCCCGCCTCCAATGCTTCGGAGAGGCCAAACACCATCGTCCGGCCATCGCGAACGTCGATTCGTCCAACTGGGATTCTTCCAACACGAACGCCTTTTCCATCGAGTTCCACTCGGTGTGAAATCGCCGCAAGTCTCTGTCA
>JANXTU010000544.1 GCA_025352235.1 Fimbriiglobus sp.
TCCTCGATCGACAGGCCCGGTTTCACGGCCGCCTCGAACGAGCAAAGCCCCGCCAACGGCGGCAGATTCTTGTACGGAGTGTAGTTCGGCAGTGGGGTGGCCATGGCCTGTCTCTGTGGAGGACTTTGGTATGATAAGGAAATGGAAAACGCAGCGAACTACCACAAGCGATTGAAGCCGAAGCGTGCGTGGTCGCCGCCACGGGCGATGTCCAAGAGATGATCAAAACGCTCGAATTGACCGAGACGTTCGCGGAGAAGTTGGCTCCCGCCGTACAAGCCGAATATCGGTATCATTGGAACGTCATCGCTTCGGCGCCCCCGCACTTACGTTGATTCCGCAATCCGGAGACCCCGTTCCGTGGACCATAAATTCCAGATCAACCTCGGCGGCATCATCGACCTGCTCTCGAACCACCTCTACAGCGGACCGGAGGTGTTCGTCCGCGAACTCATGCAGAACGCGACCGACGCCATCACCGCCCGGCAGAAACTCGAGAAGGGTTTCGTCGGCGACATCCGCATGGAAGTCCACCAATCGAAGGGGAAGCCGCCGACGGTGATGATGTCGGACAACGGCATCGGCCTGACGCCCGAGGAGGTGCACACCTTCCTCGCCACCATCGGCCTCAGTTCGAAACGGGCGCTCGAAGGGGAAACGCAGACCGACTTCATCGGCCAGTTCGGCATCGGCATCCTGTCGTGCTTCGTCGTGTCGGACGCTATCACCGTTTACTCCAAGAGCGCCAAAGCCGACACGCCGACGGTCGAATGGAAAGCGAAGCCGGACGGCACCTACACGCTCAAGGAAATCGAGCGCGACCTCGAACCGGGGACGCAGGTCTGGCTCACGGCCAAGGCCGGGTGCGAGGAGCATTTCGACCCGGCCCGCGTCAAGGAACTCGCCAAGCACTACGGCGGCCTACTGCCCTTCCCGATCCGCATTTCGCACGGCAAGGTCACGCAGATCATCAACGAGCGCGGCGCCCCCTGGCGCGAGAAATACAAAAACGACCGCGACCGCTTCAAGGCCTACCTCGACTTCGGCCGGGAGATCTTCGAGAGCGACTTCCTCGATGCGATCCCGTTGAAGTCGAAGGCGGGGGGTGTCGAAGGTTTGGCTTACGTGTTGCCCTATGCGGTGACGTTGACGAGCAAACGGGCCCACCGCGTCTACCTGAAGAACATGCTGCTGTCGGAGAACATCGAGAACCTGCTGCCGGAGTGGGCCTTCTTCGTGAAGGCCGCCGTGAACGCCAACGACCTCCGCCCCACGGCCTCGCGCGAGTCGTTCTACGAAGACGCCAAACTGCAAACGGCGCGTGAAACACTGGGAGAATGTTTGCGGTCTTACCTCGTGGAACTCGCCGAGAAGGACACGCGCAAACTCGACAAAATCATCTCCCTCCACGGCATGGCCATCAAGAGCTTGGCGACGACCGACGATGACTTTTACCGGCTCGTCATGGACTGGCTGACGTTCGAGACTTCGCAAGGCGAGATGACCTTCGGCGATTACCGCAAACAGCACGACACGGTGCGTTACGTCCCCACCGTCGACCAATTCCGTCAGGTGTCGCGCGTGTCGCAGGCCCACGGCCAAGTCGTCATCAACGGCGGCTACACCTACGACTCGGAACTGCTGGCCAAGGCCGAGGAACTGCTCGACATGCCGACGGAGTTGGTCGACCCGACGACGATGAGCCAGTCGTTCGACGAACTTGAATTGAACGAGCAAGAGACGGTCGCCGAGTTCCTGCGGGCCGCGGAGACGGTGCTGAAGCCGTTCCGCTGCGAGCCGGATGTGAAGAAGTACAAGCCGCGGGAACTGCCTGCGCTCTACACGACCAACCAAGAAGGTCGCTTTTTCCGGTCGCTGGAGCAGTCGAAAGAAATCGCCAACCCGCTCTGGTCCGGGGTGCTCGACAATCTCGGCAAGAAGGACAAACCGCAAGCGACCTTCGCCCACATCTGCTTCAACTTCGACAACCCCACCGTCAACCGATTGTGCACGGTGAAAGACCGTGCGATCCTCCACCGCAGTATCCAGATGCTCTATCTGCAATCGCTGCTCCTGGGACACCACCCGCTGAGCGTGAAGGAGATGACGCTGCTCAACGACGGGCTGCTGTCGCTGATCGAATGGGGCATCGGGATGAAAGAAGGGTAGAATCCATAGCAATCACCCGGAGAATGATCGATGCTTTTGACGATTCCACTGACCGACAGTTTGGAAAAGATTCTTCGAGCGAAGGCCCTCGATGAGGGTAAGCCGATCGAGGAATTGGCCGCGGAATGGCTCGTTTCCGCGGCAGTCTCATCGGGGGAGCCCGATTGGGTCGATACGGAGTATCACGCCCAGTGCGAGGCGGATACGGAGCCGGTCATGAGTTTGGAAGAAGTCCGTGAAATGCTGCGAAAAATCCCAGGTTCGATGACTGCCGACTTCATCGCCGAACGCGAGGAGCGTTTTTGATGCCGACGTATTTCTTCGACACGAGCGCTCTGGGAAAGCACTACCACGCGGAACCCGGTAGTTCCGAGGTTCAGCGGCTGATGAAAGCAAAGCGTGCGACGCGGCTCATTTCGCGATTGACCGCTGTGGAGATGCATTCGGTCTTCTTCAAGAAAGTGCGCGTCGGGCAATTGCCACTTGCAGAAGCCAACGAACTCCTCCGACGATTTCAACGCGATATTTCATCGCACAGGCTCCGCGTTTCCCGTTTCCTCATGGTGGACTTTCTTCGCGCCGAGAAACTGCTCCGAGTTCATGGGCCGAACCGAAATTTGCGCACACTCGACGCACTCCAACTGTCCGTGGCTTTACGCTTCCAAATTTCGCAATCGCGACTCCAATTCATCTGCGCCGATCAAGCCCTCGTCTCCATCGCCGCCCAAGAAGGATTGAAGGTCATCAATCCGGAATCGCCCTGAGGACCACCATGCCCGAACTCGCCGAACAAATCCAAGACCTGCTGGGCGAAGCCGCGGATCTGGACCACGGCCCCGTCCAATTGGCCCTCGTCGAGCGCGCGGTCGAATTGGCCGACGTTTACAACGAATTGGACATCTCGTTCCACGCCCGCATGACCTTGGTCGAGGCTGCCATCTTCTCCGATCGCCCGGACATCGCCCTCGTCGCCTTTTCGTGGCTCCTCAGCAAGTTCGACGCGGAACCGGACCGCTTCGACAGCTTCCAACTCTTGTGGAGCTACAAATGGATTTTGGGGCACGCGGCCAATTTTCCGAGCATCCCGAAAGACCGGATCGACGAACTCTTCGACGACATGAAGCGCCGCTACAAAGCCGAAGGCTCGACGCTGCACGCTTATTGGAGCCTCCGCCGCGAAAACTTTCAAACGATGGGCGACAAAGCCGGGGCGAAGAAAGCGAACGCCAAGATGCTGTTGACGCCGCGCGATCATTTGAGCAACTGCTTGGCCTGCGTCCAAGATGGCAACGTCGATTTGTACGCTTTTCTGGACGACGACGAGGCCGCAGTGAAAGCCGCCAAACCAATCTTGAGCGGCAAGATGGCTTGCTCGATCGTGCCCGAATGCACCTATGCCGGCGTCGTGCTGTCCTACATCCGTCTCGGTAAGCCCGCGCGGGCGATGGAGTGCTTCGAAACCGGCTACCGGCTCATCGGACGCCAATCCACGTACCTCCCTCAGAAAGCGATGTACATCGTCGGGCTGACGCTGACGAGCAACTTGAGCCGCGCCGTAAAACTGCTCGACCGGCATTTGCCGGAGGCGCTCAATTCCGTAGTTCCGTCGGCCGAGTTCGAGTTCTACTTAGCCGCGCGGTTGCTGCTTGAAGCACTCGCGGACTGCAGCAAGAAAATCGTGCCGATCCGCATCCCGAAGAAGATGGAATTGACCTCCGCCGATGGCAAGCCGACGGTCGCCGCGCTGGTGGAATGGCTGGACGCCCGGCTGAAGGAGCTAGCTTTGGCCTTCGATACGCGCAACGGGAACAAGACTTTCGCCAAGCGAGTCCGCGATTTCCGAAAGCGATTCGAGTACGCGAAGCCGTGCCCGCTGAAGTGATTTCCGGCGAGCGGCATCGCGTCAGGGTGACTTGGTTTGAACGGCAAACACGGCACGCTGAGGCGCTCACGCCGTGCCGCTCGCCGAGACCATACTGCCGAGTAACGCCGCTTCAAACTCTCCCCAATGCTGCTGCCCAAAAATCTCCACGCGGCTGTCGCGGCGGTAGGCCGCCGGCTTGACGCCGAGCGCGGTACCGCTGCGGTTGATGGCGAGCCAAGTTTCCTCGACGCGAAAGACGCCCTTCAACCGTGAGATTTCGGGATTCGCTCCGAGGAGTGCCAGCAGCTTGTCTTCGTCGAAAATGTCGTTCGGGGAGAAGATCCAACCGCAGGCGCCGGGGGACTCATAGCGAATCGGGCGACCGGGCCGGGGTCGACCGAGCGTTTGCAATTCCTCGGCCGGGTTGGCCGCGTGCGCATCGGGGAAGAATGGGACGCGTTCGGAATCGCCGTCGAGTTCCAACCAAGCCGGGTCGAGTTGTCCGTGTGTCGTGGCCGCGATCAACAACTTCGGCGGGAACAGGTTCTCGGCCCACGCTTGGAACTCCGCGAGGAGTTCCGGCGTCGCGCGATCGGCCTTATTCAAAATCAGCAGGTCGCTCATTTGGATCTGATCGCGAAATACCGGGTTGTCGAGCATGCCGGGGCAAGCGAAATCGATCGGCGTGACGATGCCGAGGGTGGCTTTGAGTTCCAAGCGATCCGAGTAATTCTTCCGGATGGTGTCGAGCAGCGCGGCCGGGTGGCCCAAGCCGGACGTTTCGATCAACAACCGATCCGGCTTCGTTTCTTGCAGCAAGAAATGCAGAGCGACCGGCAATTGCGGCGAGGTCGTGCAGCAGAAACAACCCCCGGCCACGGAACGCACGGCGACGCCCTCCGCGACGGTTTCGCCTTCGATAAACGCTTCGTCGATGCTGACTTGCCCATACTCGTTCACGAGCACGGCCCATTTTTCGGACGCCGGCTTCCGCTTCAACAAGTCGAGGATCGCCGTGGTTTTGCCGACGCCGAGGAAGCCGGTGATCAGATGCGTTGGAATCGGTTGCGACATGGGAACCCACGCGATACGGGACGATAAAGCACTCCGGGAGTATACCCCGTGCCCGGGGAGCGCCTACAAAGGTGGAATTATTGCTCCGGGACTTCGCCGTGTCATCCAGCCAACTCCTCGCGGCGTGCTTCAGTTCGCTCGTCTGCCTCATGCCGGTGACGTTCTACCTCTGCTGGCTCGCGTCGGTGAATAAGAAATCGCGGCCGACGGTCGTGTCGGGCCATTGGGACTTCGTTTTGGTACTGGCCGCGCTCTCGGGGTTCCTCCTCGTCGGCGGGGCGCTCTTGCTGACGCTGGTGCAGTCCGATTCGCGTGCCGTGCTGCGGGGCAATTTCGAACAAGTCCGCGAAGGGTGGGGCCAAAATACGGGGTCGTGGCTGTTCATCGTCATCGGCTATTTTCTGCTGGTGATCGGCGCCGCAGCCCTCACGCTGACGAACCGGACGCGATGGCTTTCGATCTACAACGTCGACCTCGCCGCGGTCGAGCAGGTCATCGGGGCGGCGCTCCAGCGCAGCCACATCCTCAACGCGACTCGCTACGGTAACCGGTGGGCGCACGGGCCGGGCATCCTCGACTTGGTGCCGTTCCGCGGAATGAGCCACGTCACGGTGCGGCTCTTGAGCGATTCGGCGGAAACACGGGCCGAAATCGAACGGCATTTGCGGGACGAACTTTTGAGAGTAGGCCCCGCCGATAACGCGGCGGGCCCGTGGCTCGGCACCCTCGCCGGGGCCGGAGTCTTGTTGAACTTCTGCTTGGTCGGCCTGTCGGTTTATGTCCTCTTCTTCTTCCGGTGATGCTCCGATTCTAACGACTGGCCCGACTGATCCGGTTCCGCGCGGGATATCGCGCTCCCCGGATCGCCGAGCGCGTCCCGCACCCGGTTTTGGAGGCCGGCATAGCGGTGAATCGCCGAATCGAATCGTAGCGATCGATTCGCCCCGATTGGTTCCCGACGTAAAGGACTACCGATGAAACGATTCTTCTTGGCCGTGGCCTGCGTGGCCGGTCTGCTGGTAGCCGGCGAAACCGCCTCGGCACAAGGGCCGGTCCAAGGCGTCGTCGCCGGCAATTGCAGTACGTGCGGCGGTCCGGCCGCATCCCCCAGCGTCTTCTCGAAACTGATGTGGTGGAAAAGCGGCTCGTGCAGCACCTGCGGCCACAGCGTCGGCGCCCGCAATTGGACGAACAACGCCGCGGGGAGTTCCCGCGCCGGGCACGGCGCCGCGCCGTACAACCCGTACCCGCAAGGGACGCCCGGGACGCTGGTGTTCCCGCAGCACCCGTTCGTCCGCAGTCCGCGCGACTTCTTCATGACCGAACGCTAAGGCGTCCGGCGCGGATTCGCGCCGGTTCATCGCCCCGGCCGCGGCTATTGCTGCGGCTGGGGTTTTTCCATTTTCACGGACTCTTCGAGCGCTTCGATCCTCTCCCGCAGTCCTTCCGGAAGCGGGGCTTTCGCGTGGGCGTTGTAGTCCATCGACACGATGACGCACTGCCCTTCCGCGGCGACATCGGCCCAACGCTCGCTGACGATTTTGTGCTCGAAGGTGATTCGGTCCGTCCCGATGTCGAGGACGCGGGCGCCGATGTGCAAGCGATCCGGGTAGTAGACCGGCTTGCGGAAGCGGGCCTGCGTGCTGGCCACGATCGGCCCGAGTCCGCGCTGCTTCATCAAAGCGAACCAACCGATCCGTGTCATATAGTCGATGCGGGCGTTTTGGAAATACTCAAAATAGACGATGTTGCTGACGTGCTGAAACGCGTCCATGTCGCCCCACGACACATCCTCGACGACGACGACCGGGAAAGCGGTGAGTTGGGGGAAAGTCATTTCGGGCTGCCATTGCCGGGGGGAGTGACTACCCGCAATATAGCTATCCGCCCGATCCCGAACCCGGAACTCCCGCTATGCGTGTGGCCCACAACGTCTTCTTTAAACTGAAAGACAACGCCCCGGCCGAGGTGGACGAACTCGTCGCCGCGTGCCAGAAGTACCTCAACGTCCAGCCCGGTATCGTTTTCTTCGCCGCCGGCAAGCTCTGCGCCGAATTGAAGCGCGACGTGAACGACCTCGACTGGGACGTCGGCTTGCACTTGGTGTTCGACGGTCAGGATAGCCACGACGCATACCAAGATGACCCCACCCACAACAAGTTCATCGACGAGATGAAATCGAATTGGGCCGGGGTCCGCGTATTCGATTCGTTCGTTTGAATTCCGATCCCTCCGCACCGGAGCGTCCGCGCCATGAAACGATTGCACTCCGCCGACCTCGTCCAATTCGCCCGCAAGTACCGCTTCGTCGGCGGCAAAATCAAACGGCTGAACGTCGGTACTCGCAAGGGCACGGCCACGATCGTCGCGGTGTTGCTGGTGCGCCCCGCGACGCGCGACCTCGGCGCGACCCCGAAACCGGTGAAGTTGAAGCTCGAAATCTCGGCCGTCGAAGAGTACCGCTTCCAGAAGCGCCCGACGGTCGCGGCCGGCAAGATGAGCGACTTGAAGTTCGGGTACTTCAACGGCGTCTTCTTCGTCAACTTCGACGCGTGGGGTCTCCCAGCGGGGGAAATCCCCGGAATCCACGACTTCCGCGCCTCGGACGCCTACGCGGCGGGGAACGATTTGTTCTGGGAAGAAGTGCCGGCGAAGGGGTGATCCATGGCCAAACCGTTTGACGCGACCCTCAATGCGCTGATCGATCTCCGACCCGGGGATTGGGCCGAGGCCTTCGGCCGGCTGGCCGGAATCCCGCCCGGACCGAGCACCGTGCTGGATACCGATCTCGCCACGACGCTCCAGGCGGACAAGCTGTTCCGCATCGACGGCCCGCTGCCGTCGCTGTTGCACTTGGAACTCGAAGCCAATCCGCGAACGGGTATCCCGCGCGAGCTGATGCGGTATAATACGCTGATCGACCATCAACACGGTTTGCCCGTCGAGACCGTATTAATTTTGCTGAGGCCGAAAGCGTTCGCCAGCGATCAAACGGGGACTTATCGGCGCGAAGGTGTGAGGAACAACAAAATCGCGGAGTTCTGGTATCACGTCGAAAAAGTCTGGGAACGCTCCGTCGATTATTGGTTCCAATGCGGCTCGGCACTGGCTCCACTCGCGTTGTTGACCGACGAAGCCGACCTTCGACTCGAAGACGCTCTGGATGGATACCGAACCCTGATCCGCGGCGAAAACTTGGAAGGTGGATTGACGGAACGCTTATTGGGTTCGAGTTACGTGTTGTGCGGACTGAGGTATGATAAAACGAGAATTCGAGAACTGTTTCGGAGGTTAGACATGCTGATGGAAGAATCGACCACTTACCAAGGCATCCTCGAAGAAGGCCGCGAGAAAGGCCTGAGCCAAGGCCTGAGCCAAGGCCGTTTCCAAAGCCTGCGCGGCACTTTGATCCGCCTGGGGACCAAGCGATTCGGTCCGCCTTCGAATCCGATCCACATTGGGATCCAAGCGATTCGAGACGCGGATCGTCTGGAGCGGCTCCTCGATCGGATTTTCGAGTCCGACGGATGGGACGAACTGATCTCGGGCGAATGAATCAGCGCCACCACCGCGGTTCCAGTTTTTTCAGTACCGGTCCGGGCCAAGTGTATTCTCGGTTATCGAGCCGGCGGACTCCGGCGATGCCGAACGCGGAACCGCACAGCAACACCTCCGAAGCCTGCGCGAAATGGAGCCGCCAGTCGCCGTCGAATTCGGCAAAACCGATGCCCAATTCTCCGCATTTTTGCCCGGCGATTTTGAACCCGATCGATTCCAACACCGTGCCCCATTTCGGGCGCGTCACGGTCCCATCGACCACCGCCAAGGTGCTGCCAATGGCCGTGTCTGGCGAACCTCCAAATTGATCCACCAAAACCGGCACATTCTCGGGTCGCGTCCGGCACTGGGCCGCGAGGCTCCAGTGCAACCGGCTGCGGTGTTTGATGTTCGGCGGGACGATGCCGCCGTCGACGCGTGGCAAGACTCCGACGATTTCGAGTGAGGCCCCTTCTTCAAAAAATCGGCGGTAGCGATCCAGTGGAACCGGAAACGCGTGCATGCCGACGGTCGGCGGCCCGTTCGCCGTCTCGCCGACCATAAACCCGAACGGGCCGGGCGTCGCGAATGTGATGATCGCAAACTCGGTTCCGGTCGGGTGAACCGCGACATGCGCCGCGAGGATCGCATTCGCGGCCTCGGCCAGTTCACCGTCGGTGTAGGAGACATCGATTGCGCAGATCGCGCAATCGTGACGAAGGCGGGCGAGGTGGTCCGGCCAGCGGAACAGCTGTTGGCCGTGCGTCCGGCAATAGTCTGTGATGGTCGTCCCCGCCACGAATCCGGCGTCGTTGTAAGCGAGCGCGAGTTCGGACTGGGGTATCAACTGGCCGTTGCGGAACGCGATCACGGTAGGTTTCGCTTCAAGACGATTTCGGGTTTGGCGGTCTTCCCGTTTTCCACTTGCGCCGGGGCGGTGCCGGTCAGGCCGAGGGTGACGTCGGTCTTAGTGGTCTTCAGAGTGTAGGCGCCGGGGGCGACCTTCTCGAATCTGAATTTGCCGAATGCGTCGGTCTTCGCTTCCCCCTTCGGTTTGCCTTCGCCGTCGGTGAGGGTCACCGTCAGGCCGGGTTGGGCGCGTTCGCCGAGCACCACTTTGCCGACGATGGTGCCGTTGGGGGCGGGCGGATCGACGAGTTCGACCTTTTGCGTTTCGGTCGTGGTGTTGCCGACTTCGTCGGTCACCGCGACGCCGATGGTGATCTCGCCGCGTTTCTCGGGCGGGAGCGGCATCAAGCCGATCCATTCGACCGGCGAGGGCAGTTTCGTTTTGGGGTCGAGGACACGGGTTCCCACGACCTTCGGGCCCTCCGGGAGTTTGCCGTCCTCTTGCAATTCTCCCAAGAAAAAGACCGCCTTGACCACTTTCGTATCGAGATCTTGCAGAGCGGCGACGACCGGCAACGGAGTGCCCTTGATGTGCTGGGCGGGGAGTTTGAGGAACTTCACATCTTCCGGTGCCGTCGCATCGACCGTGATGATGAAGGGGTCGGATTTGATCGTCGTCCCGGCGATGGCGCAAACGACTTCGAGCCGGCCCCGGCGCTCGCGGAGATCGAGCGGCACGACCCAGTCGATGCTGCGGTTGGCGATGGCGAAGCCGCCGTCGATCTGACCAGCGAGGTCGACCCAGACGCGTTCTTGCCGACTCCCCTTCAATAGGAGGATTTCCTTGTTGGCGTCGGTGTCGTCGCCGCCGACTTGGCGGACGCGCACTTCCAAATTGGCGTTGTCCGGGGCGTTGTCGACTTCGAGTTTGATCGGGAATGCGGCGGTCGGCCTCGTGACCGACTTGGCTGAAAGAATGCGCACGACTTGGGTGTCGAATTTCTGCAATTCGTCGGTCACTTCGCCTTTGGGCTCCGAGGTGTAAATGAAGGCCCGTGCGATCCCATCGATGGAGACTTCGGCGCGGAATTTGTTCCCGTACTTCTGCACGCTCCCGAGCAAGACCACCGACGCGTTGGGGCCGCCGTCGAGCGAGATCGCCCGGCGGTAGACACCTTCGCGGAGCATCAGCCCCGGGGCGTTCAGCGTCGGTGGGAAGCTGAGTTGTACGGTCGCCTCGCCGCTGGCTATGCCGACGATTGCTTTGGCGGGCACGCTGATTCTGGCCGGCTTGTCTTTGGGTGCGACGAGCGTCGGCTTGGCGACATCGAGATACGCGCTCGGTTTGGCGAGCGTCACGGTGCAAACGCGGCCGAGGTCGGCGCCGTCCGTGCCCTTCACCGGCACGAGTGCGCCGTCGTCATCTTTAGCCAGGAGCCGGAGGACGAACCGGAAGCCGACGTTGGAGCGGATCAATTCTTGGCCAGTCGGCAGTTCGGCCTTGGGTGCCGGCGGGGTCGTCGGCGCGGGTGCCGCGACCGGAACGACGGCGACGACCGGGGCCGGCTTCGGCATGCGCACGCGCGTCCACTTATTGCCGGGGATCTTGACTTCGATCCGAGCCGCGATGGTGCCCTTCGGTTCGGCGGACAGCTCCACGGTGTACGTTTTCAACGCTTTGGCCGGGTTCTTGACGTACAAGTGGAACTCGCCGCCGTCGTTGGGCCGCAGGACGATGTTCGGGTTGTTGTCTTTGGGGAGGGCGTCGAGCACGTCCTTCGCACCGGCGTCGGCGATGAACGTGAACACGACGTCGTCGCTGAGCTTCGGCGGTTGGGCCGGGGCCGGTGAGCCGAACGCGACCAAGGCCGCGAGCAGGACGAGTTGGGAAGCGGTCGATCTCATGGCCAATCCTTCGGGTTCGATCAGGGGTTCCAATTTCGGTAGACGCCGGCGAGGGCGTCGAGGTCGTCCGCGGCCGCCCGGCACGCTTTGTCTTTCACCGCCCGCAATTCGGCCGCGTCGAGGGCGTATCGCGTGCCGATCCAACGGGCCGCGTCGATTTCGGCCCGCCGCCGTTCGGCCGGTTCCGGGTTCGCCCCGGCCGCATCGAGCGGCACGGCGGGAAAATCGTCCGGGTGGATCGCCCAACCGATTTCGGCCCGTTGCCCCGGTTCCGCCACCTTGTATTGAGCCGCGAGTTCCCGGCGATTCTTCGATCCGACCAACGCCAGCAAATCCCCCGCGATTTTTGAATCCCTCATTGCATCCTCGCGGGTCTTCGACGGCGATGCCGTCGAAGTCGCTTCCTCCGGCGGGGTCGTCGGCCAGCGGTCGAGGGCCCGTTTCGTCGCCGCTCGCATCGCTTCGTCGAGACGCGTCCGGAGTGCATCCCGTTCCGTGCCGCGCAACCACGGCCAGCGGAGCGCCAGCTCCAACCGCTGCGGGTCGGTATCGTCCGCCCCGATCCTCAGAGCCATCAAAGAAGTCCGCAACACGTCAAACGTCTGAGTCGCCTGACTCAAGTCGTCGAGTTTGGGCAAGCCCGTCGATTTCGGGGGTTGCGCCGACGAGCGAATCTTGGAGTACTGTTCGACCAACCTGGCCCACTGGGATGCGACCACCGCCGGGGACGGGGCCAATTTGTGGGGATAAACGGCCGCGAGATCGGCAAGGACGGCACGGCCCTCCTCGATCTCGCCGAAACAGACGTTTAACCGCGCGGCGGCATCCCGGACTTTGTCGAAGTCGAGTCGAGCCGAATCGAGCTTACTCTTCGCGGCCAGAAACTGAGCGGGCCCGGAATCCGGATCGCCCAGCAGAACCAGCGCGGCCCGCCGGATCGCGTCGAGCCGATCGAGTTCATATCGGAGCCAAGGCCAAGTGCGGCCGTCGAGGGCCGAAGCTTGTTCGGCCGATTTCATCGACCGCAACACGGAGAGCATAGCCCCGGCTTCCGCCTTCTCCCATTCGCGGACTTGTTCCGCGGGCAATCCCGCGACCCAAATGGCAACAGTCGTTTCGGAGAATCGATTCGCGCTCGGCACCGTCATCAAGAGGGCCGCGGCGCGGCCAATTTGCTCGTGCGTCGGTGCTTTGAGATTCCAAACCTCGTTCAACACGGCCCCTTGGATCGCCTCCGGGGAAATGTCGGGTTTCGCATCGAGCAGCCCCCGTACAATCGCCAGCGACATGGCCGCGTCTTCCTTTTTCATCGGCTCGTCGCTCGCGATCTTCGCAAGGTACGGTCGTAGCGTCGCGGCGGCGGCGGCTTCAAACGCAGGCGAACCTGGACTGGCCGACCAGCGGGCGTGCGAACGCCGCGGGAGCTGGAACGGTGGAAAGGCCGAACCGGCACCGGCGAGCTTCTTGAGGGTTGGCTCGTGTCGATCGCGAATCGCCGCGGGATCGATCCCGGCGGACCACGCCTCTTCGGCACGCGAGGCCGCGAGGCCTTGGTGCTCTAATATCCGCGGCGCCCGGCGGTGCAGTCCGTCGCTCACCCATTTGTCGCGGTCGACCCACGATTGTTTGAGCCAGTCCGGGTAGGGTTCCGCATCGATCGCTTCGGGCATCGGCTTCGTTTGGCCGCGAATCACCGAGACCAGCGGGAAATCGCCACCGGGCCCGAAGAGCGCCGGGAGTTGCTCGCCGCTGCCGTAGGCTTTGGTCCCGACGAAGGTGGCCTGTTGCGCGTACTTCGCGAACTCTTGGAACGAGACTTTCTCATTCGTGCTTTTGTCCGCGTTCCACGCGTCGGCCCTGCCGCCGATGGCTTGGGCCAACGCGAGCCCGAACGCACTCAGGCGGATCGGCCGGAGGAGCACCGGTCCGTTTTCCGGATTGTTCGCCGCGAGGATCCAGAGTTTGGCGTCCGGTTGCGGTCGAGTTTGCAGTTTCGCCCGGATGCACTCGTTCAAATCGTCCGTCGCCGAAGCGCAGCGCTGGGAACTGACGGAGCGCAGATCGAGAATCAAC
>JANXTU010000562.1 GCA_025352235.1 Fimbriiglobus sp.
AGCGGCAGTTCCTCGTGGCGGCGCCCATGGTCCATATTTGTGAACCACCCAACGTTGCGAAACTTAACTAGCCCGGTGGTCGCGTCGTATACGCCTTCCGCGAATTCGCGACCGCTGTCGGCAGGAATGCTGAAGTAGGCATTTCCGTTGGCAAAACCTGCCCCGAGCCACAGCTTGCTGTCTTTGATAAGTGCGAAGATCTCCTTGTAGGTGACGGCATTCTTGGGGCCGATAATCAGGAACTTCTTTTCATGCTCTACAAGTTGGGCAACGTGCTCGCGGAACAAGGAAAAGGGGGGATTGGTTACGACAATGTCAGCCTGTTTCAGGATCGCTAGGCATTCGGGACTGCGAAAGTCGCCTCCTTCCGACAGGCGCGTCCGGGAGTGGGGGGTCCGCTCCAGGAAAAGCTTGACGTCTTCGATGCCGGTTGCGCCATCTCCGTTCAAATCCGTCACCTCACCTATCCTAACGGCGGTGGCCGTCGGCTTCTGGCGCTTGCCATTGCCTCCGACATACTCATCGAATGTGAGTTGTGCACCGGCGATTGGTGAGCCGTCGTAGCTGGTTGTGACGAGCTCTTTCAGCCCGAGCTTGTTGAAGTTGGCGGCGAAGTACTTGAAGAAGTTGCTCTCGAAGGGATCATCGCAGTTGCAGTAGACGACCTTGCCGCGGAAGGTGTCGGCGTCGAACTCCAGGTAGGCCTCGACCTCCTTCTGGATGTCGGCATACTGGGTGTAGAACTCGTCCTGCTTGGCCGCTTTCGCGGCGCCCAGCCCTCGGTTTAGTGACTTGCTGGCCATGATTCCGGCAACCTCCCCGAACTCCAAGCTCCTGTCGCCTTCCCAACCCACACGTTATAGAGACATCGTAACGGGCTGTGGTTCAAATTTTCAGTGGTTTCGCAGAAAGCGATCACGACTCGGAGGGCTCATGCCCTAACCCCTTGGTGCGCATAGTTCGTCCAGCGAGTCGATTCTGAGTCCAGCATTTTGACTCTGAGTCTACGCGAGGGGGTGCGACTTCCCGCTGGACTCAGGTTTCGTGTCGCCGGAATGATTTCGCCCGGGACCGCACCGGCCATTTTCCGACGCAAGTCGTTGCGGCGCTAAGATTCTACCCGAAATTGGAAATGGTTTCGCGGAGGGGTGGGGGTGTTTCCGGCGAAACCATCGAGCCTTCTGAAAATAGCAACGCCCGCAGTCCCCGCGAGAATCGCGCGGGTGCGGCGGGCGTACCGTGTCGGGGGTTCGGGTGTCCCTGAGTCCCGACATTAGCATAGTAGAGCGCCTTTCTTGCGGGAGCGTCGTTTTGCCGCGATTTCTTCAAAGCTTCAAAATCGTTCTTTTGGCGCGGTCGGCCCATTCAAGAAATGCCGTTCGACGAACCGGTGGAAGGCCCATCCCGCCACCGCGGACGATCCCGCGCAGACGGGGACGGTAATCAGCATCGTCCCGACAGCCGATGTCACGCCGGCCTTGAAGAAGCACCAGGCCCCGATGAGGGATATGGGCGCGTGGACCAAATAGAGGCTGTAGCAGCGTTCCCCACACCAGCGCAGCGGGGCGAGGGCAGTGGCACCGGCGGTGACGCGGTCGAATCGGTACGCCCAGCCCAACAACAACGCGGCGCCGGCCGCGACCAACAAACTCGATGGGATCCCCTGCCGGAATTCGTCGAAGTCGGGCACCGAGCGGGCGGCCCACACGATGGCCGTCATCAACAAGCCGTCGAGGGCGAACTTCAATATCGGCGTGGCTCGGTGGCAACGGTAGTAGACGGCGACCCCCGCGGCGAAGGCGAGCCAGAGGCCGTCGAAAAAGAAACCCTCAATCTGGAACTGTGGTCGGAGCACATCGATCAAAATCAGCGCGACGACGGCGGAGATCGCGGCGACGGCGGCGAAGAGCCAACGGCGGGCGACCGCCGCGCACGCGGCCAGAACGAGGTAGAACTGCTCCTCGTAGCAGAGGGTCCAGAGCTGCCCGGCGAAGTAACGCTTCGGCGGACCGGCGACGTTCCCGCGCCATTCTTCAGTCAGCGTGAACTGCCCGAGCCAGTGCCACCAACTCAGCGATTGCGGCCGGGGGATCGGCTGTTCAAACCCGCCCGCGGGACCGGGCAGCAGCGCATCCGGCAGTAGCATCAGCGCGGTGGTCGAGAGGATCAGATAGATCCAAAGCGGCGGGTAAATGCGGCGGAACCGGCGGACCAAGAAGGTCCCGATTCCGCGGCCGCGCCCGACCCCGTTGACGGCGGCCGCGGCGATGCAGTAGCCGCTGATGACGAAGAAGAGCGGCACGCCGATCCACAGGCGGGCGCACACGACGCAGGCCCACTCGGCGACGGTGCCGCCTTCGGATTGCACGCGGGCCACGAACGGCCCGTCGGCGACGTAAACGGTGCTGTGGAACACGATGACACCGAGGCAGGCGAGACCACGCCACGCGTCGAGGGTGCCGTAGCGCGCTTGGGTCATGCGTCGATCCAAGCGCGGAATTGCCGGGCCTTCGCGGCCCACGATTCCGACGCGAGGCGTTCGCGCGCGGCGAGTTGTGACAACGGGGTGTCACCAGCGAGGCGGGCGAGGACGGCGGCGGCGAACTCCGCCGGGGTCGCGGCGAGGTCGAGGGCGTCGGCCCAGAGCCGGGTCGCGGCGAGATCGCGGACGATGCAGGGCCGGCCGGTGGCGAGGTACTCCTTCAATTTCAGCGGTTGCATGGCGCGCGTCACGGGGGCATCGATGTAGGGCATGACGAGCACCGACGCCGCAGCGGCGAGCGCCGGCAGGCGCGCGATGGGCACGGCCGGGCGAATGGCGACGCGGGGGAGTTTGAATAGAGCCGGGTCAGGTGCTTCTTGCGGACCGACGAACACGATACTGCCGCACGCCATCGACCGGCTCAGATGTTCGACGAACGCGGTATCCATCCGGCGGTCGATCACGCCCCAGAACAGGACGATAGGCCGTTCGATCCCGGCGAACGCGTGGGGATCGTCGGGAGCCGTCGGCGCCTGCCAAAACGGGAGATCGACGCCGTGGGTGAGCAGGTGCGCCGGTTTCCCCATCGCCGCGAGTTTGTTCACCAAGGTCTCGCCGACGGCGATGGCGGTGTCGATTTTGGGGACGAGGTCCCGTTCCATCGCCGTCATCGTGGCGCCGTCGTACCCGGGCCAATGGCCGAAATCGTCGACGCAATAATAGACCCATTTCGCGGCCGGGAGTTCGCCGACGAGGTCCGCCACGAGCGGCAGCGTCGTAATGATGACCGGCTTTTCCGGCATGGCCTCGATGATGGGCCGCAGGGATTTCAACAGGAGCTTGCGGTTCAGCGAGCGCCCGAAGCGGGAGCGGAACGACGGCCACATTTTCGGGGCGACGATGGCGGGGGATTCCGATGCGAGCCGATCCCCGTCCGGGGTCGGATTTTTGGAACCGAACCATCCCTTCAACTTCCCGCCGACGCGCTTCGCCGTGCCCCAGTCGAGCCTGGGCGGACGGGTGCCGATGGTGTTGACCCAGGTCACGGGTTGTCCGGGCAGCAGCGCCCGGATGAGGTGCTGCGCGCT
Source organism: Fimbriiglobus sp. (assembly GCA_025352235.1). GTDB lineage: Bacteria > Planctomycetota > Planctomycetia > Gemmatales > Gemmataceae > JALHQU01. The sequence goes on from JANXTU010000562.1 coordinate 3,571, forward strand.
CGACGGGTGTCGGCCCCAGTCGTCGGCGAAGACGAGCCAGGGGCGCGGGGGGCGGGGGGAGTCGGCCATGGTCGTGTTCCGCGGGATCGCCGATTACTGGGGGGTGGCGCCCAGATCGCGGAGCCGGTTGCGGAGGTACTTGGCGCGCTCGGCGTTGCGGTCTTCGCCGTCGAGGGCTTTGCCCGCGAGCTTCTGCAGGTGGGCCGATTGCGTGTGGATGAAGAGCTGGTTCAACGTCGTCGGCGGGAGGTCGTCGAGGAGGCGCAAATGAATGCCCAACCGCACGGCGGAGAGCAGTTCCATCGTCTCTTCGGCCGTGATCATCGTGGCGCTGCCTAGGGTGCCGATGGCGCGGGCGACGCGGTCGTGCTCGGCTTGGCGGCGCTCTTTCAACAGCACGGTGCGGGCTTGGCGCTCGTACTGCAAAATCATCGCGATCACTTCGCGGATCTCGGACAACAAGCGCGGCTCGGACTTCCCGAGCGTCACCTGATTGCTGATCTGGTACAGGTCCCCGCTGGCCCGACTGCCTTCGCCGTACAACCCGCGGACGACGAGGTTGATCTTCTGCAATGCCTTGAAGACTTTCTCGATCTGCTTGGTGATTCCCAGCGCCGGCAGATGGAGCATGACGCTGGCGCGCATGCCGGTGCCGACGTTGGTAGGGCAGGCCGTGAGGTAGCCGAAGCGCTCGTGGAAGGCGTAGGGCAGGCGGGCTTCGAGGCTATCGTCGACCGCGGTGATCTGCTCCCAGGTTTCGTCCAGCGACATCCCCGAGCGCATGACTTGGATGCGCAAATGATCTTCTTCGTTCACCATCACGCTGACCGACTCGCGCGAATCGAAGGCGACCCCGCGCGGGCCTTCGAGGGCGTTGGCGAGTTCCCGGCTGATGAGCTGCCGTTCGACCAAAAAAAGCCGGTCGAGCGGCATGAGGCCCATGACGCTGAGGTATTCGAGCTTCGGGGCGATGTCGGACTTCGCCACGGCCTCGCGGACGCGCTGCTCGATCTCGGCTTTCTGGTGGTGGTCGGCGCGCGTGGTGAACGGCAGATCGGCGAGGTTGCGGGCCAAGCGGATCCGGGTGGAGACGACGACGTCGGACTCCGGGCCGGTGCCGCGCAGCCACTCGCCGAGGTTCGGCAACAGGCTATCGAGGTTCATCCGCCCCTTCTTTCTCTCGGAGGCGATCCCGCAGGACCGCCGCGTCTTCGTAGCGTTCCGCCGCGATCGCGGCATCCAACTCGGCCTTCAATTTCGACAACCCCATTGTACTCCGCCGCCGCACCGGCACCTTGCCGCAGTGGTCGGTCGCCCGGTGGACCCGTTCGAGGAGCGCCAGCAGCGGCTCGGCAAACTCATCGTAGTCGCGGGCGCACCCGAGTCGCCCCTCGGCGCGGAACTGCGCGTACTTCAACCCGCATTCGGGGCAGCTCAACGCGGTCGTGTCCGCGGCGTCGGGTCGACCGTGTTGGCCCATCACTAGTTGTACCAAGCCTTGCAGGTCGAAGTGCGTACCAGGCTTCGTCGGCAGGATTTTCTTAGAGCGGGCGCAGGCGTCGCACAGGTGCGTGACGGTCTTCTGCTGGTGCAGAATATCGGTGAGGTGGATCGTCGCGGGTTGGCCGCAAAACTGGCACGGGTTCATGGTCGGTCGTCCAAGTCCTTCGGGCATTACCGGAAGTCCGTCCCGGCGGCGCTCTCTTCCAACACGCGGATGCGATCCCGCAACGCCGCGGCCGCTTCGTAGGCTTCGTCCGAAACGGCCTCTTGCAGTTTCCGCCGCAATTGCACCAGCTCGTTTTGCTCCGGCGGCCGGGCGGCGCCGCGCCGGGGCCTCTTGCCGGTGTGCCGGGTGTCGCCGTGGATACTCTCGAACAACGGCAGCAATTCGGCCGCGAAGTGTTCGTAATCGTGGGCGCAGCCGAGGCGGCCGGAGTTGCGGAACTCCACGAACTTGATGCCGCATTGCCGGCACTGCAACGTGCTCGGGTCGTCGCCCACTTCGATCCCCATCCCTTTGGATTTCTGGCCGGTCCCGGCGGGGTAGAGGTACTTCTTCGCGCAGTCCTCGCAAAAGTGGAACTCTTCGTACTTGTCGCCCGGCAACACCTCCGTGATGTGGAGCGTCGCCGGTTTGGGACAGCGTTGGCACTTCATGGCGTGGTGATCCCCGTGACGACACCAGTATGATAGCAGCGCCGGCCGACCGGAGGAATGCCGAGAGCGCGACGCCACCCGGATGCATGGCGACCTTGCCGGGAACGCGGTCGTTTCGGTACGCTAAAAAATGTCGATGCACCCCCTCGCCGAATAGTTACTCGCCTTCCGCAGCCGCCGCAACACGGGGGCTCTGACCCCGGAAACGAGCCTCAACGGGCCGCTCGATACCCTGCTGATCTACACCGGGGCCGAGTAGCACCCGGTGGTCCCCACCTTCATGAGCCTAATCAAAGCTTCGACCGTGACGCGTCCCATGTTGTCCTCTCCAGAATAATTTGATGATCCATCACCCGTCCGGATTGTCGAGCAATTGCTGCAGGCGGTCGCCGAGCAGGGCCGGGAAGCGGGCGGGCCACGTGGCGTCGATGAGGCCGACGCCAATCATGTCGAGGATGTGGACTCGATCCTTCAGGCGATGAGCGATCAGCTTCATCCGCAGGAGCTCTTCGAGCTGGACCACTTGGAAATCGATGCCCCGTTCCGAATCGCCCACGTGGGGGAACGTGTGACTGTCGCCGGGCTTGACCACTTCGCCGTCGAACAGGAGATGGATGCCTTCGCTCGGCCGGCCTTGGGCGCCGTCGATGAAGGTGTCCACGCCCCAGATGTGGTGGTACTCGAACCCGACCGCTTCGAGCGCGGCCTTCACCGCGGGAAGGTCGTCCCGCCGGACGAGGATATCGACATCCTTCGTGTTGCGGACGGCTCCCTCGTCGACCCGGGCGACCCACTCGGCCACGGCATTCCCGCCGACGACGGCATACGGCACTGCGGCCTCATCGAGGGCGCGGGTGGCCCGGCGCAGTCGTTCTTTCACGCGTTCCGATGCCATGAGGGCTTTCTCCCACCCGCTGATTCCGACCGTCGTTCCGACCATGATTCGGCTCCGCACCCGTTCTACTATGGTACCGCAACTCCCCGGTGCAGGGTATCGCCGGATCGCCTCAGCACGGTTCTTCACCAAGGCCTGCGCCTACAATAGCGGAACACTCACCTCCGGATTCCCCCGTTGCGCCTGCGCGATCTGCAACCCGAACTGATGGACGACCCCGCGCTGCCCGCCGCGGAGCACCGGCGGGCGCTCACGGGCTTAGCGCGCTTGAACGCCTTCTCCAACAGCGTCGGCGTTCTTTGGCCCGCCGTGCGGGGGTTGGCCCGCGCGCTCGGCCGACCCGTGAAGATCCTCGATGTGGCCACCGGATCGGGGGATGTGCCCCTCGGCTTGTGGGTCCGGGCGAAGCGTGCCGGAATTGAACTCGAGCTCAGCGCCTGCGACATCAGCCCCGTCGCCTTGGAGACCGCCGCGGCCCGCACCCGTGCCGCCGGGGCAACGGTGAATTATTTCCCGACCGATGCCCTCGGCGCAGCGCTGCCGACGGGGTTCGACATCGTCACCTGCTCGCTCTTTCTCCACCATCTGTCCGATGCCGACGCGGTGGCACTGCTCGCCCGGCTCGCGGCGGCGACCAATGGCCTCGTCCTCGTCAACGATCTGAGTCGTAGCCGGTGGAACCTCGGCCTCGTCTGGACCGCGACGCGGTTGCTCACGCGCTCCCCGGTGGTGCGCGTCGATGGGCCGTTGAGCGTCCGGGCCGCATTCACCCGGTCGGAAGCGGCGGCGCTCGCGCAGCGCGCCGGGTTGACCGGGGCCACCGTCGAGACGCGGTTCCCCTGCCGCTGGCTGCTGACGTGGAGGAAGCCGGCGTGACGGACTGGGATGTAATCGTCATCGGAGCCGGGCCGGCGGGTTCGCTGGCGGCGCGCGCCAACTCACTGCGCGGATTGAAAGTGCTGCTCGTGGATCGGGCGACGTTCCCGCGCCGCAAAGTCTGCGGCTGTTGTTTGAATCGCCATGCTCTCTCGGTGCTGGAATCCGCCGACTTGGGCGCACTCTCCGCACGGCTCGGGGCGGTGCCGTTGAACCGGGTCCAGCTGGGCGCGGGCGGGCGTTGCGCCACGGTGCGCTTGCCCGGCGGGGTCGCCCTCTCCCGCGAGGCGTTCGATGTTGCTCTGATCGAAGAAGCGGTCAATGCCGGGGCGACGTTCCAATCCGGGACCCGCGTACAAATGGATGAAACCGCCGATGGTGCCGAGGGAGTATCCCTTTCGGGAGGATTGCGGGCGCGGGCCGTGATCGTCGCGGATGGGTTGAACGGCCGAGCCCGCGCAGAAGCCACCGTGGTGACGGCGGGTTCGCGCATCGGGGCCGGGGCGATCTTGGCCGACGCGCCGGATTCATACGAATCGGGGACGATTCACATGGCGACGGGCCGCGGCGGGTACGTCGGCCTCGTTCGCTTGGAAGATGGCCGGCTCGATGTCGCCGCGGCGTTCGATGGGAGCTTCGTGCAAATGCACGGCTTGCCCGGTGCGGCGTCGATGGTTCTGCAATCGTCCGGGCTGCCCCCGCTGCCCGGATTGAGTGACGCGGATTGGAAAGGCACCCCGCCGTTGACGCGCGGACCGGTGCGGGTCGCCGGGCCGCGCTGGTTCGCCATCGGCGACGCCGCCGGGTACATCGAACCGTTCACCGGCGAGGGAATGGCTTGGGCCATGGCGAGCGCCCTCGCGGTGGCGCCGCTCGTCGAACGCTGCGTGCAACACGGCCCCGGCGGCTTGGCCGCGGAATGGGTCGCGGTCCATCGGAAGTGCGTCGGCGAGCGGCAATGGACCTGCCGGGCGCTGGCGTGGAGTTTGAAGCGACCGGGGCTTTGCCGAGTCGCGGTACGCGGATTGCGGTTGATTCCAGGATTGGCCCACCCGGTGGTGCGCTCGTTGAATCGACCGTTGGCTTCCCTCCCCGGAGTGCGCTGATGCCCCTCGTGCTCCACGGTCTCGGCACCGCGCTGCCCCCCGACGGCGTGACCACCGCCGAGTCGTTGAAGTCGGCCCAAGTGCTCGGCCACCCCGCCATCCGCACCGCGAGCTGGCTCCCGGCCGTTTACGCCAAATCCGGGGTCCGCACGCGCTTCCAAGTGTTGGGCCGGCCGTTCGTCAACGACCTTCTCACCGGTACCCGGGTCTCCGGTTCGCCCTTCCTGCCGGGGGACGATCCGCTCGGCCCGACCACGGCGCAGCGCATGGCGATGTACGCCGAGCACGCCCCGAAACTCGCGGTGCCAGCCGCCGCCGCCGCGATTGCTGACAGCGGCTTGTCACCGAAGTCGATCACCCACCTCGTGACGGTGTCGTGTACCGGCTTCGCCTCGCCGGGGTTCGATTTTGCCATCATCCGCGAACTCGGGCTGAGGCCGACGACCGAGCGCCTCCACGTCGGTTTCATGGGGTGCCACGGGGCGATCAACGGCCTCCGCGCGGCATTGGCCCTCGCGGCCGACCCGGCGAACACGGTGCTGCTGGTCGCCGTGGAACTCTGCAGCTTGCACTACTACACCGGGCCGGACATCGACAAAGCGATTGCGAATGCCCTCTTTGCGGACGGGGCCGCGGCGATCGTCGCCTCCGGTCGCGGCGAGGGGGGCTATCGAGTCACGGCGACCGGCTCCGGGATCATCCCCGATTCCACGGCCGAGATGGGTTGGTCCGTCGGCGATCACGGCTTCGAGATGGTGCTGTCGAAGCAGATCCCCGTCTTCATCGAGCGCAACCTGCGCACGTGGATCGACGGCTGGCTCGGCGAACGCGGGCTGACGGTCGAACAAGTCGGCTCGTGGGCGATCCACCCCGGCGGGCCGCGCATCTTGCAAGCGGCCCAGACGGCGCTGGAATTAACGGACGAAGCTATGGCCGATTCCCGCGCCGTCTTCGCCGAGTTCGGCAATATGTCGTCGCCGACCGTCCTGTTCATTTTGAAGCGCCTGCGCGAACGCCGGGCTCCCCTCCCCGCGGTGCTGCTCGGCTTCGGCCCCGGATTGGTCTGCGAGGCCGCTTTGGTGGAATGAGCGGATTGCACTTTCGATTGGGATCAGCCATCGATGTCGAACAAGCCGGCCTTGGTCTGGTGAATGTGGAACCGGCGTCTCGCCGGTTCCACCGGCTTGGATTCCACTTGGCTCGGGGTTGATACGATCGAGGACACCGCCGAATCGAATCGCAGAAGGAGCTTGGGCATTCCGGTCCATGGCGAGCGGATCACTCGCAGAAATCTCCCCCATTGGCAGATGCAGGGTTCAACATATTTGCTGACTTGGAGATGCCGCGGCGCCGTTGTACTCTCGGAATCCGAACGCGATATCGTCATGTCCGCAATACGGCATTGGGATAGAATAAGAGGGTATCTCTATGCGGCCGTCGTAATGCCAGATCATGTCCCTATTTTAGCTCGCCCACTGCAACACGATGACGGAGTGTGGGACTTGGCCGATTTGCTTGACAGCGTTAAAAGCGACTCAGCCCATCAGATTTCCAATGCGAGGACGAAACAGAGAGACGCTAAATCCACCGGCGATACCATTTGGCAAGACGAGCGGTACGACCGTTGGATTCGGGACGACGACGAGTTCGCTGAGAAATGGCAATCCGTCGCCGACAATACCGTCAAAGCCGGCCTGTCATTGTGTTCGACCGACTACCGATGGTTGTACCTTATTGGATGAGTCACCCGTATTTTGAGTTGGTACCAACGTGCAGCCCCATATCCAAGGAGTCCCTCCCATGTTCCGCCTCTCCCTGATCGCCCTCGCCTTCGGTTCCACCATCGTCTCCGCCGCCGAGTTCGATTGGCCCGGCTGGCGCGGCGCCGACCGCACCGGCGTCTCCCAAGAAAAAGGCCTCCTCAAAGAATGGCCGAAGGAAGGCCCGCCGAAGCTTTGGACGGTCAAAGGCTGCGGCAAAGGCTTCTCGTCGATCGCCGTCGCGGGAGGGGTCATCTACGGGTGCGGCAGTAAGGACGGCAAGAATGTCGCGTGGGCGATGAAAGAATCCGATGGTAGCCCCGTTTGGGAAACGCCCTACGCCAAGGACGGTGCCGAGCCGAACGCGACGCCCGTCGTCGCCGGCGGCAAAGTCTACGTCCTCACCACCGGCGGCGAACTCGCTTGCCTCGAAGCCAAATCCGGCAAGCTCGTTTGGTCCAAGAGCTTCACCAAAGATTTGGACGGCCACATGATGTCCGGCTGGGGCTACAGCGAGACGCCGTTGATCGACGGCGACAACCTGATTTGCACCCCCGGCGGCGACAAAGCCGCGGTCGTTGCGCTGAACAAAAACACCGGCAAGGAAATCTGGCGCACCGCCGTGAAGAATGCCGGCGGCGCCGGCTACGCCTCGCCCGTGAAGGCCAAAGTCGGCGACGTGCCGATGTACATCACCCTGCTGGGCAAGTCGGGCGGCGTCGTCGCGGTCCACGCCGAAACCGGCAAACTCCTCTGGCAGTACGCGAAGATTTCCAACGGCACCGCCAACATCCCGACCGTTGTCAGCCGCGATGACCTGGTCTGGTGCTCCACCGGCTACGGCGACGGCGGCTCAGCGCTGTTGAAGATCAAAGCCGAAGGGAGCGAGTCGGTGAAGGTCGAAGAAGTGAAACGCTACAAAGCCGGCGAATTGCAGAATCACCACGGCGGCATGATCCTCGTCGGCGACCATGTGTTCTTCGGCAACGCCCACAACAGCGGCCACCCGGCCTGCGTCGAATTCAAAACCGGCGAGATCAAATACAAGGACACGAAAGCCGTCGCCGGCGGCAGCGGCTCCGCGGCCGTGGTCTACGCCGACGGCATGCTGTACTACCGCTACGACAACGGCCTGATCGCGCTGATCGAAGCGAACCCGGAGATGGCCAAGGTGGCCGGGTCGTTCAAAATCCCCGAGCCCAGCGGCCGCGAGAGCTGGCAGCACCCGGTCATCGCCAACGGGAGGTTGTACCTGCGCGATCAAGACAAACTGCACGCCTTCAACGTGAAGGCGGGGAAGTAAATCATTCCCGAAACACGTCGGGATTGCAAAGTGTATAATCGTGGAACGATCCAACCCGGGAGCGACAAATGAACGAGACGCTCGACCTCGCGACCGTGCGTCGATTCACCGAGGAACTCGACAGCCGGGTCAGCCGGTGCGACAACGGCGAAGGCGGGGAGTGCCGCACGTTGGACGCGACCCTGTCGCAGTACGTCCTGCTCTGCACCGAGTACCGCACCGCGGTGAACGATTGGGCCCGGACCGTGTTCTCGGGTCGCGTTGAAGGGGATCCGGAAATCGAATCGCTATTCCTTCGGGCCGGCGCTGCACTCCTCGGCCATTCGAAACGCGCACTCGAACGCGGGCATCAGTTCGAAGGCCCTTGCTATTACTTAGACGGACTCACCGGCTTGGAGCGGTGGGTACGCGATCTCGACTACTTGCTTTCCAACTGGGTCTCGCCTGCGATTTCCGTCGGGCCTGCTCCCCGAACTTTTTTGTCCGACCGCGTCGCGCAAGAGGTCCGTGCGGGCCTGGCGGGCTTGCCATCGCTGCCGGTCGATTGGTCGCCGAGCACCCTGGAGCAAGCGGACGTCTTCAACAAGCAGCGGCGTGCCCCGCAAGTCCGTACCGACTGATCGCCAGTGTGGAACGCTTCCCGGTTTTGAGACGCGAATGCCGCCGACACCCATTCTGCACCCGTCCACCACTTACCCAGGTCAGCCGGAATACGAAGACCTTTTGCGGTGGCCATTTCCACCGGAACCGTTTTGCAGCGGTCAAGTGCTGGAGCTTCTCAAGTTCGACATCCGGAGAAAGTCCTTTTCGGTACGTGTTTCACTTGGGTTTACCGGGATACCGCAGGTACCAGTGTTGGATTCGGCGCGGTTGAACTTTGCAAGGAATACGAGCAGTTCACCGGCGGCCGACGGCACACCTACATCCCCGTCATCGGCGTCCACCCCGAATTCCAAGGCCGGGGTTACGGGAAGGCCATCGTCGAGCACCTCGTGACCGAAGCCGTGCTCTTTTTCCACAGTCCTCTGAATTGCCTCACTGGGGACACGCAGGAAGGGTTCTCGGATTTGCTTTTTCTCGATGTCTATTCGGCTAGAGCGGACATCGAGTTTTCGTAGCGGGCCAATCTGCTTTGTTGGCTGTGGCGACCGTCCGATGGAGTTTGAACCCTTCTTCGCCCCAACGGGGCCGACTGATACAGCCTGGGGCGGAAGCCCCAGGTACCGACGACCTCTCTTGTTCGCCCTGAAGGGGCCGTCTTGCCCGACGTCGGCCCCTACAGGGCGAAGAGAGTTGAAACTTGGGTCCCAGGGCTCCCGCCCCGACGCTTTAACTATGTTTCTTCGTTTCGAAGGGCGGGGGTTCTTCGGGCTTGGCTTTCGCTTTCCTCGGCCGGAACGGGATCTCCTGATGAGCGCCGCGCAGGATTTTGTCGACCGACGAGTGGCCGCCGCTGAGGTACGCCCGCTTCGGGCCCGTCTGCGGGCGTTTCCGCGTCGGCGACTTCTTCCAAAGCTCCGTCCACACGCCGCCCAAAATCTTCCGCAGGTGCTCCCGGAGGTCCTCCGGACTTTTCATCCGCGTCGCCGCGATCAATTCCAAGATTGCCTCGCCGCCGATCACCTCCATGCACCCGGTCAGGTCGCGCCGCACCGCGTCGAACAGCAGGTCCAGCGAAACGTCTTCCGGCTCCACCGCGGCGCCTTGTGCCACGTAGTCCCGGACGATCAGCGTGGCGTTGTACAACAGCAGGCAGAGCACCGCTTGGAACACCGTGGCCTT
>JANXTU010000611.1 GCA_025352235.1 Fimbriiglobus sp.
CACGTAACACGAAGGTGGAAAGGGATAAACGAGAGTCTGGCAAAACTGGCATGACTATTCAAGCCCCCGCTCGGGTAGACTATCCCGCACGGCCGATCACCCATAGGGAACGCCATGATAACTCGAATCGTCTTGGCCCTCATTTTTGGCTTCGTGCTATCTCCGTCGCTGCGAGCCGAGGAACCGAAAAAACTCACCGCCGATGAATTGCAAGGGATGTGGCTATTCGACGCCGCCAGCCGGGCGAGCGAGAAAGATTCACTGGCGGTTGTTTGGCTTTCCAAGCTCGTGATCAAAGACAAAACCATCGCCGTCGACAAATTCATCGGCTTGAAAATACCGCTGAAGGGAAAGATTGATCTCGACCCAGTTGGACAAGTGGGCCATATCGACTTGGCACTCGAAGAGTTCGATCTCGGGGAACTCTCGTTTCACAGCAAGATCCCGGCTGGTGTTTTGGCGGGTGTTTACCGACGCGATGGTGAAAGGCTCCGGTTCTGTTTCCATTCCGAACCGGGTGGTACGCGGCCGAAAACCATCGAGGACTCAGGTAGAAAGTTGTTTTCCTTCTCCGTGGTGAAGGCTCCCAAAGGTTTTCAAAACTTCCCGAAAGAGATCGCCGTGAAAGTGCTCACCCCCGACGGGAAGGCCGCAAGAGGAGTCGGGGTCGGCTGTTCGCTCTCGAAGTCGCAGAACGAGAAGACAAAAGAATACGATGGGAACTGGGCACTCGACGAGTCGGGAAAGACCGACGACCGAGGCTACTCGAAATTCGACTATGCGGATCAATCCTTCATGGCTCAAAGCGTCATCGCTTGGGACAAAGGTAACAAACTCGTCGGCTTCGAATCGATATCTCCGGCGTCCGTCGCCATAAAGCCGGAAGTCACCGTTATCATGAAACCGGTCTGTAACGTAAAGCTCAACATTACTTGCGACGAATTGAAAAAGGCTGGCCAGACCGACCAGTTCCATTGCTACGTCATCACACGAGCAGGACACCGGATTGCGTTCAATTCCAACGCCTCAGGCCAGCTCGATTTCCTCCTCCCGGCGGGCGACTACAAATTGCACCTGTACGGATCGGAGTACGTCGGCTCGAAGCACGAAACACTCACGGTGCCGAAGGATCGCAGCGAATTCGACGCCCCGAAAATGACCCTGCCACCGACCGCGTTGCTGTCTCTGCCCGGCAAGCCGGCGCCGGCCCTGGCTGACGTGAAGGGTTGGAAGGGCGACGCCGTCAAACTCGCCGACCTGAAGGGAAAAGTCGTCCTGCTCGAGTTCTGGGGCTACTGGTGCGGGCCGTGCATCGCGTCGATGCCAGTGCTCTTCGACCTGCACGAGAAGTTCGCCGACAAAGGCTTGGTCATCGTCGGGATTCACTTGGACGGCGACGGCGAGGTCGATACCGCCGCGAAACTCGACGCGAAGATCGCGGGGTTCAAGAAAGGGGTTTGGAAAGGGAAGGATCTGCCGTTCCCGGTGGCGCTGACGTCGGGCCACCGGGACGACGATGCCGAGGGCCGGGGCGGTATCGCCGGGACGTACGGTATCCGCAGTTATCCGAGTACAATCCTCATCGACCGCGACGGGAAGGTGGTCGGCAAGTTCCAATCGCTCGATTTGAAACTGGCCATCGAGATGATGGAGAAGCTATTGAAGGACAACAAGAAGTGACCCGAACCCATTCCCTATGGGGCCATCTGCTGTTCTGGCCGGCGCTGGCCGTCTGGACGTGGAAGCTCGTCGAGCCGAACCCGGTGCCGGAGGCGGTGGGCGATTACCTCGACGCGCCCTTGAAATTCCTCATTGCCAAGAGCCTGCATTTCTCGGGCTATGCATTCTTGGCGTTCGCCCTCGGCATTTGGGTGCCGCCGCGCCAGCGACCGCTTCTGCTGGCATTCACCCTGATGCTGTTCCACGGGGTCGCCACCGAAGTGATTCAAACAATGGTGCCGAATCGCAGCGGTCGGCCCGTCGACGTGATGATCGATTGGGCCGGCATCGCGACGGGGGTGGCCGTCGGCTGGCGATTCTGGAAACCGCTTTGGATTCGGACGAATTAACGCAACTTCGGCAATCGATCGCGGTAGCTCTCGGCGCGATCCTTGTCGGTGTCTTTCTCTTTCAAGTACCCGAAGATTTGAATCAACCGGTGGACGGCTTTGATCTGCTCGTCGCGGTCTTGGTTGTAAACGACGTCGACCCAGAGATAGGCCCACATCGCTTCGCGCAGGATGCCGTGGCGGAGGAAGACTTCGCCGAGGGCGGCGTATCCGGCGGCGCGGGCGGCGGGGTCTTTGGCTTTGGCGATCAGGGTTTCGACTTTGAGGGCCGCGTCTTTGACCTTGGCGGCGCGGGCGTCGAATTCCTCGGGAGTCGCGGGCGGATCGCCGGCTTTGGGTTCCGGCGGCGGGGCCGGGGCCTTCAGGACTTCGTCGAAGATGCTCAGGCGTTCCCGGTGCGGGCCTGTGGCGGGGAAGGCTTTGTCGGCCGCGAGTTCCTTCAGCAGAGCCTCGGTGTCGGTGCGTTTGCCGGCGCGGACGAGGTAACCGGCTTCGAGCAGCTTGGCTTCGAAGCGCAGCTCCGGGGTGAGTGCCGCGTTGCGGCCGAGAATCGCCATCGCGTCGGCGGCGCCGGTGGGGTCGTCGAGTTCGCAGAGGTAGCGGGCGGTGAGGCGGGCCGTGGTCCACGATTCCCAACTGCCGAGGTTCGCCTTGCTGAAGATGGCCAAACGCTCGGCGATCTTCTTGGCTTCGGTTTTGAAGTCGTCCCCGGTTTTGGCGTCGGCGAGTTTGGCGCTCCAAACCAACTGGCGGAATTCGAGATAGCGTTTCGATTTCGGATTGGTCGTCGCGCCGACGAACCCGGCCAGTTTCTGGAATTCAGCGACGATCTTCGCGGCGTCGGGCGTGACTGCGGATTCCATCGTGTTCGCGGCCTGTTGCCCGGTGCGCTCGACGCCGGGGACGGTGCCGTAGTCGATGCGCACCATGTCGGGCGCGGCGATCGACACTTTCAATTTCTTATCGGGGGATGTGGCGAACACCTGCACGCCGGCGGCGGTCTCTTTGGCTTCGCCGTCGACCGTCACGACTTTGCCGTCTTGGGCACGGTCGCGGTACAAGACGCGGTCGGGGGTCACTTGGGCGATCGCCGGCGCGGCGACGAACAGCGCGAATAGTGGAGGGAGGAAAAAGCGTCGCGGCATGGTGGCGGAGTCCGTGGGGAGTGCGGGGGTGGTCCGGAGAATGCGGTCGCTCACTTCGGTGGCGGTGCCCAGAGGCCGCCGTTGGCTTTGTAAAACTCTTTGAGTTGCGGTACGTCGTCGAGCAGCTTCAGAAACTTGGCTTTGACGTCGTCGCTGAGGTCGGGGTTGTTCTTGCCGATGTCCGCGATCTGCTTGGCGATGTTGTTCAAGCCTTTGTCGAGTTCGGGCTTCTTGGCCGCGAGTAAGTGCATTTGCAGCCGCGCAGTGCACCGGAGTATCTCGGCCGTGAGGTCGAAGAAGAGCGGCTTGGCGAGTTCTTTCTGCTGGCGAATCTTCGCCACGACCTCTTCTTTAGCGTTCGCGGGCGGCGGCTTGGTGATGATGCCGCGGTATTCGCCGGCCATCGCGCTCCAACCGTCGCGGGCTTCGAGCCAGACTTTTTGAGCCTCCGCCAAGTTGGCGATGCCGGCGGCTTTGGCTTCCAAATACAGGAGGGTTTCCCGGCGGAATTCGGGGAAGCGGGCGGCCCAGCCCTCTTTGCGATCTTTGCCCATGACCGCGAGCACCAGTTCCTCGGCCTTCGGCAATTTGTCGCCGAGGCGGTACGTCCGCAACAGTTCCAGTTGGGCCACGCGGTAGTACGGCGTCGCGGCTTTATCGGCAGTCCACGCGGCGATGGCGTCGTCTTTGGTTTTCTTGACGGCGGGGGCGTCGCCCGCATCGGACTCGGGTGGTTTGGGCGGTTCGGTTTTCAAGAAGGCCGCGTTCGCCGGCGCCGGGATCCGCAGCAGCAGGGCGGTCCCTTTTTCGTAGTCGCCGAGTTCTTTGAAGATCTTGCCGAGGTCGAGCAACTGCACTGTGGTGAGCTGGGCGTTGCCGCCGCTAATGCGAGACGCGAGCGCGGCCAGGTTCTCCGAGACCTTCTTGGCCTCGTCGGCTTTGTTGTCTTTCTTCAGCGCTTCGATCTGCGGCTTGGTCGCCATCACGACTTGAAAGACCGCGTTGACGGTCTGGTTTTGGTCGCCACCGAATTTGCTCAGCATGTCGAGCAGTTTTCCGGCCGCGTCGAGGTTGCCCTCCCCGACGCGGCTGTTGAGCGCGGGGATCACGACCTTGCCGATGCGGGCGGCGTCGAGGATTTTGGCGACGTTGGCCACCGCGGGGGCTTGGTTCGGTTTGGAAGCCGGGCCGGCCTTCTCGATCGCGTCGATCGTGCCTTGGAAGCGGTCGGCCGATTCCTTGTACTTCTTCTGCTGATAGAGCGGCATCGCCTGTCCGTAGAGGGCGTTAATGCGGACGATTTCCGCTTCCATCGGCAGCGATTCTTTCTCGTCCTTGGGCAGTGTCGCCAGCGACGGGATGATCGCCGCGACTTCGTGGCCGATCTTCTCGGCCATCGGGTAGTTGTCGGCCCCGCTGGCCAAGTAGAGCTGCGCCAGTTGGATCTGCACGCGGCAGTAGTCGATGGCGACGGCCGGGGGCGACGCGGGGTTCGCCACCGGGACGCCGCTGAGGTCTTTCGTGGCCATCTTGAAGAGCGCCAACTTCTGCGCGTCCAGCGGCAGGGCGAACTTGACCGGGTTGGCATTGGGCGCACGCGGCCGGAGCAGTTCGTAGGCGATGCCGCCTTGGAAGAGGCGGGCTTGCGTAATGTTGGCGTAGCGCGCCGTGATGCGGTTCAGCAGGTTGAAGGCTTCGATGTAGCGGGCGTTTTGGACCAGCAGCCGTGCCCCCAAGAAACGGACTTCGTCGGTGCTGGCATCGTCCGGGATCTCGCGGTCGAGGTGCAGCGCCACGGCCATCGCTTTGGCCGTGTCGGCTTGCTGACTGGCGACATCGGCCGGGTCGGCTTTCTTGGCCGATTCCAAATACGCGAGCATCGCGTTCAAGCCGGACTTCGCCGCCGTCGGCCCCTTGCCTGATCGGGCCAAGTGCTCCCCGAGGATCGCGGCCCGGTACGGCTGGTCGGCGACGCGGTAGGTGTAGACGAGCATGACTTGGCTATTCAGCGAATCGCGGAGCGACTCCTTCGGCACCGGGAGTTGCTTCTCCCGTTCGAGCAGGGCGATCACGATCCCGAGCTGCGCACTCTTCTGTTCCGGAGTCGCTTTTTCGTCCCGGCTCAGTTGCTGGAATTTGTCGAGTTGCACCAGCGTCGTCAGGTGGCACTCTTCGAACGTCAGCAGTTGCTCGGGTTTTTTGTCGGCGTTGCCGACCAGCAACCGGATGACCTCGGGCCGGATGCGGTTGGCCCGCGCGGTGTATTCGTTCTCGGTATCGCCCAGCTTGCGGAAGTCTTTGTCGGCGTCCTTCAACAGCGGCAGAACGTTCGGGTTGACGTCGACCTTCTTGTTTTTCTCGTCGTACTTCACGCCGAGTTTGGCTTCGTCGAGTTTGGTCGTCGCGGAGTAATAGGTGATGGCGTAGGTTTCGTTCGTGACGCGGAAGGTGCGGTAGTCGGCGAGCCACGCCTCGCAAAGACCCCGGACTTTGGAATAGATCGGGGCGGCGTTCTTCTTGCCGGCTTGGATCCACTGGTCGCGGATCTCGAAGAAGCGGGCTTGGCGCACGCCGGCGATGCCGGGGCCGGCGGGGTTTTTGGCCGCGTCAAGTTTGATTTTATTGAAGGCGGCTTCGGCTTTGGTCGCCTCGCTTTTCGGGTAATAGCACTCGCCGGCCCAGGCCCGCGCGACCCAGCAGAGCGGGTGGTTGATGTCGCGGTCGCCGAGCTTATTGAAGGTGTCTTGGGCGCCCGTGTAGGCGTCGTAACGGGCTTTGATATCGGCCGTCCCTTCGGCCCCGATGTACGACTCGCCGAGGAGGTAGCGGTTGATCCCCTGATCGAGGATCGTCTGGTACAACTCGCGGGTTTTGTCCCGTTTGAGGTTCGGCGTGTCGGCCGCTTTGGCCGAGTTCTCCAGAGCCGCCGCAGCCGTTTGAAACTTCGCCGAAGCATCGGTGAAAAAGGGCCGCGCGAGCGCCCCGGCCGCCTTCTGCCCGGCGAGGTCCGGGATGCGGCCGGCGCGGCTCAGCTGCGATTTCCCCTGCAACGAGGCGACATTCGCCAGCGACATTGCCGCTTCGGCGGCGCGCGGGTGGCTGGCGTGCGCCTTCAAAAATTGGTCGAGTTCGGCCTTGGCCTCGTTGACCAAGTTGTCGCGCTTGACCTCGTCGGTTTCCGGGGCCGCGAGGCGGATGCGCGTCTTGGCCCGTTCCACCGGCAGTTCCATCTGCCAGTTCGGCGCGGCGGTCTTGGCGAGTTCGTCGAGGTATTCGAGTGCCAGATCGGGTTGGTCGCCGTCGCGCAAGGCGCGGGCCAAGTCGAACGGGCTTTGATCGCCGCGATCCTGGGCGAATACGGCCGGGGTCGCTGTCAAGATGAGGGCGAACGCGGCACTACGGAACATCCGAGACATGGAGCGATCCCCGCGATGGTATACCAGGTAGGCTTCCGCTTACCGTATTCTACGCGATTCGTTCGCCCAGAGTTCCCGAAAGCTGAGCGGGCGATTACTTCAATTCCCGCAGGTAGAGGTTACGCAATTGCAGCCCCTCGGCCGGTAGGAACTTCAGCGCCGCGCCCGGACCCTGCGGGTCGAACTCGAAGACGGCCCGGTTCCATTCGCCGAGCTTCGCGCCCTTCGCCCGCTCCGCGAAACGGGCGTCGTCGCCGATCCGGACTTCGCACTTCGCCGTGCTCTTCGCCGGCAGTTTCCAATCGAAAAGAACTTCGTACTTCTTCGACTCGATCTTCCGGCTCAGGTCGTCGCCGCCCTTGCAGGTCAGCGCTTCCCCCTGCACGACCCACGTCCCCGGCTTGCACCTCCACGCGCCGAGCGCGACGTGATCGAACAAACTGACGTGGCCGAGGCGCGCGGTCGCGATCTCCTCCGGTTTCGGGTTCGTGCTCGGCAATTCCTTGAACTGGAAGTTGCGGAAATGGCACTCGGCCCCTTCGCTCTCGATGGCGATGTATCCCTTCCGCGGCCGGCATTCGCTGACGCCGGAGACCTCTTTGCCGTTCACGCTCAGTCTGATGCGGCCGTCGTTGGCGACGATTTTGTAATGGTTCCATTCGCCGCCTCCTTTGGCCCGGTTTTCGCTTGGCAGGCAGCGATCATACCCTTTCGGATGCGGCCGGTCCGGTTTGCACTTCGCCCCCCAGATGCTGAAAATGTCCCCGTGGTTCGTCGCCCAGCCGACGTCCGGATAGTTGACGAGCACCTGAACTTCGATGCCCCGCGTGAACGGCGTGCCGACGGCGGGCAGGGAATCGCACCAGAGGAAGATGCCGGAGTTGCCGACCTCCTTCTTGTTGATGTGCATCCACTCGACTTCGAGTTCGAAGTTCTCATACTGCTTGTCGGTGTGCAAGATGCCGATCGGCTTGCCGCTGGTGATCAACTCCTTGTCTTTCACGAAGTAGGTGTCGGCCGCGCAGTTGCTGTTGTGCCAGCCGGTCAGGTCCTTCTCGTTGAAGAACGGCGCAGCTTTGGGTTCCTCCGCCGCAGCCGGGACGAGGGCGAACCCGGCGAACAACAGCAGCGGCAAGAGTTTACAGACCATAGGGCGCTCGCGGGATAGCAGATGAGAGCTTGACTGAAGGATCGTACCAGACCCGCCGCCGGAATGCGATGCAACCTTCGGCCCGGCGCTTCGATAATCCCCGTGGAGGCAACACCGGCGCTCGGGGGATCACGCAACATGCTCGTCATCATCGGGGCCATCATTGTACTCGTATCGGTGCTGATCGGGTTCAGCATGGCCGGCGGCAGCGTCGGCTCGCTGATCCACATCTCCGAGTTCATCACCATCGGCGGGGCGACCTTCGGCGCGCTCATCATCATGTCGCCGAAGAAGGTGATCGTCGACCTGTTCAAGGGAATCTTGCAGGCCTTGAAGGGTTCGCCCTACAACAAAGCCACCTGCGGCGACTTGCTGAAACTGCTCTACGGGCTCGCCCGCGTCGTCCGGCAAGAAGGGGCCTTGGGCATCGAGCAGCACATCGGCAACCCGAGCGCCAGCACCCTGTTCCAAGCCAGCCCGCGCGTCTACAAGAACCACCATCTGAAGCATTTCATCTCCGAGGGGCTCGCGCTCATCGTCGACGGCAAGATCGAACCGCCGCAACTGGCGACGTTTCTTCAACAAGAGCAAAAAGTGCTCGAAATCGAGCACCACGCCGCGGTCGGGGCGCTCTCCAAAACCGCCGACGCCCTGCCCGGCTTCGGCATCGTCGCGGCCGTACTCGGCATCGTCGTGACTATGCAATCGATCGGCGGGCCGGTCGAAGAAATCGGCGAGAAGGTCGGGGCCGCCCTCGTCGGAACGTTCCTCGGCATCTTGATGGCCTACGGCTTCGTCGCCCCGCTCGCGGGCCGGATGGAGGCCCTCGGCGAGCAAGAGACCGCCTTCTTGAAAGGCGCCGCCGAAGGGATTATGGCGATCCACGAAGGCGCCGGGCCGCGCGATGTGGCGGCCCGGGCGCGGCGCGTCATCAGCACCGATTGCCGACCGAGCCAAGGTGATATGACCGCCCTGTTTGCCGCGTCCTGATCCGTCTTTCAAACGATACCCACGGAAATCGCAACCATGGCCGGAAAAAGTGGCGGATCGTGGAAGGTGGCCTACGCCGACTTCGTGACGGCGATGATGGCCTTTTTCCTCGTCATGTGGATCGGGGCCCAAGACACGAAGACCAAGCAAGCCGTGGCGAATTACTTCGTCGACCCGTCGGGCGCGTCGAAGAAGCCTTCGGAGGCCGGGGCGATCTTCGAGACCCGCGCCCACGGCAGCGTGCCGAAGGATCAGAGCGTCGAAATGGGCAAGGGCCGCTTGGGCCACACGACCCGGGACAACTTCAGCCCCGCGACGAAATCGGTGAGCGAACACGTGCTGAAGGACGAGGCCCAGAAGAAGCGATGGAAAGCCGAAGCCGCCAAGCAACTCGACGCCGCGAACCGATCCGAGGACGTGAAGGAAAAGAAAATCGGCCCGCAGGCCCTGGCCGCGAAGACCCTCGCCAAGCAGATGCAGGCCGAGATCACCAAAGCCGTCGCCAGCGATACGAAAGGGCTCTACCAAGACTTGCTCTACGGATCGTTCGCCGAAGTCAACTGGGTCGAGATCGCCGAGGATCTGCTGCGGGAGTGAGATGAAAAAAACGCTGAGCCGAGGGTGGTGGCGTTATTGACGGTCAGGTACTCAATCGCCTTGGTTATTCTTCGCCCCAACGGGGCCGGCGTTGACAGCCTAGATCACCCTGGCTGAAAGCCGATGCCACGAGGGTGGAGAAACTGCCCAGTGCCCAGCTTACC
Source organism: Fimbriiglobus sp. (assembly GCA_025352235.1). Taxonomy (GTDB): domain Bacteria; phylum Planctomycetota; class Planctomycetia; order Gemmatales; family Gemmataceae; genus JALHQU01. The sequence goes on from JANXTU010000611.1 coordinate 9,532, forward strand.
GTCAATAGCCCCGATTCTGTCTCAACTTCCGGCTCTGCTCGGCAGTGTCCGGTCTGAAGCGAGTTATGGATCTGATGGAGTCTGGCACCTTACTTGATCGGTGGCACATGGATTCAGCCAGGGTGATCTAGGTTGTCTTGGGTTGCCGATGCAACTCGACAAGACGGTGGGACGAGTCTCCGAGGCCCAACATCGCGGGCGTCGGGCTTCGAAAACTCGGCCCGACGGAGACAACCTCAAGGTTGAACTCCAACAATGACCGGTCGTCCGCTACCCGACGTAAATCCCGCTGGCCAAGGGGTTGTTCGTGATCGAGAGCGACATCAATCCATTTTCCGTCAGCCGGTAAACCATGCCCGCTTGGCCGTCGGCGCTGCCGATCAACACTTCGCCGCGGCCGTTGCCGTCGAA
>JANXTU010000027.1 GCA_025352235.1 Fimbriiglobus sp.
CTGTCGAACTGCAATCCGACGCTGTACCGGCCGAGATCCTTCGAGAAGTCGAGGGGGTGGCCCGCCTCGGGATCGGTGGCGAGATTCACCTTCGCGATGAGGTTGAGGTCGGATTGCAATTGATTGGCCGCGACGGCGACCTTCCGCCACGAATCGGTCACTCGGGCCAAGCTGTTCTGCAAATCGAGCCGGTTCGCCTTCGCCCGGGTCACGGCCTCGGTTTCGACCACGTCGACATCCGGTAGGCGGATCAAATAAATCCGAGCCTGAGTTTGGGCGGAAACCGCGACGCCGACGATGGTACCGAGTTGTGTGGCGCTCTTCGTGAGCGCCTTCCACGCGGGCTCGCGGTTATTCTCGGCGACGTCGATTTTCTGCTGGGTCACCTTGGCCACCAAAGCGGCGAGTACCGCTCTTTGCAGGGCGAATTCGTCGGCTTGTTGTTTGTAGGCCGCCGCCGCCCGCCCCCGCCGTTCGGCATCGTCCGCAGCCGCCGGTCGGTCGAGTTCGGCCTTCCACCGCTTCAAGTCGGCTTCAGCCGCATTCAAAATCGGGCCGACTTTCCCGGCCAGCCCGAGGAGCGACTCGTGGTTCGCCCGCAGTGCCTCGACGCTCGGCGGTTGGCCGAGTTCGGCGTTGCGGTCGCGTTCGAATTGCGCGATTTCGTCTCGCAGTTTCTCCAATTCCGGCGCGACGAGGATGAACTGTTGCAGGAAGGCATCGTCGAGTTCGACGGGCAACCGCGGCGGCAGGCCCATCTGCAATTTGAACACATCGAGCGATTGTTGAAGCGAAGTTTGCGCGGTGACCACCTGCAAGCGGGCCGACAGCAGCCCTTGGAAAATCGCATCGACCTCCACGGCGCTCTTCTTGTTCCCCTTGAAAAGCTCTTGTCCCAACTGGTAGTTCTCTTCTTGGCTCTTCAAGTTCGCCTGGGCGTTGCGGACGCTCTGCTGGAGCAGCAACAAGCTGAGGTAGCCGCCGGAATCGACGGCGGTGGAGACCCAAAACTGCTTGCGGAAACGGGCGAAGTCGCGCACCGCGTAGAGCGTGTCCCGCTCCGCTTGCGTCAGGCTTTCGAGCCGGACTTGCCGGCCGAAGTTGCGCAACAGCGGCTGCGTGAGGGTCGCCGCGAAACTCCCAGCGATCCTTGAAGTCCCCCCGGTGAATTCCCAGACGAAGCTGTTGGCGAAATCGACGAGCAGTTGGCCGCCCGCCGCAAAGTTGCGGTTGAAGCCGAGGTCGTTCGTCGTTTCGAGGTTGTTTGAAACGGTTGGGGGGCCAGCGAAGCCCGTTTGTGTGAAGTTCGTGCCGGTGCGCCCGAACCAGCGAGAATCGAACTCGAAGCGGTTGAGCGTCAGCGAAAGGGCCGCGAGGTAGACGTTTTCCAAACTTGTCTGGTAGTCGCGACTGTTCACGAGCGCGATCGAGACAGCCCGATCTTGCGTCAGTTTCAGCGTGCCTTCCGGTTCCAGACCGAGGCTTTGTTCCCAACCGACCGGTTCCACGCTGTCGAGAGTACCGTCTTTGCCCCATCGCCGCGAGCCGCGGAAGCGGTACGGATGATTCATGAACAGCGCCGCGACGGCGTCGTCCGGTGGCTTCGGCGGCCGATCCGGATTGAACGGGTCGGCCAGCCGCGATTCCACCGCCGGGGTGATGTCGATCCGGCCGATGGCGTTCGCCGGCGCGACGATGTGCTCGGCCACGACCGGGTACGTCTGCCGGTCGGCCGACTTGCGGTAGTGCGTTCGACTGCACGACGCCAAGACCAAGGTCCCGGCGATCAGCCAGAGGCTTCGCAAGACGATTCCCCCGAGCGATCGTTACCAGAGAAGGCCGGCGGCATACTCGGAAACGGAGTCGCAAGTCAATCCGGGTTCGGAGCGCGAGCCAAGGCGATGGGTGTAGCAACCATTCTTGGAGCGTTCTTCCCGAGCGGGGGGTCAGTCCCCCGTGGGATCGAATCGCTGTGTTTCGCAGACACGAGTAGCTGACGCCACCCCGCTTGGAAGACCACCTCCAAGAATGGTTGCTACACCCGTTTCACAGTTTCACACTTCCTGCGGGGTTCTCTTTGTTGTACCACGCGACGCCGATGCCCCCGGTCAGCAGGCCGAACGCCAGCAGCGCGATCAGCGCGAAGCCGACCATCTGCCAAGCGGAGCGCGGCGGAGTCTTCGGCGGCAGCGTTGCGATCATCGGCGTACCTTGTAGAAAATTTTCGACAAGAACCCCTCGGCCGCGAACGCGACCAAGACCAGCGCGAGCAAGATGGGGAAGAGCGGGATCGGTTGATCGAACTTCGTGGCGACGATATCGCGGAGTTTCAATTCTTTGTCGTCGGCCACGATGGCGTTGGGGCCGAACAACGCCTCGATGCTCGCCGCGGGGACTTTGTCGAGGTTGCTTTCGCTTTTATCCACGGCAAGCCCGATGCGCTGTTCGTATGGGTGATCCTTGGCTTTCAGCCGGAACTCCCCGGCGTTGAGGCTCAGCGGTGGGCCGAATTGGAACTGCCCCTTCGCCAAGCGCACCGGCGTCACGATCGGCTTCTCGCCGTCTTTCGGGGCTTCCGCTTCTTTCGGGTTCGCCTCGTTCCCCGAGACGCCCGGCCCGGCGAACTGCCAGACCACGGGCTTGCCGTCGAACTGCGTCGGCACCGTCAGTTCGACGGGCGGGCCGGTCGGCAGGTTGTACACGGCGTCGTCCGGGCTCCCCGCGAGATAGCGGATCAGCAAATTCGGGAAGACGGTCGGCCACGACGAATTCGTCGTCTTCCAGTAATCGTTCCACGTCTGCGTTTGATCCGCATCGTCCTGCGGGTCGATGCGGGTGCTCAACAGCAAAACCTTCCCCCGGCCGACGAGCCCCTCGACGACGGCCGGGAGTCGCTTGGCCGGGTCCTCTTCGCCGTCGTCGTAATAGACGACGACCTGCGACCCCTCGGTGAGATTCTTTAATTCGTAGTGCCGCCACGCCTTGCGCGGGTTGCGGATCACGTCGACGTTGCCGCGCTTCTTCCAATCGAGGAACGGCTCCATCAATTTGTGCCGCCGGAGTTCCGCGTCGTCGTCGATTTTCCACGTCACGCCGCCGGGGCGTTTGGGGTCGTCGAGCGTCCAGTAGCGGATGCCGGCCAAGGTTGCGGGCATCAGGTCGAAGTTGTTGTAGCCGCGCGCATCCAGGCCGGGGGCGATCAGCAGCTTCCCGCCGGCTTCGACGTAGGTCCGCAGCGATGCCTGCAATTTCACCGGCTCGGCGACGTTCAACAGCACGACGGCTTCGTACCCGCCGAAATCCTTGGCTTCCTCCGGCGTCACCACGGTGCAGTCAAATTCTTGCCGCGTGGCGTGGGCCAATCGCCAAAACACCGCGTCGAACGGCACGTCGCTGATCGTCAGGATCTTCCGCTTTTCGGCGACGGCGAAGGTGAAGCTGCGCTCGTTGTCGAAGGCGAGGTTGTCGTCTCGCAATTTGAAGACGACGGTGTGGTACCCCGGCGCGAGGGCGGCGAAGGTGAACGTCGCATTTTGCGCCGATCCCGCCGCGAGGGCGATTTCCTTCGTTTCGACCTTGGCCCCGTCGTCGAGGATCGCTTCCAACTTCGCGCTCGGCACATCGGCGCCATCGGCGCGGACGGAGACGTTCAACACCGCCGGGGCCGAACCCGACAGTAATTGCGGCGTCATTGAGACGTTCAAGATCGCCGCGTTCGTCGGCTTGTCGACGCCGACATCGACGAACAAATGCGCGACTTTAGCGGCATTTGGCGGCGCCGCGCCGTCGCGCTCCTTGGCCAAGCCTTCGGTGCGGGCGGTGTCCCAGCTCGCAGTGGTGCGATCTCCGAAGACGACCACGACGCGCGGCAGCGGTTCGGTCGCGTCGGTATCTTTTTCGGCATCCTTCAACGCGGTGTAGGCGGTCGAAAGGGCATCGGTGATCGGCTTTCCGTACCCCGCCGGCGCCGGGAGAGCGTCGATCTTTTTGTGGGCATCGGGGATGTTGTCGGCGAACTGCGCGATCGGGTCGTTGGGGTCGAGGATGGCCACCCGGGAGCCGGCGGGGAGGTCGTCGAGGAACTCGTGGGCCCGGCGCTTGGCCTCGTCGAACCGGCTGACACCTTGGACTTTGTAGCCCATGCTCGGGCTCGTGTCGACGATCAAGATCGCCGCGACCGGTTGCTCGCCGAGCACGGTGAGGAACGAGCCGCCTCCGAAGAGAGTGAACTCCCCGATCAGCGGCGCTTTGTACTTCTCGCCGATTTTGGGTTGGAACAGCGCGAGGGCGAAAAGCAGAATCAACAGCATGCGCAGTGCGAGGAGCAGGAAGTGGCGCAGGCGCATCTTGCGCTGGTTCGTCTTCTGTTTCGGTCGGAGGAAGCGCAGCGCCGGGAAGACGAGCTTCTTCGGCCGCTGCTTCATGATGAGGTGCAGCAGAACCGGCAACCCGACGAGCGCCACCCCGGCTATCAGAATCGCATGCATATTTAGATTGTAGGGCGGAAGCGAGGCCGGGGCGCGGTTCCGAAATTCACCCGACCCAAGCCGCGTCGACGCCGGCGCTCTTGACGAGTTCGCCCGGAGTGAACCACAGCGCGATTTCGAGCGCGGCGTTCTCCGGGCTGTCGCTGCCGTGGACGAGGTTGTTCTGCACGCTGATCGCGAAGTCACCGCGGATGGTGCCGGGCGGGGCTTTTGCTCCGTCGGTCAGGCCCATCAAGCTGCGCCCCACGGCCACGGCTTCGCGTCCTTCGAGTACGAGAGCCACGGTCGGGCCGCTCGTCAAGAAGCTCAGCAACGATTCGTAAAACGGTTTGCCCTTGTGCACGGCGTAATGCTTCTCGGCGAGTTCACGCGAACTCTGGACGAGTTTCAACCCGGCGAGGCGGAGGCCTTTGCGTTCGAAGCGGACGATGATCTCGCCGACGAGCCGGCGCTGTACGGCGTCCGGCTTGAGGAGGATGAGGGTCTGTTGCATGGCGGCCGATCCCGGAAGATGGAACGAGTGGGAAAGGTATCGTGCGGACGCGACGGCGGATCGTCAATCCGGATGCCTGTTATTCTCAGCGCAGTCTGAGTTGACACTGCTCCGCGAAAAGTGGCTGGGCTCGCCGGGACTGGCGGAACTTGTCCGAGCCGAGCGGAGAACGTCGCTTTTCGCTCCGCGAAAAGTAGCTGGGCTCGCCCAGGACTGGCGGAACTTGCCCGAGCCGTGCGGAGAACGTCGCTTTTCGCTCCGCGAAAAGTAGCTGGGCTCGCCCGGGACTGGCGGAACGCGAGTGCTGGCGTCAACCACTTTTCGCGGAGCGA
>JANXTU010000079.1 GCA_025352235.1 Fimbriiglobus sp.
CGCAGGGGCGTGGTCGAACCCGGGATCATCGGAGGGACGATCGGTTTCCGCGGCGGATCGATCCCGCCGAAGAGGCTGTCCTCGTCGTCGTCTTGGTCGTTGAAAATGCTATCGGTCGCTTCGCGGGCTTTGCGGAGGGTCTCGGTGAAGTCGGGCCCTTGGTCGGCGGCACCCGCGACTGGCATCGGCGCGGGAACCGCCCGTTGACAGTGCGGGCAAGTCACGGCGCGACCGGCTGCATCCGGGGCGACCGCGAGGCTCTGGGAACACTGGGGGCATGCGAACAAAATCGGATTCATGACATCTCGATGACCGCCGCGGAACACTCCAAGATATAGCTCACGCACACCGACTTCCCAAGAGATAATCCGAAAAGCCCGACACGTCACCGAAACCGGACATTAGAAGGAGATGAGACCTGGGGAGTTCCACGTGTCCCCGGCGAACTGATCCCTTATAATTGCGTGAAGAAGATCCCCACCTTCACCGGGCGAATCCCATGCGGCGCAACAACTGGCTTGTACTCGGATTCTTCAGCATGTCTGCGGCGCTCGCCCCGACCGAACTGATGGCCCAGCGCGACCGAGGCGGCAGCGGTGGTGGGTTCCCAGGCGGTGGTGGTGGGTCCCCCTATGGCGGCGGTGGGTTCCCAGGCGGTGGTGGCGGCGGAAGCGGTCGCCCCCAGATGGATCCGGAAATGCTCTGGCAGCGCATGAGCGGCGGGTCCGATAGCATCGACCTAAACAAAAACGCCCAAGCGAAAATGATGGTGCAAATGGGCGGGGGCCAAATGCCGCCCGACGGCATCCTCACGAAGACGATGTTCCAAACGGCCATGGCCCAGCGGGCCGCGCGGACGGCCGGCCCCGGGGGCCCGATCCCCGGCAGTCCGGTGGCTCCCGTCCCCGGCGGTGGCACCCCCACGGTGATCTCCGTCGGTGGCGACGAGAAACCGAGCGGCATGGGTGGCCCGGGATCGATGCCCCCCGGCGGCTATCAAGGCGGTGGATTCCAAGGCGGCGGTCGCGGGATGAGTCTCTGGGGCGATCCCGAGAACCTCTTCCAACGCATCGACCGCAACAAAGACGGCAAGATTACCAAAGACGAAACGCAGATGCTCCTCCCGTACTTTGACCAGATCGACACGAATAAGGACGGCAGCATCGACCTCGCGGAACTCAAAGTTTACTCCGCCACTATGGTCGCAGCCTCGCCCAGCGGCGGCAGCGGCGGATGGAGCGGCTCCGGCGGCCCGGGAAGCGGTGGCGGCGATCCTAAAATCGAAGACTCGGAAACCGTGCGGCCGGTCGTCTACCGGTTCGGCAAACTGCCCAAAGATTTCCCCTACGCATCGATCGACAAAGACGAAGACGGGCAAGTGAGCCTGTACGAATGGCGCAACGCCGGCAAGTTGGTCGAGGAATTTTTGGACCGCGACCTCAACGGCGACGGCTTCCTGACGGCGGAGGAATGGCTCCGCGGGACGAAAACGTCCCTCGGCGACGCCAAAGATAAAGGCGGCCGAGGCGGCTATCAACCCGGCGGTTCATTCGCCGCGTCGGGTGACAAAGGCGATAAGAACGACAAGAATGGACGCAAGGGCAAGAATTGAGATCGTGCGCGGCACGCTTCTTTCAGTACGCCCCGTCGCCCGGTGACGTCCGCTTCTTCGGCTTCACGGCTTCCACCGCAGATGTGTGCTCGAATACCTGTAGGTTCGGCTTGCCGTCTTCGCGCAGGCCCGTCAATTGGCGGATGCGCACCTCGGCGTTGCGGAGTTGCTCGTAGCACTGCTTCACGAGGGCGACGCCGCGCTCGTAGCGCGTGAGCGCTTCTTCCAGCGTCGTCGTGCCGTCTTCCAAATCACGCAATACGCCGTCGAGTTCGGCCAACGCGGCTTCGAATTTCGGGGCTTCACTGGCCATGGGTCGTTTCCGGGGCTGGGGGAACCGGGCCGAGGACGCGGCTGAAGATCGTCCCCTCAGCCAGTCGGGTTTCGAGGATGTCGCCCGCAGCGACTTCGGACGCCGCCCGCAACAGCTTGCCATCGCGCTGGGTCAAACTGTAGCCGCGGGTGAGGACGTTGAGCGGGCTGAGGGCCTGCAATTGCTGCGCGGCCGCGGCGAGCTTTTCGTCGCCGCGGTTCAGTAGCAGTTTTGTTGCGCGGTCGAGCCGCGCGGTGCGTTCGCCGATTTTTTGCTCGGCCAATCGGACGCGGTCCAAGGGCCGCCGCAACCCCGGCCGCTCGGCGAGTTGTTCGACGCGCTGCCGGCCGTGTTGAATTCGGGCGAGGATCGCGTCGCGCATCCGGCGCTCGGTTTCCCCGAGGTCGAAGAGTACGTCGTCGCAGCAGCGCCGGGTGAGCGCCACGATGGCGGCAGTCGGGGTCAGAGCGCGGAAGTCGGCGACCAAATCGGCGATGGTCACGTCGTTCTCGTGGCCGACGGCGGAGACCACCGGCACGCTGGAATCGTAGATGGCATCGGCGACGATCTCTTCATTGAACGCGGATAAATCCGCCGTCGGTCCGCCGCCGCGACCGAGCACGATGGCGCAGAGTTTGAGTTTCCCCGACTTCGAAAGCCGGCAGAGCAACCGTAGACTCTCGGCGATGTCTTGGGGGGCCGTCGGGCCCTGCACCCGGCAATCGCGGACGACGATCCCCGTGAGCGGCCAGCGTTGCAAGATCGATTCGATCATGTCGCGCACGGCCGCACCGGAGGCGCTGGTGACGAGCGCCACGAACTTGGGGAAGACCGGGAATGGGCGCCGCCGGGCAGGGTCGAAGTACCCCTTGGCCCGGAGTTTGTCTTTGAGTTGCTGCAGGGCCAACTCCGCCGCGCCCTGCCCCTTCGGCTCGAATTCCTGGACTTCGAGCTGGTAGATGCCCTTCGACTCGAAGACCACCAAGCCGCCCCGGCAGAGGACTTCCATGCCGTCGCGCGGCTCGTACTTCATCCGCTTGTTGAAGCCGGCTTTGAAAATGCACGGCAGCAAAGAGTTCGCATCTTTGAGGGTGAAGTACATGTGCCCAGACGGCGGATGCTTCTTGAAACCCGTCACCTCCCCGGCGACCCAGAACTCCGCGAAGTGCTCTTCGAGCCGACCTTTGACAGCCGCCGTCACCTGCGTGACCGAGTACGTTTTGATTCCGGCGGGGATCGGCATGGTTCGATACCGCGGCCAACGGGGTTACGGGAGGTAGTATAGCGATTGTTCGCTTGTTCACCAGTGGAGATCGGAATCTCGGCGCGGATTCACGTACGCTCGCCTGTGTCCTAGCCGCCAGATGGGCGCACCGCAACCGCGAGTCGCCCGTCCAGATACAATTCTCACAACGCCCACGCCCGGAATTCAACCCATGTCCGACACCTTCACCATCGGTCTCGTGCAGATGTCGTGCGATGCCGACCGCGAGACGAACCTGCGCAAGGCCGAGGCGGCCATCGGCGAAGCAGCCCAGGCCGGGGCGCAGATCGTCTGCCTGCCGGAACTCTTCACGGGTCCGTACTTCTGCCAGGTCGAAGATTACAACCTGTTCGATCTCGCGGAGCCGGTGCCGGGGCCGAGTACGGATCGGCTCGGGGCCGCGGCGAAGTTGCACGGCGTCGTCGTGATCGGGTCGTTTTTCGAAAAGCGGATGCCGGGGGTGTACCACAATACGAGCACCGTCCACGATGCCGACGGCTCGTTCCTCGGCATCTACCGCAAGATGCACATCCCGGACGATCCGATGTTCTTGGAGAAGTACTACTTCACCCCCGGCGACCTCGGCTGGAAGGTCTTCGACACCAAGTACGCCAAGGTCGGCACGCTTGTCTGTTGGGATCAGTGGTACCCCGAGGCCGCGCGGCTGACGGCACTGCAGGGGGCCGAGGTGATCTTCTACCCCACGGCCATCGGCTGGCACCCGCGCGAGAAGGCCGAGTACGGCGAAGCGCAGCACAGCGCTTGGGAAACCAGCATGCGCGGCCACGCCATCGCCAACGGGGTCTACGTCGGGGCGGTGAACCGTGTCGGCCACGAAGTGCTCGTCGGCGAGGGGCTGGAATTCTGGGGGCAATCGTTCGTCAGCGATCCCTTCGGCCGGATGTTGAAGCTCGGCGGCGTGGCGAAGGACGAGATCCTCACGGTGACGTGCAGCCGGAAGTGGATGGAAGAAATCCGCCGGAATTGGCCCTTCTTCCGGGACCGGCGGATCGATTATTACGGTGGCCTGACGAAGCGCGTCGCGGATTGAGATTCACGTAGGTCATGCTCCCGGCGTCATGCGGAGCATGACCTACGAAAGCGGACCGTTCCTAAAGTAGGGCGGGTGGAGTCTTCGGAACCCGCCGCGAATTTAATTTAGATGCTTGGGTTTTAAGATTTTTAGAGGATGCTGGGGATGAAGGGATTGGTGCTGCAATAGGTTTAGAAAGAAGTTTTATGGTTGATAAGTGTG